>JBFMDV010000005.1:0-300000 GCA_040753875.1 Candidatus Zixiibacteriota bacterium | reverse complement strand
CCGATCAGATTTTTATCCGCGCCCTACAGAATACACCGCCGGTCATCACCTACATACCGACAGACACTGTCTTCGTAGCCTGCGGCTATCTTCTCGCCTGTGTGCCACTTACGGTCACCGATGCTGACAACAATCTGCTCAATGTGACTGTTTTTGGTGGGACCTACAGCTCCGAGTTCGGCAATATCTGCATCTATCTCGCCGATACAGGCACGACCTGTGTACCGGTGATCGCCACCGATATCTGCGGCGCGAAGGACTCGATCGACATCTGCATCCGGGTTCGCCAGGGGACCACCACCGACATTATCTGCCCAAGCGGCGAGGAATTTACCACGGCTCAGTGCGGACCGGATTCCGTCTTTGTCCCGCTGACAATCACGGGAGATGATACCAACGTTACGACAAGCCTCGGCACGTATGCAGGCGGAACCGTCCGGTTCTTCGCCGACACTGCCGGACTCTATCTGATTCGGGTTGTGTCTCGGGCTGAATGCACCAGCGACACGTGCTTCATTCGTGCTCGCGTCAATTTCATGCCGGCTGCACAGCTTACCTGTGCCGGCAACCAAAGCGTGTTCCTCTGCAGTCCGGACACACTCTGCTATGATTTTGCCACCGAGCCGTCAGGCGTTTCCGTGAAGGTCGTCAGTGGCGGCTATCTCAACGGTCAGCAGGTCTGCGTGCCGATCTTCACGTCCGGTAGCTACTCCGTTACATTGGCGACTGCCACCGGATGCGCCGAGGACACTTGCTCATTCACCGTCACGGCCGTGCTCAACCGCCCGCCGCAGGTAGCGGCCGGCCGGGACACTTCGATGACCGTGTGCACGTTGCCGGAGATCTGTCAGCCCATTACCAGACTCGACCCGGACAATAATATTCGGAGTATCACCAGCAACATCGGGACAGTCCAGGGCTCTCAGGTCTGTTTTACGCCTGCCGCCTATGGATTGACCACGTTGATCGTCACCGTTGAGGACTCCTGCGGCGCACAGGCTGTCGACACCGTTCGCTATACCTTTGCTCAGGGGGCATCCGCAACTATCAGTTGCCCTGAAGGGGACCAGCATGCGGCGATCTGTGGTCCGGATTCGATCCGTGTATCGGCGCTCGTCACGCCATCTACCGCTACTGTACGTGTTCTGCCTGCCGGCAGCTACGACCCGGCCACCGGTCGGGTGAGTGTCTACGTGACTCAGGCCGGGACGTATCCGATAACCGTGATCGCGGAATCCTTGTGCGGCAATGACACCTGTGAATTCAACCTTGTCGTCACACAGGGGATCGCTCCCAACGTTGTCTGTCCGGCCACTGTCGATACGATCATGTGCCTGCTCCAGCCCGACACGATCTGCTTCCCGGTAACTATCACCGGTACCGATGTCCAGATCTCGGTGAGCCCATCCGGTTTCTACACCAATGGCTCGGTGTGTCTGCCGGTCAGTTCGGCAGGAGTCACCAACGTTCGCATCATCGCGAGCGGCCCCTGTGGCGCCGATACGTGTCAGACGACCGTTACTGTCACCGAAGACCAGGCGCCCGTGCTGACGATCCCGGACAATCTCAGCTTCAACAGGTGTCCCGATGACCCGGATTCAGTTTGCATCTCCGGTATCAGTGTGACGGATGCCGATGGTTCGGTGACCATTACGCAAGTATGTGGCCCGGGGACATATCGCCCGCTCGGTCCAAACGATGGCGCCATATGCTTCCTGCCTTCGAGCTTCGGGCCGATCGAACTCTGCGTGGAGGCCACCGATGGCTGCCACGTAGTGCGCGACACGATTCATGTGACCATAAATCAGAAGCCGGACTGCGATGTGTGTGTGCGGTTGATGGTCGATGGCGGGCCTTGCACGCCTGTCGGCGTGTACACCAGCGTCGACTTGAACGTTCAGACCAACAAGCCGATCGGCGGTTTTGATCTGTTGATGAGCTATGATGCCTCGGCCGTGAGTTTCCAATCTGCCACCCTGTCCGGCAGTGACATTACCGGCTGGGAGTACTTTACGTACAACCTCGGCAGCGGCAACTGCGGTTCGGCATGTCCGTCCGGAGTGGTGCGGCTGGTCGGCCTGGCTGAAATCAACAACGGTGCTCATCACCCGCCGGATTCGACCAAACTGCCCGATGGCCTCCTTGCCCGCATGAATTTTCTCATCTCCAACGACCAGACGCTTGGCGGGCAATTCGTGCCGGTCAACTTCGTCTGGTACGACTGCGGCGACAACTCCTTCTCAGACACCACCGGAACCGAGTTGTATATTGACCGGCGTATTTACAATGTCGAACACCAGTTGATTTGGGATGAGACTGATGACGTGAATTATCCAGAGTCGGCTCGCCCGTTCGGAGTAGGGGCCTCCGACAACTGCATCGTGCCCGGAGCCAAGGGGGCGCCGTCCCGTTGTGTCGAATATATCAACGGCGGTATCTGCATCATCCACCCTGATTCAATCGACGACCGCGGCGATATTAACCTGAACGGTCTGGCGTACGAGATCGCCGATGCCGTCGTATTCACCAACTACTTTATAAAGGGGCTGAGCGCGTTCACGATCAGCGTCACCGGTCAGATTGCCGCCACCGATGTAACCGGCGACGGCCTGACGCTCACTGTTGCTGACCTCGCGTACCTGATCCGCGTGATCGTCGGCGATGCTGACCCGGTTCCCAAAATCGTGCCGTATCCTGAGCGACTGCTGGTTACGACCGAATTCGAGAACGGTGTCATGGCGATCTCTACGGATGCCATCAGTACGGTGGGCGCGGCCTATATCGTCTGCGATCTTCCGGGTGGTGTCACCGTCGACGAGCCGCGGCTGGCGCCGGCGGCGCGGGGGATGGACCTGAAATACGCGGTCGACAACGGACAACTCAAGCTGCTCGTGTTCGATGTCGGGCCGAACGCTATAGCGCCCGGTCGCAATACCATCCTCGAAATTCCGTACACTGGTGCCGAGCACCCCAATATCAGTTACACCGAAATGGCCGACTACAGCGGCCGGCCGTATGCGACCACCCAGAAGTCGAACGCGATGCCTGAAGAGTTCGCGCTGTTACAGAACTATCCGAATCCGTTCAACCCGTCGACCCAGATAAGCTTCGCTCTGCCGCATGCGTCCGCGTGGACTCTGCAGATATTCAATGTGACCGGCAATCTGGTTCGTGAATTCCAGGGCACGAGCGACGCCGGCACCGTTGATCTGGTCTGGGATGGCGACAACCAATCCGGTCAGGCGGTTGCCTCGGGCGTGTATCTGTACCGTCTCGATGCCGGCCAGTTCAGCCAAACCCGGAAAATGGTCCTGATGAAATAAAGATCCCCGCTTCTCTTTCCTTTGAAAGTGCTCTGCGTTCCTCCCCGCAGGGCGCTTTCATTTGTGGTACGGCGTGCCGCCGAGTATGGAAAACGCGCGGTACAGTTGTTCCAGCAGCACCAGCCGCACCAACTGATGTGAGAAGGTCATGGGGGAGAGGGACACACAAGCATCCGCTCTGCCGGTGACCCGGGCATCCAGTCCGTATGGCCCCCCGATGAGAAAGTCGATCCGCCCGCCGCTCGCAGCGTGCCAGCGGTCAAGCTGTCGCGCAAACGCTGGTGAATTCATGCACTTTCCGGAATCCGCGAGAGCTATGGAGAGCCCTTTGCCGCGATGCTTCTCGAACTTCTCGGCTTCACGGCTGCGAATTTCATTCGGAAAAAGGGACGCGGATGATTTGACATTGGGGATTACGACAAGCTGCATGTCGGCATACTTGCTCAGAAGCTTCAGGTAGTGCTCGCACCCTTTCGTCACCCAGGCATCTTTGTCTTTGCCCACGGCGAGGATGCGTATCTTAAGCATCGCTGACAACCTTGACGAACAGCGTACGGCTGCGGGGTCCGTCGAATTCGCAGAAGAAAATACCCTGCCATGTCCCCAGGACCAGCCGCTTGTTCTCGAAAATGACTGTCACCGACGATCCCATCAGCGATGCCTTGATGTGGGCGTCGGAATTTCCTTCGGCGTGTCTGTACCCGTCGCTCTGCGGTATCTCTTTGCGCAGCTTGTGCAGTATGTCGCGGCACACATCCGGGTCGGCGTGCTCGTTGATAGTGATACCGGCGGTGGTATGAGGCACAAAACAGATGACATAACCGTCGCGTGCGCCGCTGTCCGAGACCACCTTCTGCACCTGGGCAGTGACATCGAGCATTTCATCGCGATCGTGTGTTGTGACGGAAATCTCGATCATGATGAAAACAGAGCCTCTGCGAATTGCCGCGAGTCGAACCGCTGGAGATCGTCGATCCCCTCGCCGACCCCCACGAAATCGACTGGAACGCCGAGTTCCTCGGCGATTGCGATCACGATCCCGCCTTTGGCGGTTCCGTCCAATTTGGTGATTATGAGCCCGTCACACCCGACCGCATCGGTGAATATCCTCACTTGCGCCAGCGCATTCTGTCCGGTGTTACCGTCGATGATCAACTTGCTGTATACCGGCGCATCCGGTGCCGCCTTCCGGACTACCCGGGCGATCTTCTTGAGCTCTTCCATCAGATTGCTCTTGGTGTGCAGTCGTCCCGCGGTGTCGACCAGCAGAATGTCGGCTCCGCGTGCCCGTGCGGCACTGGCCGCATCAAACGCCACGGCTGCCGGGTCGGCCCCTTTTTGTGTCATGATGATCTCGACGCCACTTCGCTCCGCCCAAATGGCCACCTGCTCGATAGCGGCAGCTCGAAATGTGTCGCACGCCCCGATAATGACCTTCTTGCCCTGTGATGCGAAATGGGTAGCCAGCTTGCCGATGGTGGTCGTTTTCCCCACGCCGTTGACTCCGACAATGAGCCAGATAACCGGTGTGGCATCGGACGGCCTGAATACCTGGCCGTCTTCGCGAGAGAGTATTGCCGCAATCTCTTCCTTCAACAGCCCCATGATATCGGCGCCATCGCTGAGATTACGCTCGGCCGCTTTTCTTCTGATGCTTTCGATCAGACGCATGGTGGCCTTCACGCCGACGTCCGCTTCGATGAGGATCTGCTCGATCTCGTCAAGCAGCTCGTCGTCGATTCGGCGCCGATTCACCACCTGGCTGATTCTGCCGAGGAGATTCTCTTTGGTTTTGACCAGCGACTGTTTGAGCTTCTCGAACGGATTGAACATCAGATGAGCGGCTCAACTGGTCGGATCATCGGGAACGGTAATATCGGACTGGAGGCGCTGCCGGATGGCCTCCGGAAGGTCGGCCGTTGCCGCCCCGGGTACTGCTTCCGATTCAGACGGGCTCTCCGCGCTCTCTTCGATGACCAAAGACTCGGCGCCATCACCCGATGTGAATCGGACTGCAACCAGCTTTGATACGCCCGGCTGTTCCATGGTGATGCCATACAGATTGTCGGCCGCTTCCATGGTGATCTTGTTGTGGGTGATGGTTATGAACTGCGTCTGTTCGGAGAACTTGCGGATGATCTTCAGAAAACGGTGACAGTTGGCGTCATCAAGCGGCGCATCGATCTCGTCGAGAATGCAGAACGGCGACGGTTTGACCAGGTAGAGGGAAAACAGCAGCGAAATGGCGGTCAATGCCCGCTCGCCGCCGGACATCATGGTGATGGAGAGGAGCTTTTTGCCGCGCGGGCGGGCGATGATCTCGATATTGGATTCGAGGGGGTCGGACGTATCTTCCAACCGGACATCCGCCTCGCCGCCGCTAAACAACTCGACAAACAGGGACTTGAAATTCTCGCGCGCCTTGTCGAATGTCTGCATGAACATCTGACGAGCGGTTTCATTGATACGCGTGATCGTCGTGGCCAGGTCATTCTTGGCCGTCGTGAGATCGGCAAGCTGCGTGGCCAGGAACTTCTCCCGGTCGCTGGTCGTTCGATACTCTTCCAGGGCGAGGAGATTGACCGCGCCGAATTTCTTGAGCTGCTCCTTGAGATTCACGACGTGCTCGCGGGCGGCGTCATCGGAAATGGTCTCATTCGGGCGAGCAACCGACAGCTCGGTAATGTCGACATCCGCTTCGTCACGCACGTGATCGCAGATCCCTCTGATCTCAGCGTCGATTGCCGTCAGACGCATTTCCAACTGGTGGATCTTATCGCCAAACGTGTCCCGCTGCACCCGCAGTTCCTTGGCCCGACCCTCTTTGGCGGCCATGCGTTCATTGACCTCGCTCTGCTGGTAGCGGAGGCGGGTCTGTTCGGCGAGCAGTTCGTCGCGCGTATCAAATGCTGCCTTGAGCTGCTGTTCCAGATCGGCTATGGCCGCGACCGAGGATGCAATCTCATCCTGTGCCTGCGATATCTCATCCCGCTTGGACGCCAGTGTCTGCTCGATATCCCGCTTTATCTCCTGCAGGTGAGCGATGCGGCTTTCGGTCTGCTCTGTTTTGCTGCGCGCCTCCACCATGGCTACCTGCAGGCGGGCCACACGCTCGAGTGCCTCGGTTGCGGCTCGCTCGCAGTCTTCCAGGCGCCCGGCAAATGAGGACATTTGGGAAACAAGCGATTCGCGTTCACCGGCGAGTTGACTGAAATCGAGACCCAGATTGTACTGTCGGCCACGGATGGACGCCAGGCGGTTTCGCAGAGAGGAACGTTCTTTATCCCACCGCTCGAACTCGGAGGCCAGCGTGCGCCGCTGGAAATCGAGCTCGGCAAGGCCTTGCTGTGCCGTTTCGATCTCTTCCTTCAAGCTCTCGGTAGCGGAAGCCAACGTCGAAGATTCCGCCCTGGCGGCTGCCAACTGTGCTACCAGATGGTTTTTTCTGTCGCGGGCAGCTTGTTGTCGGGTAGTCAACTCGGAGATCATCCGCTCCTGCTCCAGCACTTTCTCTTTGCGCCGAAAGAGAGGGAACCGGTCATCGGACCCGCCGGCGATTACATTTTTGGAATACAGAACGCCATCGGTGGATACCGCGCCGAAGCCATAGGGGAGACGTTCGAGAATCGTCGTTGGGTCGGCGCCGGCCTTGAAAACGGCGGTGCGCGAGAGGACCGCCTCTTTCAACGGTCGGAGCGTGTCATCAGTGCTGACAAAGGTCTCCAACCATCCCAGGAAACTCTCGGCATCGATCTCGGGACGCCGGACCACCGGGTTAAGCGTACCCGAATCCGGCACGAGGATGCCGATTCTGCCTTTGTTCTCAGCTTTGAGATAGGTGACAATGCTCTCCGCGGTCTGGCGATCCCGGCAGATCATGAATCCGGCCATGCTGCCAAGAGCCGCTTCCAGTGCGATCTCCAGGCCTTCGACCGGGACAAACTGGTCGGCCACGGTACCGGCAACGCCGGGCCATCGTTCCCTGACCTCCATGGCGGCGACGAGTCCGGATTCATGCCCCTCGTAATGGAGCATCATCTCGGCCAGGAGATTCCTGCGTGCCTCACAGGCTTCGATCGAGGCGCTCAGATTCGCGATCTCAAGATTGATCTCCTCGCTTTCATCGGCGAACCGTTCGATCTGCTCGGTCAGCGAGTTCTGGCGCTGCTCGAATTCCGACTTACGAGTCAGCAGTTCGTTGAGCAGGCTGTGGCGCTGCTCGTGCTGGACCAGAAGATCCTGTTGCCTTGGGGAAGCCTCGGTGACCTGACGGTCCAGAGCCACCAGTTGCGTTGCCAGTTCGGTTTCCTGCTCGCGGAGATTCGTCTCTTCGGTACGTCCGGAAGAGAGTTTTCCTTCGAGTTCTATCAGCCGACGGTTCTCAGCCTCGCGCGATGTCCTCGAAGTCAGCAACTGGCGGTCCGCCTCAGCCTGGGCCGATTCGGCTTCGCCAAGCTGAGTGGCGACAGTGTCACGCGACTGCATCTGCTCGGCCAGTTCTTTTTGCGTCAGCGTTGCCTGCTCGTCCAGAAAGCTGACGCGGTTGGACATCGACGCAATGTCGACCGTGTTCCGCTCCATGAGCGTTTCGGCGTTCTGCCGCTTCTCCTTGCAGACAGAGATCTGCCGTTCCAGACCGTGCGCCCTTTCGGACTCGGTGTAAATCTGATTGCCGACATTGGTGAGCTCGTGCTCGATATCGAGAAGTTCCTTTCGATCCGCTTCCAATGCAGCGGAGACACCGTCCAGCTCGGTATTGTATCCGTTGCGCTGATCGACGAGACCATCGCAGACGGCTTTCAATTCTCGTTTTTCCAACTCAATAGTCTGGAGTCGCTGGGAATTGAGGTACAGGTCCCACTGCCGGATCTCGTCGGCGATCTTCTGGTACCGCTCGGCCTTCTTGTGTTGCCGATAGAGCGAGTTCGTCTGCGTCTTGACTTCGGCGTAGATATCCTTGAGTCGCAGAAAGTCGTTTTCGGTGGCCTCGAGCTTTCTAAGCGCCGCCTTCTTGCGCTGCTTGTACTTGGTGATACCGGCTGCCTCCTCGAACAGCAGGCGCCGTTCTTCGGCCCGGTCGGAGATGACCGAATCGATCATATCCTGTTGGATCACGGAATACGAATGCGGCCCCATGCCGGTGTCGAGGAACAGGTCGGTGATGTCCTTCAAACGGCAGGGAACACGATTGAGCAGGTATTCGGATTCACCGCTTCGGAACAGTCTGCGGGTGATCTGGACCTCCGAATATTCGGTGGGCAGAACGCCCCGGTCGTTGACGACCGTCAGGGTGACTTCGGACATCCCGAGCGGTTTCATCTCGCGTGTTCCGTTGAAAATCACCTCTTCCATCTTGCCGCCGCGAAGAAGCGTCGGGCGCTGCTCCCCAAGGACCCAGCGAAGCGCATCGAGCACATTAGTCTTGCCGCAACCGTTCGGGCCGACAATGGCCGTTACGCCATTGGCGAACGTGACGGTCGTCTTGTTGGCAAAGGACTTGAAACCGAGTATGTCGAGTCGCTGTAGGTACACGGATCCTCCAGATTCAGTTTGCGGCGCCGGCTCCGAGCGGTTGTACCCGGCGGTTCATGATCTCGCCGAGTATCTCCAGGAGAGAACGATAAATGTTGCGTTCGTCCCGGAGGAATTTGGTTTTGATCTCAAGATTGTAGTATGGGGCCCCGAGGTGATTTCCGCGGCCTATCCGTATGGCTTTGGGGAGACTCAGCAGAACTGTCGATGTGAACACCGAGCTTTCCAAGGTAAGGTCAAGAACGGTGTCGATGTTGTACCCTTGCAGCATGCTCAGGAATCCTTTCTTGGGGACTCCGGCCCAGCCAAGTTGATCGACCGACGGCGTCACCAGTTGGAATCCTTTGCGGGGGTAAATGTCGGTCACCTGCAATCCCGGCATCGCCAGCAGCGTAACATCAGCTTTGCCGAACAGATAGGTGATAGTCGGCAAAAACTGCTTTACCAGGGTCAGCTCCCGCAGCCCGTTGGGGAGGCAGATAAGCACGTGCCGGCATTTCAACAGGTCTGCCGGTACGTTGAAGTCGAAAGGCTGTACTCGACGGCGCAACTGACCGAGCTGATAGCGTGCGAGTATTTTTTTGATTCCCATTGCATCACCTCACAGTGTCGCGGCGTGCATCGGCGGTTTCAGACTTGGGCGGTCGCAGCGGAGGGTTGGCGACCAGACTATCGGCTGCTAAACGTACCGTTTCGGACAGCGTCTGTCGCGGCTTGTCGGCGCCGAGCGAATCTGCCCCAAGAGTGTCGGCGCCCGGTGTTTTGATGTACAACTCCAGGTTCGCCAGTGTGACCTCAACTTTTTCTACTGTACCCTTTTCCGGGTCGCTCAGGTCGACCCGTCGATTATTGACGAAAGCATCGACCGACAACGGCGCCTGAAGTGAAATGACCAGTTTGTCGCGAGCGCCGACCGTGTACTCGCGCCAGGGTTTGAGCGTAGTGGCGAGCGCAGTGTCACCGTCGGTCAGTACGGTCGCCCACGAGCGGTCGCGGGCAATGAGTTTCAGATTCAAGTTGGCCGGTTCGGTGCTTTTGCGGCCGAACGAGTCTGCCAGTTCCGAGGCTGATTTCTCTCGGCCCGGAAGACCGTTGGCGCGATTCTTTTCGAACAACATCACCTTTTTGTCCGGCGCGAACCAGATCCAGATCAGGATAGCAACGATAGCGAGCAGTATGATAGTCACCATCGACCCGATATTCACGCTCGGTTTCCCCTGCGTCTCTGCCGGTGGCTCGGCGCCATCCGTCTTTCGCTCGGATCTCGGTCGTTCATCGGCCGGCAGCATGGCGCCGTTGGTCGGCTCAATCGGTTCCCCCAGATCCTCGCGGATGGCCTCTATCGTTCTCGCGAAATCGATCCCGAGCGCTTCGGCGTACGACTTGCCGAACAGATTGAAATACAACTCACTGGGAAGGGCGGCCACGTTGCCGTCCTCGATGTGCTGGAGATTTGTCTCTGAGATTTTCAGTTCCTGTGAGAGATCGGCCAGAGCAAGGTTTCGCCGCTCGCGTTCGAGCTTCAGCAGCATTCCCAGTTTAACATGTACTTCGCCCATCAACCGTCACACACAGCCTAATCTCTTGACACACAGGACATTACCCGCCCGGCCAGATTGTCCAGCAGCGTCCGGGGCAGACCGACAACAGTATCAAGGTTTCCCTCGATTCTGTCAACTAAAAAAGCCCCCATACCCTGAATGCCGTAGGCGCCGGCCTTGTCCATCGGCTCGCCCGTCGCAATGTAATCTTGGATCTGACTCGCAGTGATCGTGTTGAAATACACGTGGGTGAGCTCGTACGATGACTCCAGAATGCGGTTGTGCAGTGCCAGTGCCACGGCCGAACAGACCACGTGCGCGTTTCCTGACAGCATCGACAGGATTCGCGCGGCGTCTGGTTCGTCAATCGGTTTCTGAAGTACCTGGTCGCCAAGGACGACGATCGTGTCGCACCCGATGACCAATGATTGATCGTTCAGTCGAATCGCCACCTCGTGTGCCTTGTCTTCGGCCAGCCGCTTGGCGAAATGATACGGGTGCTCTCCGGGGGCCATTGATTCGTGCAGGTCGGGTACGATTCGCTCAAAGCGGACACCGAGTTCGGTAAGCAACTCGAATCGCCGGGGAGAACCTGAGCCCAGCACCAACCGATACCGCTGTGCAAGCCTATGAAGATTGGAGTATGTCATGCTCAAGTAGTATTGTCACCGGCCCGTGGTTTACGAATGCCACTTCCATTTTGGCCCCAAACGAGCCGGACCGAGTGGTCAAGCCGCTGGCTGAAATGGCCACGACAAATCGATCGTATAGCCTTTCCGCCTCAATCGGCTCCATGGCATCGGTGAACGCCGGCCGCCTCCCTTTGCGGGTGTCCGCGTACAGTGTGAACTGCGATACCACCATGATCTCCGCTCGTACATCGAGGGCCGAGAGATTCATTTTCCCCTGGGCGTCTTCGAATATCCGCAAGTTCACTAATTTGTCCGCCAGCGCCAGACACGACTGCTCGGTATCACCGGTCCGTGTTCCGAAGAGGACCAGCAGACCAGGTCCGGTCTGGCTGAATATCCGGTCATCGATCCGTACCGTCACTCCGGTAGTACGCTGAATCACCACTCGCATACGAAACATCCTTGCCGAATACGAGAATATAGACGAGAGACAGGCTGAAACAACCGGATTCTCGGGAGCGATAATTATTCTCTTGCACCGGCCGACGGCGGCATATATCTCATATCAGTATGGGGACTACACGGACAGCACTGGGAATCGATATCGGCTCGGTCGCCGTCAAAGTTGTGTTGGTTCGTGAAGGTGTAATAGAGCGGAGCGTCTATCGACGGTTCACCGACGGGCCGTTTGAGACCCTGCGAGACATCATACAACAGGATTTCACCGAATTGACCGCACCGGGCCTTCATGTCGGGCTTACCGGCATAGGGTGCAAAACGGCTCAGTCCATACTTGGCGGGTCCAGTTTCGGCGAGATCGCAGCCTTGGCGGCCGCCAATTTCCATCTCCTGCCGAACGTGAGGACGGTCATCGAGATGGGAGGTGAGGACTCGAAGCTACTCATTCTGGATACTACCAGCCGAGCAGTGATAGACTTCGCCATGAATGCTCAGTGCGCTGCCGGGACCGGCTCCTTTCTGGACCAGCAGGCGGGACGCTTGAATATTTCCATCGAGGAGCAATTTGGTCAACTCGCGCTCAAGTCAAAGAACCCGGCGCGTATCGCCGGGCGCTGTTCGGTGTTTGCCAAGTCGGATATGATTCATCTTCAACAAATGGCAGCGCCCGATTATGACATCGTGGCCGGGCTCTGTTTTGCCGTCGCACGGAATTTCAAAGGTGCCATTGCCCGGGGAAAACGGTTCGATCCGCCAGTGGCGTTTGAAGGGGGAGTGGCGGCGAACCCCGGCATGGTGCGGGCCTTTACCGAGTTGCTCGGTCTCCGTGACGGCGAGTTGATCATCCCGGAACATTTCAATGTCATGAGTGCGTTGGGGGCGGCACTTCTTGCGCTTGAAGCGGGCGCCCGAGTTCAGTCATTCGATCCGACCCGAATCGATGCTTACCTGAAGTTTCAGAAGGTCGTGGAATCGGGCCGAGACGCACTGTCGTACGACCACCCCGATTCCAAACATTACGATGTCACGCTGTCCACCGCTCCCCGCGATTTCGATGGGTTGGACCTGTTCATGGGAATTGACATAGGGTCTCTTTCGACGAACATCGTCCTGATTGACCGTGATCGGCGAGTAATCGCCAGGCGCTATCTCATGACGGAAGGGAGACCAATTGAGGCGGTCCGCCGCGGTCTTGCCGAGGTGGGTCTCGAGGTAGGGGAGCGAGTGATGGTGAGGGCAGTTGGTACCACCGGATCCGGGCGGTATCTGATCGGCGACTACGTGGGAGCAGATGTGGTCCGCAACGAAATCACCGCACAGGCGACGGCCGCGGTCAACATCGATCCAACGGTGGACACCATATTCGAAATCGGCGGCCAGGACTCCAAGTACATCTCACTCCGTGACCGCGCGGTGGTCGATTTCGAGATGAACAAGGCGTGCGCCGCCGGCACCGGATCGTTTCTGCAGGAGCAAGCCGAGAAGCTGAAGATCAATATCGAGCAGGAATTTGGAGAGAAAGCGTTGTGTGCCAAATGTCCCGTCGGCTGCGGCGAACGCTGCACGGTCTTCATGGAATCTGACCTGGTGGCGCATCAGCGATCGGGGGCGCGCAAGGAGGACCTGATCGCCGGACTGGCGTATTCCATAGCCAGCAATTATCTCACCAAGGTGGTGGGAGACCGCCGGATAGGCGACAATATATTCTTCCAGGGCGGGGTGGCCTGGAACAAAGGAGTGGTAGCTGCCTTTGAGAAATTGACCGGACGGAAAATCACCGTCCCACCGCATCACGATGTCACGGGTGCCATTGGCGCTGCGATCCTGGCTATCGAAAAGGAACGGGAGCCCGGCTTTGCAACATCGTTCAAAGGTTTCGATATTTCCAGGCGCCCATACCGGCTCGATACCTTCCCGTGTGAGGACTGTTCCAACCATTGTGAGATACGCAAAGTCGAGATTGAAAACGAGGAGACCCTATACTACGGTGCCCGATGCGAGAAGTACGAAGTTGACAAGCGTTCCGGAAGAACCCTGCCGCTGGATTTCACCAGTCTGCGCATGCGGCATCTTCAGCAGCGATATCTGGAACAGACATCGTCCCAAAAGCCCCGAGGGGTCATCGGCTTGCCCAGGGTCCTGCATTACTTCGATTATTATCCGTTCTGGCGTGCATTCTTCGAGGCAGCCGGTTATCGAACTAAAACTTCGGACCTATCTAATCAACGGATCGTAGAGGAATCACTCGAGCTGTTTTCGGCCGAAACCTGTTTTCCGATCAAGCTCGTGTATGGCCATGTCGCGAATCTGCTGTCAGGTGATGTCGATGTTCTCTTCCTGCCGTCACTCATCAAGGTCGCCGATGAATCCCAGCAGATCGGTGACGCTCCGTACGTATGTCCCTACGTTCAGACTATCGGCGCGGCGCTTAAGGCGCGATTCAACTTTGCCGACCGCGGCGTTCGATTCCTGGATCCCACGATCTATTTCACGTACAATGCCGATGAGCTGACCAGCCAGCTGCGGTCGCTGGCGACCGAGCTTGGGCTGTCCGACCGACAATTGAAGAGAGCGGTTGCGGCCGGTCTGAAAGCATATCGTGCATTTCAGCAGAAATTGTCCGCGGAATCCCAGAAGATTCTGGGCGAACTGAAGCCTGACGAAAAAGTGTTGGTGCTGATAAGCCGCCCATATAATGGGTACGACCGCCGCCTGTCGCTTGACCTGCCGGACAAGATCCGAAATCTGGGCTACAAGGTCATTCCGATGGACTTTCTACCTTTGGGAGATACGCAAGCCAACCTGGGAAACATGTACTGGCGTTATGGACGGCGCATTCTTCTTGCTGCCGATTACATTCGCAAGCACCCCAACCTCTTCGCCGTATATATTTCGTCGTTTGGCTGCGGACCGGATTCCTTCATCACGCACTTCTTCCGAAAGAGCATGCACGGCAAGCCATATCTGCAACTCGAGATCGATGAGCATTCCGCCGACGCCGGACTTATTACGCGCTGCGAGGCGTTCATCGATTCGCTGCGCTACTATGCATTCGAGCCGCCGATCTCAGCTTTTAGCGTGCAGACGGATGCCTTCAGGCCATTTGAGAAGACGATCTACATTCCCAACATGTGCGATCACGCATTTCCGCTCAAGGCCGCGTTCGAGCGGTTCGGCTTGACGGCCGAGGTGATGGAAGAGAGTGATGGGCTCACGCTCGATTACGGCAAGAAATTCACCACCGGCAAGGAATGTTTCCCCTGCGTCACGACTACCGGCGATATGCTCAAGAAGATCCACTCAAATGGTTTTGATCGAAGTCGCTCGGTGTTCTTCATGCCAGGTGCCAACGGTCCTTGCCGGTTCGGACTGTACAGTCAGTTCCACCGGATGGTGCTCGATGACCTGGGATATAACGACATTCCCATTTACTCGCCGAATTCGAAGGATGGCTATGCGCAGTTCGGACTCGATGGCACCTCGTTTCGCACCCTTGCCTGGAAGGGAATGGTGTTCGTGGACTGCCTCCTCAAGGCGCTTCATCTCGTTCGTCCCTATGAAGAGCCGGCGGGTCAGGCAGAGCAGCACTATTTCGAGTTTTTGTCCCGGTTGCAACGGGTCATGGTTCGCGATGAATCGCTCGAAGAGCTGGGGGAGTTCGCGGCGCGCGCTTTCGCTGCGGTCCCTACCCGCATGGAGAGAAGGCCGGTGGTGGGACTGGTAGGGGAGATCTATCTTCGCAACAACCGGTTTTCGAATAACCATCTGGTGGACAAGCTGGAGCGTCTCGGCCTCGAAGTCCGGCTCGCCCCGTTTGCCGAATGGCCGTTATACACGTCGACTACCTATCTTCATGAATCTCTCAGGTCGAGGCATTGGCGAGGGTTAGTACAGAGCCTGCTTCAACTCGGCGTACAAATGCGTCACGAGCACCGTATCATGAAAGCGTTCCGAAAACACCTCCCGATCCCGGTGGACGATTCGGTTGCTACCGTGATGAGACGGGCCTCGCGCTACTTGTCGCTGGATTATAAGGGCGAAGCTGTACTCTCGATCGGCAAGGCGATTGAGATGGTTGAATCCGGCGCCTGCGGTGTTGTCAACGCCATGCCCTTCAATTGCATGCCCGGTACCGTGGTGAGCTCGCTGTCGCGCAATGTGGCCCAGGACCTGGGAAATGTCCCCTGGCTCAATATAAGCTATGAGGGACTTCAGGATTCCGCGGAAGACACCAGGCTGGAAGCTTTTGCGGACCAGGTCAGGTCGTTTGCCATGATTGCTGGTCGTAGCCCCCGGCCGACAGGTCGGGCCGCCCGGCGGGGCAAAGAATCTGTGGTCTCATCCGAAGGCTGAGCCCAGGTGTATCATTGTCGTTGTGTCTAAGCAAAGTCTACCTATATATTCCCATCCAACGCGTGGGACTGCCGGACGCCCGAAGCAGCGCACCGACCGGGGGAACCTCGGTTGCCCCGGATTGTTTCAAGGCGACATGAGAACGATAATGAGAATTGAAGATGGAGGTTTTGAATGAGTAAGCCTGTTGAGATTACCGACGCGTCCTTTGAGAAGGAAGTCTTGCAGTCAGATAAGCCGGTAGTGGTCGATTTCTGGGCCACGTGGTGCGGACCCTGTAAGATGATCGCGCCGATCCTGGAGGAAGTCGCCAAGGAAATGGGAGACAAGGTAAAGGTGGCGAAGCTTGATGTTGATGCCAATGGCCGGACTGCCGGAAAGTACAACATCATGTCGATCCCTTCGCTTCTGTTCTTCCGCAATGGTCAGGTGGTCGACCAGGTCATCGGCGCCATTCCCAAGGCGCAATTGGTCTCGCGGCTTGAGAAAGTGCTTGCCTAAGAGCGACCGACCGGGGTCGGGTACAAACCATCCCGACCCTGCCTCGCACGGGAACTTCATATCTCCCCAAGTCATTATACTTTTTGAGGTTACCTTCGACCGTCGTCTGGGTTAACGCTCCTGAATTTGGGGATGTAATTCGTGGATTGGTACGATCTCTTGTCGATTCTGGTGTTCGTTGTCGTCTGGCTTCTGCTGGTGACCAAAGTGCTGCCGCGTTTCGGCGTGCCTACGTGAATGAACGCCAGTTGCGAACTCCCGGAGGGAGACAAGAAAGAGAAGCCGCCCGCGAATCCGTCTTCAGGCGATCCCAACTGAGGACCGTAGTCCAAAGCTCAGAAGGCGCCATAAGCAGAATGACCGACCGGTCGATAATAGACAGTACATGAGTTGGAATCGACATAGTGACCCTCAATTGGGGGGCCAGGTGAGCCTGGGCCCTGGGGCTATATCACCGTTCATCAAGGTGATGTTGCTGTTGAACGGTGGGGTGTTCATAGCGCAGTATTTCCTGCCGCAGATTCCGGCCTACCTCGGGTTCACGCCGGCGCTTTTCCTGACGGAGTTCTACCGGACATTCTATCAACCTCTGACGTATATGTTCGTCCACGGCGGGCTGGGGCACGTCTTCTTCAATCTGCTCGCGCTGTGGATGTTTGGCACCGAGATTGAGTTCACCTGGGGAACCAGGGCTTTCGCCCGATTCTATTTCCTCTGCGGTCTGGCCGGCGCAGCACTCACGCTGGCGGTTTTCCCCCATCAACAGATTCCGGTGGTAGGTGCATCGGGAGCAATCTTCGGCGTGCTTGTGGCATATTGGCTGATGTTCCCGAATCGATATGTCTACCTGTATTTCCTGCTGCCGATCAAAGTCAAGTGGTTCGTGCCGGGAATGCTGGTGTTGGGAGTTCTCCTCGGCGGCGAACATGTTGCTCACATGGCCCATTTGGGTGGGGCGCTGTGCGGACTTATCTACCTCAAAATGGATTGGCGGTGGAACTGGCTGGGTCGCCGATTAAAAGACTTGCGCTACCGCCGCAAGGCGTCTAAACTGGAAAAACGACGCCATGAGGCGGATGAGATCATGCGTCGAGTGGATGCCATACTGGACAAGATCAACGAAGTCGGCATGGAGAATCTGACCAAGGCGGAGCGGAAATTCCTGGAAGAGGCATCCTCGCACCTGTCCAAACACAACGAACACCGGGAGCGATGAGTGGCAACGCGCAGACGAGTCCTGCTGGCGGAGGGAGCTGATGCGGTCCGGCAAGTGGCCGAAGCGGTTTTGCGCCAGAGCGGTTTCGAAGTGATCGCCGTCGTGAATGCGGAGAAGGCCCGCGAGGTACTCGAACTCTCACGACCTGATCTCATTGTTCTTGATGCCGGCCTGGCCGGTGATGACCGCCATCCGTTGTTCGAGCGAATCCAATCAGACCCCAAGACAGCATCGATCCCACTGGTCCTGATCGAACGTGAGGACAAAGCCGACCTTCCACTCCCACCGGAGGTCGTGGTGTCGCGCCCGCTGGACCCGCTCGATCTGCTTCAGAAAGTGATGACCTTCTCCGGTCAGGGTGATACTTCGGGCGGCCGTTCCGGGCCGAACCCTTTTGGTACCGGCGGTCTCGATGACGAACTCCTGGATGCCGCACTGGGACTGGATCGCATTGACGTCACCGCATCCGAGGTACTTGAACGCACGACGACGCACCTCAAGGTACCGCCGACCGCCAACAGCGGTCATACCCCCGGTTTCGAACAAGAGACCCGGCCGCATGATGAACATTCCGACTCGACGCGGGTAGAATCGTTGATGATCCGCGATGAAAGTGCCGAGATTTCCAAAGCGGCCCCACCCAGGAAGCCGGACAAGCCGAAAATGTCGGGTACCAGCAAGCTCGAGATCATGTCCGATCAGTACGGGCTGCATGACCCGAACGCCATGCAATTCGAGCGCAAGGATGAAGTGCACGACTACGACTG
Source organism: Candidatus Zixiibacteriota bacterium (assembly GCA_040753875.1). Classification (NCBI taxonomy): domain Bacteria; kingdom Pseudomonadati; phylum Candidatus Zixiibacteriota; species Candidatus Zixiibacteriota bacterium. The sequence continues at coordinate 281,676 of JBFMDV010000005.1, read as the reverse complement.
GTTCGTTAAGTCGATGCGCGATGACGGCCAGTCCAAGGGAGCCGGCGGCAAAGCGCCGGCCAAGGCGCCCGGACCAGACAGCTTCGATCTCAATTTCACGGATCCGTCGACCCTTGTCGACCCGGTCACACCGGCGCCCGCGACGAAGGGCGAAAAACCGGCCGCACCAACCGGCGGATCGTCCCGTTCGACCGTGGGAGTGGAAAAATTCATCGATGAGTTCAAGAAAGAGATCGAACGTATCCGTTCCACCGAGGGCGAGAATATCATGGTAGAAGACGCGAAGCCTCGCGCCCAGTCTCCGGGCACGCAGTTGTCCTGGGAGGAAACGCTCGAGAAAGTGAATCCGGCGCAGGTGGAATTGTTCACGCGTCAATTGGCCGCGGAACTGGCGTCGCAACTCGCCGAACGAATTGCCGCCAAGATAGATCCGGACAAGCTGTTGCAGATCATCAAGAATGAGATCGTCGGCCGGTTGCGCGAGCGTCGTTCATAAAATCAACATCATCTATCCCCAACCGTCCACGTGAAACGAGAAACTGAGCGAGGTTCCATTGTTTGACCAGCCTACCGTCGAAATACCGACCGCGGTGATTGCCGGCCTTCTGTCGTTTTTGTCGCCGTGCGTTCTGCCCCTGATCCCCGGGTATCTTTCCTTCATTTCGGGTGTCTCCATCGAGGACCTCACCACGCCGGACAAGGCGCGCTCGCACACCTGGAAGATCGCGCTCAATACCATCTTTTTTGTCGTGGGTTTCTCGCTCGTGTTCATTTTCTTCGGCGCGCTGGCGCCGCAGATCGGCGCGATCATCAAATACAAGGGGATATTCAGCAAAGTGGCCGGGGCAATCGTGTTTGTCTTCGGCCTGCACGTGGCCGGTGTGTTCCGGATCAAGTGGCTGAATTACGAAAAGCGCTTCCACGCGGGCGAGCGCAAATCTGGGCTTCTTGGGTCTGTGATAATCGGGATGGCGTTTGCGTTCGGCTGGACCCCGTGTATCGGGCCGATCCTGGCGGCCATCCTCACGCTGGCCTCACAGCAGAACTCCACCGCCCAGGGCGTGCTGTTGCTGTCGTTCTATTCGGCCGGACTGGGGATACCGTTCATCCTCACCGCGCTTCTGTTCAACTATCTCATCGGAGCGTTCGGCTTTGTCAAGCGCCATTTCCGCGCGATCGAGATCGTCTCCGGTGCGCTGCTCATGATCGTCGGTGTGCTGATATTCTTTGACCTGCTGCAACGACTCTCGGGTTACCTGCTGGATCTGTTCCCTTCGCTGCAGAACATCGGCTGAAAAAAAATGCGGCTTGATGGCCGGTGCGCTTGACGCGGCCTATGGGCGGGCATATATTCGGCGCAGAGGTAGTACTAACGAATCATACAGGCCCATGGCGTTAAGGAAAAAGATCGACTCCGTCATTGCCATCTGTGTGCAGGAGCCCACGGAAGACGGCTCCAGCATGGATTTCGGCATCATCAAAGGGGATGACCTTCGCTTTCTGCACCAGGCGTTCATCACCGACACGGTCACGAACGCGCTGGACGTGCCCACGGCGGACACGCGACTGTACTATATGGGGGAGCCGGATCGCAAGCGGCTCATCAAGATCGTCACTGAGTATCTGTCGACCAGATTGAACGGCAAGCTCGGCGAGGCGTTCAAAGAGCACTATACCGCCTACGAGCAGGAAAAGGAACGGTGGGGGACCCGGCTCGAACACGTGTTCACGGACTGCTTCAACTCCGGTTACAAGCACGTACTGGTCATAGGCAGTCGCACGCCGACCATTACTGCATCGATGATGAAGACCGCGCTCAAAATGCTGAAAGAATCGGATGCGGTATTCGGTCCCACGCCGGAGGGACGCTATTACACGATCGGCATGTCCGGCGCGTACCGCATACCGATCGCCCAGTTTGACTGGCGGTCGCCCCACATCTACTCCGACGTGGCCGAAGCATTCACACAGGAGAAGCTCTCGTGGTCAGAACTGGAGATATGGTACTGTGTCGAGTCGCCGGAATATCTGGAGACCATGGCGCGGGATATCAATCAGTGCCGGTTCGAAGGGGATGAAGCCACGGCTCGCGAGACGGAAAAGGTCATGGAGCGGATCCTCGCCCGCCTGGAGCCCTGATGGAGCGCCGGCTGCATCATCTGAGTTGGCTCAAAGTGCGGGAGTTGGTTCCCGCCACTATCACAACAGTTATCCTGCCGGTCGGAACGGTTGAGGCGCACGGCTCGGCCTGCCTTGGGACCGATATCTTCATACCCGAGGTTATCGCCGGTGGCATCGGCGAGCGGCTGAACGCGCTTGTCGCGCCGACAGTGAATTACGGCATCACGCGGTCACTGTATCGCTACAACGGGGGGTGCACGATCGACGAAAAGACGTTCGGCGCGTATGTTGGCGACATCCTGGTCTCCCTGGCCGATGTCGGTTTTCGCTATGTTATTATCATGAACGGCCACGGCGGCAACAACAGTGCGCTCAAGACGGTGGCCGCTGATTTCCATCGGCAACACAATTCTTGCGTGGCTGTGATCCACTGGTGGGAACTGTGTCATGACATGACCAAGGAATTTTTCGGGCACGTGGGCGGACACGCAGGCACCGATGAAGCCGCCGTCGTGCATGCTCTCGACCCCTCGCTCCTGGACAAGGACGCATACGATCCCAAACTCGCATACTATATGCGGCCCGGAGCCGACATCTATCCGGTGCCTGGGACGATCCTCCTGTATCAGGAAGGGGAAGGATACCCCGAATTCGACCTGGCCAAGGCCAAGCAGTACCGCGACAAGTTGGTTCAGACCGTAGGGGATTTCGCCGAGATGGTGCTGGGGCGCTGGCGGCAGGCCGGATTCTAAGTCATCCGGCGCGACCGCCCGGATCAGAATCGATCGATATAGGTCATGCGCACTTCGCGCGAGAATGTATCCGACTCACGGCGATTCACCAGCAAATCTTTGAACATTACTTCGAGTTCCAGATTGTCCGTGAACAGCCATTTCACCGAGGCGTTCAGGTAACCTCGCCCTTTCCCTGAGAACAGGTACGGTGTATCGTCGGGCAATGTCGAGCGATCGTCGTTGATGGCGGCGTCGTATTCGAGCAGCAGCGCGACATTATAGTCGAAGGTGGCGTCGAACCCACCGAAGATGTTGATGTTGGCGTCCTCATCAACCTTTTTCTCATAGGAGTAGTTGATGCCCGCATGCCAGCCCGAGGTCCACTTGTAGAAATAGATGCCCCGGCTGGCGACGGCATAGAACCCGCGTGACTTGTACGCGTAGCGCTGATAATCTTTGTTCCAGGCGCCATCCCCCTGTGACGAAAACCCGACCGAAATGGCAGGGAAGTATTCCAGCTCGTCAACGATCCGGAACTTGACACTGAACTCGATATCGGGGTTCCAGCGGGGACTCCGGTTTGAGATCGCATCTTCCGCACCGTACGATATGCCGATGAGCAACCGGCTGGACAGGCCAATGTCGGTGTAGCCAATGGCGCCGCCATTGGGGTACAGCCGGATGCCGATATCATAATGACCACGGGGAAATGTCCCGGCGGTAGGTATGTCGATCAGTACTCGCGGCGGGACATCGTACAGCGACGGCCGGTTGGGCCGCACACGTTGGTCTCGCTCGTCGCGCCAATCGGTCTCGCGGCGGTCGGCGCCTATTGTCGTGCCGGCAAACAGGACGCAACCTGCCAGACCGATGACTGTTGCCGAGGCGAATGCCCTGGCCATTCCGAATCCTCTGTGCTTTTCCATCGTGGGTTGAGTATAGAAGGGCCCGAAACAACAAGTCAAAATAAAACAGTCGCGGCGGCACTGTGATGATAGAGGCCGCTCTAATTCAGATACCCGCGAGTGCCGATCGGAAATGCCGATCCAATACGGCAGTCACCGGTCCGGGTCGAAAGTGGTACTGGCGGCGGCCATCGATGATCAGCGATACAGGGGCAACTAGCTTGAGGGAGCTCGAAATAAATACTTCATCGACGTTGGCCAGGCCGTGAAGGGTACCATTTCGTTCTTCGACCGACAAGCCGAGCTTCTCGGCTTCGCGCATCACAATTCCCCGCGTGACGCCCTCAAGACAGCCGGCGGAAAGTGGTGGTGTATAGATTTTTCGCTTCTTCACCCAGAAGATATTGGCCGAGGTTACTTCGGCCAGGTTGCCGGCTTCGTTCAGAAGCAGCGCGTCATCGCACCTTCTCTGCATTGCCTGCCTAATCGCCGCTGCGTGGATGGCGTACGAGATCGTCTTGATGCGTCGAAAGACAGACTGCTGGTCCACCCGAAGCGGCGAGACATGCAATCGATAAGGCCTGTCCAGAAATCGATGCGGAGAGGCGCTCAGAATCACCTGCGGCCTTCCCGATTTACCTGCCCAGCGGGCCGACTCGCCGCTGGTGACAGTCAGGCGAAGTTTCTTGACGTGCGCCGGATGTTTTCGGAGAACCTGCGTCATCCATTTCACGAGCGTAGCATCAGACACAGGGACGGGCAAACCGGTGACAGTGGCGCCGCGGTGCAGGCGCCGCAAGTGTTCGTCGCAGAACAGCGCCTTATTTCCAATGGCCAGGAATGTCTCGAACAGCCCCTCGGCGTAGAGAAGCGCATTATCGAACACCGAGACTCGGGCGTCCAGACGGCTCACCGTGCGCCCGTTGATTGTAGTTACGGTCTTCATACCCGATCGTTCAGGTTTTTTATGCCTAGTGCGCTCATCATTCGCTCAGCCTTCAGAAGCATCTCCTGATATTCGGCAGCAGGTTCGCTGTCGGCAACGATGCCGCCGCCAGCATAGGCGCGATAGAGGCCATTCTGGTGCACCATCGTGCGAATGGCAATATTGAACTCGATCACTTCAGGAGAAATGTAGCCGATACAACCGGTGTACACTGAGCGGGGAACAGGCTCAAGTTCGCGAAGTATCTCCACGGCGCGGAGTTTGGGAGCACCCGTGATTGACCCACCCGGTAGCAGTGCTTTCAGCACAGTTCCCAGAGTTATGTTTTTTGGCAGCGTGGCGGAAATATCGCTGACCAAATGAAACAGGTTGGCATAGGTCTCCGGACGACATAACCGCGTCACGCGAACAGTGCCGGGAAGCGCGATCTTGCCGAGATCATTACGCTCGAGATCGACGATCATCAAATGTTCCGCCCGGTCCTTCTCCGATGCGAGCAACTGCTTGAGGTTTGAACTGTCTTCTACGGCGTTTTCACCTCGCGCAACGGTCCCTTTGATTGGACTGGTGCTGATTCGGTTGCCCACCCTGTGCAGCATTCTTTCCGGTGACGATGACAGAATTTGGTAGTCGCCGAAATTCAGATACGCGCCATAGGGGGAAGGATTCAACTCCCTCAATTGCCGGTAGACCGAACTCGCCGGTTCATTGCTCGTTACCTCCCAGCGACACGTGTAGTTAGCCTGATAGATGTCCCCCTCGCGTAAGTGGTGTTTTACCGCAAGTACATCCCGTTCGTATCGCTCTCTTGTCACCGAACAGACTGGTGCTGGAGTCTTCTGGTCAACTTGAATTGGTGTCGCAATCGTTTCCAATGATTTTCCGCTCATCCAAACTGGAGAGTCATATAGGTAGAACCTCGCCGCAGGGATTGAGCTTTGTTGTCGAGGTGCCTTGATACCAAGAAACTCAAGCGCGGCCTCGTATGTGACATACCCGATGGCCGTTCGATTTGTAGCTTGTACGTCACGGTGGAGGTCGTCCACGAACTGTTCGAGCGTGCAGTCACTCGATGATTGTCCAGACGGCCTAATTTTGTTGACCTGCCCGGAATCATAGGTCCAGTCGGACGAGGGTGCACTCGCGATTGCTGATCGGTGTCCCTTGTCGCCTACCGCCAGTGTGGAATCTAACCAGATGGTACCAGGCTGCCGGATCAACTCGTTGATTTGCGCCGAACGCGAGGGTGACAGTTCCCGAGCAACCGCTTGATTTGGAATACCGTCCATAATGCCGGGGAAAGGTAGGCTGCCGGGAGCGCATGTCAATAGTCGGTCCGGCAGCGGGAAGTTGGACATTGGGTTCGTTCCGTCGTTTTTTATAAAATTCCTAAGTTCGTGCATGGCACATGTGCCGAGGCTGTACGACAAGTTAGTGGAGTTGCGTTAGGTCCTGATCCCGACGAAGTCGGGGTTGTGACCTGACGCCGTATCTCATTGGAGGCAAAGGGCGTCAGTTCACACGACCCCGATTGCATCGGGGTCGCAGGAACTGACGCAACTGATTTTGCGACTTTTGGGACAGCCTCGGGTCGTTTATCAGGAGCCTGCAGTCCGGGAGGTCGACCGTCCACAGCGCTCTGCACAAATGGGTTCGTTTTGTCATTTTTCTTGTTTTTCGGGTCCTCTTCTCCAGGCAAGAGGCGGGCGTTCCCCTCTTGTCGTCCGTTTAGAGTTCCGACCAGCAACCTGCATGCTTCCTTAGTTTCCATGCCTGTAGGGGCGTGCCGGTGATTACCATCGAGTTTGTAGTGAAAATGCGTGAAGGTTCCCATTTTGTAACGACGGTAATTACTTGTGTGGGGAAACGGAGAGACTGGGGACCCAGTCGGAGGCTGGGATACACCGACCGAGGAGTGGCAGAACCAGAAGCGGTTCTGCCCTACAAGTTCAAGCGGCAGGTCACAACATCTGCCTGGTCGGCAGAAGTCAGGACCTGCCGCAACGGGAAAGGATATGTCGCAATGGGAAAGCCCCTCACCTGTCACTTCGTGACATCCTCTCCCGAGGGAGAGGAATTTGCATCGATGACGAAACTCGTCATTGTCAAGGTCCCTACTTTCGAGAAAGGGTCCGATGGGTTCACGACCTACATTGACTCAGGCATCAATTTCGGAATTTTCATGGCCACCTCCGCTCTGGAAATCCAAACTGACCCGATACCGAAAGTTGACGGCGGTTGACAAAGACATTGCCTGCCGATAATCTTCGACGATGGACAGTTGGAAACTCCTGGTACTTCTCGCGGCGATTGTCCTGGGGCTCAGGCGTAATCTCACGGTCGGCATTACGTTGTTCGGCGCCGGGTTGTTGACGGCCTTGTTATATGGAGTCGATTCCGGTCGACTCATCGAAGGTTACTGGGACCTGGTCAGGTCGGAGCGATTCCTTTCCATCACGGGTGTCATCATTCTCATTACCGTCATGGGTTCGCTTCTGAAGGAACTCGGGTTTCTGGAGAAACTGGCTGTGGCTTGCAGTCATCTATACGGCGGAGCCAGGACCGCAGTAGCGGTCCTTCCGTTTCTGATCGGTCTGATGCCGATGCCAGGGGGAGCGCTGCTCTCGGCACCACTCGTGGACAATGTGCTCAAAGGCTCACAGTATTCCGCAGAATTCAAGTGTGCTGCAAACTACTGGTTTCGGCACGTGGTCGAATTCTTCTGGCCGGTCTACCCCGGCATCATTCTCTCCGCCGGCATGACCGGGATGTCGCTGAGCCGGATCATGCTGCTGCAGCTTCCGTTGACGATCATCATGATCGGTCTTGGCGCCCTGTTCTTTTCGCGCCGGGTTGAGATTGATCGACACAATCATGTCCAGATGTGGCGCTCGCTCAAGGGGGTCCTCTTTACGATCTGGCCGATCGGTCTGGCTATTCTCATTTTTGCGATCACCAGGATCAACCTGGTGTACGCGGTATTCGTGTCGCTCGTGGCAGTAGTGATAGTGACTCGACCGGCACGAGCGAAACTCATCTATTCATTCAGACAAGGGCTCTCGTACAAGCTGGTCTTCATGGTGTTCGGGATTCTCTCATTTCAGACCATCCTCGACCTGAGCGGTGCAGTGGAGTCCATTCCCGGACTGACAGCGTCGTTGCACCTTTCGCCGCAGGTGTTGATTGCAATCGTTTGTTTCGTGGCGGGACTTCTGACCGGGATGGTCGCCGCATACGTGGGGATGTGTTACAGTTTGTTGGCAGGTCTGTTGTACCAGCCGAGTCTGCTGCCCGGCAATATTCTCCTTGCCTATCTGTCCGGGTACATTGGGATGCTCCTATCTCCCACACATCTGTGCCTCGTTGTGACTAGCGGCTATTTTAGAGCCAATTTACTGGGGGTTTATCGCATTATCCTGTTTCCAGTGATACTCCTATGCCTGCTTGGGTACATTTTGAGCAGGTCGGGTTGGCCGAGCATGTTTTTATGAAGTCATTGAGGTTCAATACGTTAAACTGATTTCTTTAAGTGTCGCTCCAAGGTCGTTCCGGGAGGCATTCGAGAACAGGCCAGTTCAGTTCTGAAGGTGACGCAAGGCAAAGTGTTTGAGCGAGTTCGGGAGAGTTTTGGCGGAACTTTCGATGTCCGGTTCGGTATGATATATTAGAACCACTTGCAAGGAGCCGTCATGGCCAAAGAGACAACCGAGAAGGACATAGACTTTGCGTTGATGAAGGCCATTCAGAAGGGGGATATGGTGGCGTTTAACGCGATGGTCGATCGGTACAAAGATCGGCTCATGAACGTCATCGGACGGATGCTCTCATCGACGGAAGAAGCTGAGGATATAGTCCAGGAGACGTTCGTGCGCGTGTACCAGCATCGGCAGTCGTTCAACTTCCAGCATTGTTTCTCAACCTGGATTTACACGATCGGTCTTAACCTGGCACGAAACGAGTTACGCAAGCGCAAGAAATTCAAATTTTATGAGATAACCGAGATGCAAGGACACGAGGCCGAATTTGCAGTGGATGCAAAGCTTCCGACTCGCCTGCCGGAGGTTCTGGATGCGGCTATCAAGGAATTGCCGGAGAAATATCGTACGGCGTTTCTGTTGCGCGACGTTCAGGAGATGCCGTACGAAGAAGTGGCCAAGGCGCTGAATGTGCCGCTCGGTACCGTGAAATCGCGCGTGAATCGCGCCCGTTTGATATTACGAGACAAATTGGAACCAAGACTGGAGGAACATCATGCGTTGTCGAAAAGTACGCTCCTACCTGTCGGCATACTCTAACGGAGAGATGACCGGCCGGGACCTGGTCGCGGTTCGGGAGCATCTTTCGACCTGCGCCGCGTGTCGGCGCGAAGAATCGGCGTTTAGTTCAATCCGTCAGACATTGCCGACCCTGGCGACACCGGCAATATCAGCGGATTTCAACACTAAGCTGTTGAATCGGATCGCTCGAGAGCGATTCGCCGAGACCCGCACCAGGGCGTATCTGCCCCATCGGGCGCCTGCGTTATCCTGGCGACAGGTATTGGTTGGAGCCGTGTCAGTTGTGGCCGTAGCTCTGGTAGCTGTCAGTCTGCTCAGGCAGAGTCAGCCAATCGTGCAGACGCCGCAGCCGGTCGTGGCCGATGGTATGTCGCTGCTCGACGATTCGTATCTTACCGCTCAGCCGTACAACAACCCCAATCTAACCGTAAATGTGCAGAAAGACTGGTCGTTGAATACGCAGCTGGCGCGCGCAGAGCGGGCCGGCCGTATTTCCGGTCAGTTGACACGCTCCGGCGGATTCGGGGCAATGAACCCGCTGGCGGTCGCCGGATGGTACAGCCAGGGAGTTGAACTGCCGACGCCGTTCGGTTCCATGTACATCGAGATTCGCCCGATCGTACGCGTCTACCAGCCCGTTGGCGCCACCCCTGTAACGGAGGTTCACCAGATATACTAAAATGCTAATGTCCTTTGTACGGACCGCCGGTAGATTGGCCGCATGGCTGTTCGCGGCGGTCTTTTTTTCCACTACCCTCATAGCCGATGATCGCCCGCTCTACTCCCTTGAATCGGGTATGAATGAGTTGGTGTACCGCTTGTCGCGGTCAGTGGTCACGGTAGAGAGTTCGAACCGTCCAGGGCAAGGGCGTGTATCGCGTCTCCCTGCCGGAGGGGTGGTCCAAAGTCTCATCTCATCGGGAATCATCTGTGACTCGTCGGGGCACATCGTGGTGGCCGCGGCGGCCGTAGCGGGCCGTGAGCGGATCCTTGTGACCTTTGACAATCGGACATTACCCGCGAAGGTTGTGGCGGTGGATTACCCGACCGAACTGGCCGTGCTTCACGTTCCGGCCAGACTTGGTGCGCCCGTCACTTATTCCAGTCGGCAGATTTGTGCCGGCCAGTTGGTGGTGGCGATGGGTAATGCGTACGGCATGCGCGCCACGCCTACACTGGGATTCTGCGCGGGGGCCCGTTCTGACGGCATGCTGCAATTCACAGCACGTATAACATCGGGCAGCAAGGGGGGCGGTGTTTTCGATCTTTCGGGCAATCTTCTCGGCGTGGTCACCGGCAGTATGGGGTCCACCGATGCCGTCATGCTGGCGGTTCCGGCATATCAACTCCCCGGTATTGTTGAATTTCTCTTGACGAAAGGGGATCGCCCCGCCGGGTTTATCGGCGTCTCGACGGTTGATATCGAGACCGTAGATATGCCGCGGGACGCTGAGCCTGGTGACCTGACACCCAGCGTTCATGCCGTGGCCCTCTCTTTGGATAAAGGTGTTGTGGTCACGTACGTGGTGCCAGTGTCACCGGCAGCCGTCGCCGGAATTCGTCGTGGCGACGTTATCACCGGGTTCGGCCATCAGCCGGTGAGCTCGGCCGCCGAGCTCGCGCAGTGGGTCAAGCAGACAAGGCCCGGTTCGCTGGTGAGTCTGGAGTTCATTCGCAACAACACCTACGCTGATATTCAGCTCCAAATCGGTCGAAAGACCCTCAATGCTTCCCAGACCGAATTCGGCTCCACCATGTTCGATGAACCCTCCGCACCGTCTCCGGATTCCCTGACGCGTCTGATCGAGTACTTGAAGCAGGAAGTCTCGCGTCTGGAAAGCCGGGTGGAACGGTTTCGCTGACCGACTTTCAAATTGCCACTCCCTTGAGTTTTCCCTTTCTTGTGCGGCATGAAGAAAGCCGCCGATCTGCTCCGGGCACGCCTGGCGGTTGCCGATCCGGATGTGGAGTCGCCTACACGCTGCATCGCCCTCTATGCCGCCGCGATGACGGTGTCACGTGAGGACTGCCTGACGATGGCCGTCGACCTGTGTCGGCGATACCATGTCAGCAGGGTCAATCTTAACGAGGCGGTCCTTCAATCGTATCTCTTCCTTGGTTTTCCTCGGATGCTCCAGGCGGCGGAACATCTTGCGCGCGTTATCCCTGCAACCGTTCATCACTCCGGGGCAGAGCCTGTCAGCTCGGGTGAACTCGAAACGTGGCGACAAAACGGAGAAGCACTGTGTAGAAAAGTGTATGGTGACTCGTATGCTTCGCTCCGGCAGAAAGTGCAGGGATTCGCTCCTGAGATCTTCCAATGGATGATCCTTGAGGGGTATGGCAAGGTGCTGTCGCGCCCCGGACTCGGCCTGGTGGAACGGGAGCTGGCGATCACGTCGATGCTGATGATGGAAAACCGTGAACAACAGTTGCACTCGCACATGCGAGGGGCTCTTCGTGCAGGCGCAACCGCCGAACTTCTTGCGGCAGTGGTCAATGATGTTGGTGACGCTGCCGGTGAGGGATATGCGACAGCCCGGACACTTCTGGACCGGCTGACGGAGTGATCGTGCGCTGGTGGTTGAAAGGATTGCTGGGCGCACTGATCGTGGCGATCATAGCCGCTATCGGTGTTTATGTGTATTTCTGGCGCATGCACGGTCTGGAGCGACTGGTGAGCACCAGGCTGTCGGCATTGGTGGGCCAAAGGTATCCGGTCGCCGTCACCATCGGCGACATTCGCGGCGACCTGTTGCATGGGCTGGTGCTCGAGGATATCGTGATTGACCTGGTCGACTCTGCCTCGCAACTGCCGCTTTTTTCCGCGCGCCGACTCACATTGACATACTCCATTGCCAATCTGTGGCACCGCAACTACATCTTCAGTTTCGTCGAGTTGGACTCCGCTGCCGTGCGGCTCGAGTCGGACAGCGCGGGTCATTGGCGTCTGCCGCGTCCGCACACAAGTGCTTCAGGGACGGCAAATGCAACAGCCCCCCCCTCGATCCACGTCGATGAATGCAGCGTCCGGGGTGCATCCGTGAACGTTATCAAGGATGGAGATACGCTTCGTTTTTCGAATATCACACTGGTCGCCTCGCTGGACGTCGACGAAGGCACGATGTCGGCCGACGTGAAACAGTTGAGTTTTGATTCCAACCGCGAGCCGCTGCGCATAACCGCATCACAGGGAAAGGTGACGCTGGCGGGCAGGCAGTTGGTCGTGCGTGATGTTTCACTCGTGACAGGTCCCACGCGTATCAACCTCAACGGCATCACGCGGCTCGGCGAACGAACGGCCCAATTCGAATACGACATCAACGATCTCTCCCTGGAAGAGCCCGCGCGGTTGTTTGGCGTGAAGCTCTCGGGAACAGTCGATGCCACGGGCAGTGTTGTCTTGACCGACTCCATGATCAGCGGGCGGGTCAATGTGGGGGGAACGCTGTCGGTGGCCCGTTTCGAAAACTTATACACGGAGTTCCGATTTCACGACAAGCACCTGGTCTTTGACACGTTGTACGGCATCGTGTTCAGCGAGTGCGGTATCAATGGCTCTGGCGCCATCGACTTCACGTCGCCGGATCCGGCGTATCGTCTCGATGCCACCGTGCACGGGTTCGACCTCGTGCAGCTGTTGCCGAAGGGCTTTCCATCGGACCTGAACGGCTCGCTGCGCCTTCACGGATCATCGTTTCGCACCGACCGACTACGTCTCGACATCGGCGTGGAACTGTACGAATCCATGTTTGACTACTATCCGCTGCAATCCGCTCGCGGGAACCTGGTGGTCACGTCCGATTCCGTTACGTTCGGCGAATGGTTTGGCATCACCTACTACGAGAATGAACTTCAAGTCGCCGGCAGCGTTGACTATTCGGACAGTTTGAATCTCCGGGTATTGGCCCGTCTTGACAACCTCGATCGCTATACCGGAAAGCTGTTCATCAAGGACCTTGGCGGGCGCGGCCGGGCAGAAGCAACATTGACCGGTAGCACGAGTGACCCTGATCTGGGCGGAACGTTCGTCTCGGATTCGCTCCGCTTGTACGACTTCCACACCGACAGCTGCCGATCGACATTTGATATCAAACGCTTCCTGACGCGGCAGCATGGCTCAGTGGTATTCCTCGGTTATGGTGGCTCTCTCTGGGGAAAACAACTCGACAGCACCTACGCGACTATGACAATGGATTCGGGACTGGTGACGCTTGACGCCGTGCACTTGCACAACCCACAGCTTGCCGTGTCGACCCGCGGCCGGTTCAACTATGGTACTTACCCGCAAACGATAGCGCTCGATTCATTGGTAGCCAAACTGCTGGGGCGGGAACTCCACAATCGTGGATTATTGACGGCTGAGATCGATACGCTTGGTCTTAATATCACACGAGCCAGGCTCGTGTCGACCGAGGGAGAACTTGAGGGTACCGGACGGATCAACTTCGATGAATCGATGAATCTTGCTCTTCATGCGCAGAGCATCCCGGTCCGCATGTGGGGCTCCATGGTGCGCGAGGGGTTCGACGTCGACGGCAAAGCGGCGCTGGCCATCGGTCTGGCGGGGACATTCGCGTGGCCTGAAATTACGCTGCAGGGGACTGTGGATTCGGTGGTCTATCGTCAACTGTCAATCGGCGATCTGCAGATCGCCGCCACCTATCGTGACCAACAGGTGAAAATAGACACGCTCCAGATTCTCAGTCATCCCGGTCACTACAGGGCCACGGGATATTTCGGGTATCAGATCGACCTCACAGCAGACACGTTGGGGCACCTGCTTGATGTACCGATCAGTCTCTCGATCATCGCCTCGGACAAGCGGTTCGACCTGGTCAGTTTTGTGTTGCCGTCGGTGGAACAACTCGACGGCGATTTTTTTGCGGATTTTCGGATTTTCGGCACGCCGACGTCGCCGCATCTGGACGGCGAAGCGTACTTGAAGAACGGTCGGCTGAAGTATTTCGACCTCGCCGATTCACTGTACACGGATTCAGCGGGCGTGACCATGAAAGACAATCAGGTCATTATTGACAAGATCGAGGCGTATGTGAAGGATAAGCGAAGAGGTGGGCAGAAGGCATACGCCGTTATCGACGGCATTATCACTGTGGAGGCGCTTGACCGGTTGTACTACGATGTAGATGTCTCGCTCCCACGGCCATTCCCGTACACGTATGAGCTCGAAGATATCCAGGGAGTGGTGGCCGGCAACGTGCATGTGGAGGGGGAGTCGCCGCCGCAAGTCACGGGTGATATTACCATTCTCTCGACACGATATCGTGCCGAGTTTGCGTCCGAAGAAGCCGGTTCGCCACTCATGTCCCTGTTGGCGGGTGAGAACACCTGGGACGTGGATGTCAACATCGACATCCTGTCGAACTATTGGATCAAGAACCAGGATATCGACGCTGAATTTTCCGGCACCATCAATCTCATCCGCGAGAGCGGCGCCTATCGGTTCATCGGCGAGATGGAGATTCTTCGCGGCAAAGGATTCTTGTTTGACAAGACGTTTCGCATCGAGAACGGCAGCCGAGTCATCTTCGATGACATCGCCAAGTTGAATCCGACCCTGGATATCACCGCCTGCACCCGCATCCCGGGCGTAAACCGACCGAATGATGAGTCGCGTGAGCCGATAGACCTCTGTCTCCATATCACCGGCACGCTGGAGACGCCGGAGTTTAACACCCTGTCCGAAGGGCTTTCGCGCGAGGATATTGTTCCACTTCTCCTGGCCAATTATTCGAGTTCCGATACGGCGTCGGCCGGGGGGTTGAGCCAGGTGGAAGAGCGCCTCACCGGCCTGGTGTCGGCGCAGGTGTCCCAGCTCGGCACGCGCCAGCTTAGCCGGCTTGGCGTGGAGACGTTTGAGATCGATCCAACCTATAACCGCGGACAGCTTGATCCGCTCAAGTCGCAGGTGACGTTGGGGTTCTATACGGCGCCAAGTCTGTATGTGTACGGACGGTCCGCTCTATCGGGCGGAACGGGACAGGAGGTCGGTTTCGAGTATCGTCTTAACCGCTCGGTCCGAATCGAAGGGCTTCGGGATGAAGACGAACTGTATCACCTCAGTCTCAACTGGCATCTGGAGTTCTGATGCGTCTCTGGGGTCTTATACTGTGTGGCGTGACATCGATACTGGTTCTGTGGGAGCCATCTGCGGCCATCGAAAAGGAGACGCTTCGGTGGGTTCGTTCCAAGAATCCACCTATCGGCAAGATCGTCATCGAAGGGAACACGTATTTCCAGTCCGGGGAAATCAAGAAACGGATGTATGCCAAGGAGCGGGGTCTGTGGCGGGCGATCAAAGGGGATCGGCGCGCCCGGGTGCAGAGGGAGACCGCCTCACGCGACAGCCTTGAGATTAAGTACATGTATCTCAGGGAGGGATTCTTGAATGTCGTCATGGATGAAGACTATGAACCGATGGGCAAGGACTCGTCGGCGTTGGTCCGCATCCGTATCTCGGAAGGCAGGCAATTCCGATTCGGCGCGAGAACGGTGATCGGTGAGTTCGAATCCCGATTCAAAGGGGATATCGAGGGGACGGCGCTTCGTCTTAAAGAAGGAATCCCCATCGATCTGTTCCGTCTTCGGGATGCAGTTTTCACGATGAAGTCCATTCTGGCGAACAACGGCTATCCGCATGCCGTGGTTGACTACGCAGTCGATTCAACCGCACCGGGTCCGCTGTATCCGGTGACGTTTAAGGTTGATGCGCGCTGGCCAGTGCGGTTCGGCGAAGTGAAAATCGACGGGCTGTCCCGATTCCCTGATTACGTGGCCCGCCGGGAACTAAAGGTCAAACCGGGCGCTGTGTATCGTCGGCAGGACATTATCGATTCCCAACAGCGGCTTTATGAATCCGGCTATTTCAGTACCCTGCAACTGGGCGTTGATCCGGAGGACAGAGACAGCCTTCAACCAGGTTTCATCCTGCGAGTCCGGGAGCGCAAGTCCCGATATGTAACGCTTAAGACCGGTGCGGCCCAGTCGACAGTCCGCGATCTCCAGTGGGATACCTCGGTTGGATTCGGCAAGCGAAACTTCATCGGATCCAGGGTCGTCGATGCAACCTCGCAGTACTCGTTCTCATTGGGTTCGGAGACCCGGCTACTTGACCATCGTTATAGACTCCGTTTTACCGAACCATGGTTTCTGGGGGTACGCATGCCGCTGGTGTTGACGGGCGAGGTGAGGCCGGAGGTGCAATCCGCCAAACAGGATTACCGAATCAGTTCCTGGTCCGTTTCGGCCTCGACCGGTCGGAAATTTGGCCGCGAATACTCGACTCAATTGGGGGTGCAGTACGAATCTGTCAACATCACCGGGATACCGGCCGACCAAGTGCTGGTGGCTATCCAGGAAGCAGGGGTATCCGGGCGGCGCAAACTGTATTGGAATTTCCAGCGGGACAGCCGCGAGAATATCTTCATCCCGGAGCGAGGTTCGCTGTTTCTCTTCTCTGCTCAGTATGTAGGCGGTTTTCTTGGCGGCGACGCCAACTTCACTACCTACGAAGCGGCGTACTCGAGCTATCAGGTGGTGTGGCCCGGATGGATCTCGGCCACGCGCCTCAAGGGAGGGTGGGCAGAAGCGTTTGGCAAATCGACCCTGGTTCCCCGCGAGGATCGTTTGTATCTAGGGGGCGCCAATACAGTCCGAGGGTTTCGTGAAAATACGCTGGGACCGACCGATGGTGCCAATGTCACAGCCGTTTTCAATCAGGAATTTCGCTGGAAGAGTATCCAGGTTCTCAATGTGGTTCCACTTCTCGGCGACCTATTCAAGGCCATGCCGCTCTGGCAGTCAGTCTTTGTCGATATTGGCAACGGTTTCAGTACCTGGGATGAATTCAAGCTCAAAGACCTGGCGTACAGCTACGGAACCGGCGTCCAACTGGTTTCCCCGGCCGGTCCGATCAGGGTCGACTACGCACGTGTCATTCCGACCGAACGATTCCAGTTTACCAGTCGCTGGCACTTTACTATCTTGTATGCGTTCTAACGATTGATAGTTCTTGTGTGACTAAAGGTGAATAAGCACGATGCCAACGGACCCTATATATCTTGACCACAATGCCACGACTCCGGTCGACCCGGCTGTGGTGGAAGCTATGTTGCCGTATCTGCATGAACGGTTCGGCAATGCCAGCTCAGTACATTCGTTCGGTCGCGAAGCTAAGGTCGCGCTCGAAAACGCCAGGGAGCAGATCGCAGCGTTTATCAACTGCAGCCCAGCGGAGTTGATCTTCACCTCCGGTGGTACCGAGTCAGACAATATGGCCGTTTTCGGAACGGCGTACGCTCTCAAGGGACGAAAAAACCATCTGATCATCGGCGCCACCGAACACCATGCCGTGGCCGAGCCGGCAGAAAGACTGCATCATACTGATGGCTGGAACCTCAGCTTGTTGCCGGTTGACCGTGAAGGGTTCTGTTCACCGGCACAGCTCGCCAGTTTGGTAACCGATCAAACCGCGCTGGTCTCCGTCATGCACGCCAACAACGAGACCGGGACCATCCAGGACAGTTCATCGCTGGCAAAAGTAGCACATGAGAAGGGGGCCCTGTATCATACGGACGCCGTTCAGGCAGTAGGTAAAGTGCCGGTTGATGTCCAGGACCTTGGTGTCGACATGTTGTCGCTTACCGGCCACAAGATCTACGGTCCGAAAGGGACCGGGGCGCTGTTTGTACGGCAGGGTGTCAAGATTACTCCACTTCTGTTTGGCGGCTCCCACGAGCGGAAGCGCCGTCCCGGAACCGAAAACGTGGCGGGAGCGGTTGGATTGGCGAAGGCGCTCGAAATAGCGGGCCAGAGGATGGCCCAGGACGCACAGCGCTTGAATGAACTCACGAACTATCTGATCGACGGCATCCTTGCGCGCATTCCGGACACCGTGCTCAATGGCCCACGCAAACAGCGCTTACCTCAGACTGCAAATATCTCTTTCAAGGGGGTAGAAGGGGAGCCGATCATTTTGTCGCTCGATATGGAGGGGGTAGCGGTTGCCTCCGGCTCGGCATGTACATCTGGTGCGACGGAACCCTCCCACGTGCTGACCGCCATGGGCATCGACCCGCACATTGCCAAAGGTGCAATCAGGTTTTCGCTCGGACGTTCGACCACCCGTGAGCAACTCGATCATGTATTGAAGGTCCTTCCGCCAATTATCGAGCGGCTGCGTGCCATGTCGCCGGCGTATCAACAGTCAAAACCGTGATGAGGGCAACGGAAAGAACGGAAGTTTGACGGGGCCGTTCTTCGGCTCCGTTTTCGTAGTAAATTATGGCGACACGAGTTTTGGTAGCGATGTCCGGCGGAGTCGATTCCTCCGTCGCCGCCTTCTTGCTCAAAGAGCAAGGGTATGACGTTATCGGCGCCCACATGAAGTTGTGGGACTATGTCGAAGTCGGGGGCGATATCTATAAGGACGGTCGCTGTTGCACGATCGACTCGATCACCGATTGTCGCCTGGTGTGCGACGTCATTGGCGCACCGTTCTATGTGTTGAACATGTCCGGTCCGTTCCGTGAGAAGGTGATCGAGAATTTTGTGGGCGAATACCGCTCTGGTCGCACTCCGAACCCCTGCGTGATCTGCAACATCGATATCAAGTGGCACGCGTTTCTTCAAAAGGCTGCAGAACTCGGCTGCGATTACATCGCTACCGGACATTACGCTTTCGTCGAAAAGAATGAGACTGGACGGTGTCAGATCCGCAAGGGAGTTGATGGCACCCGCGACCAGTCGTATGTCTTGTGGGGTGTCTCGCAGGAAGCTCTGGCGCAAACGTTGATGCCGCTGGCGGGCTATCGCAAGACGGAAGTGCGTGATATTGCCCGAAACCACGGTCTCCGCACCGCCGAGAAAGCAGAGTCCCGGGAAATTTGCTTTGTCGCCGACAATGACTACCGTCGTTTTCTGACAGAATACGAGCAGAAGCGTGGTAAAGGGTTCGTTCCGGGCGAGATCGTCCACGCTGATGGAACCCTGCTCGGTCGGCATAGCGGCACAGCCTTTTTCACAATCGGTCAGCGCAAGGGACTTGGGGTCATTCACCCTACGCCACTGTACGTGCAGGAGATCGATGTCGGGACCAACCGTGTGATTGTAGGGGAGGAGGATCGCTTGTATCGCAACGAGCTGGAGGCACGTTCTGTCAACTGGGTGGCTATTGAGGCGCCGGTCGAGCCGATTCAGGCCGAAGTGAAAATCCGCTATCTTCACGAGCCGGCCGAGGCGATGGTTACGCCATTGACAGCCGACAAGGTCCGCATTAGCTTCTTGGACAAACAGCGCGCTATCACGCCCGGGCAATCGGTGGTATTCTACCATGGTGATGTACTGCTGGGCGGCGGCGTCATTGTATAAAACCAGTTTTGTTGCGTCAATTGACGGAGCTTAGGGAGGAGTTATGCCACAGGCACGATTTCTTGGTCACTCCTGTGTCATGCTGACACACGAGAAGTACCGGCTGATCATCGACCCATTCCTCGAAGGAAACCCATTGGCGCCGGTCAAGCCGGATAAGATCGAAGTTGATTACATCCTGGTGTCGCATGGACACGGGGATCACATTGGAGATGCCATCGCCATCGCCAAGAGGACCGGAGCGACGATCATCGCCAATTTTGAGTTGGCCAGTCTGTGCGGTCGGAAGGGCACTAAGTATCACCCCATGCATATCGGCGGTTCTCACCAGTTCGATTTTGGCCGGGTTAAACTGACAATCGCCCACCATGGCGGCGGCTATGGGCCCAATGCCGATGTCTACACCGGTCCGCCGGTCGGCTTTCTGATCACCATGGGCGGCAAGACCGTCTATCATTCAGGTGATACCGGTCTGTTCTACGATATGAAGCTTATCGGCGAGATGAATAGTATTGATCTGGCGTTTCTACCTATCGGAGACAATTTTACGATGGGGATCGACGATGCCGTCAAGGCGGTGGAGTTTGTCCGTCCTAGGAAAGTGGTGCCGTTCCACTACAACACGTTCCCGGTCATCGCTGCCGGTCCGGAGGAATTTGCGCGGAAGGTGAAAGATGCCCAGGTGGTCATCCTGAAACCGGGAGAGACTGTCGAGTATTGATGCACGGTCCATGGAGTTCGACAGGGCAGGCTGACAACTGCGTCAACCTGCCTTTTTCTTCGAGGGCGTGACCAAGGGGTTTTCCTCTTTTATGTTGATGAACATCAGCATTGCGGGTAGAATAGTCTGGAAGCATTTTTGAGACAAAGGATTAGCCAAGACATGAAGAAGTTCCTGAAGATACTCGCCTGGATCGCCGGCGCCATCGTACTGTTGCTGATCGTTCTGGTCATCGCCGCGAAGTTGTTCTTTCCGGTCGATAAGGCCAAGGCGTATGCTATCGAGAAAGGGAGCACCACGTTGGGGCGTCCTATCGACATTCAAGAGGTTAAGGTCTCTTTCTGGGGTGGATTGGGGGTTCGTCTCGATAACGTCTCGATCGGCAACCCGGATGGTTTTGGTGGCGATCCGTTTCTGAACGCCGAATATGTGGATGTCAAGCTCCGGCTGCTGCCGCTTCTTTCCAAACAGGTTGCGATAGACCGGTTCATTATCAACCGGGCGCACGTGTCGATGCTGAAACTGGCTGATGGCTCGAACAACTATACGTTCGGCACGGTTGATTCGGCGCTTCCTGTCGAGGCCCAGGCAATGCCGGCAGAAACCAAGGCTGCTGCTGCGGCCGTTAGTTTCGACAAACTGGAGATTCGCGAGGGGCAGCTCCAATATCGCAACGACAGCAGCAACTTGACCGTCACGCTTGAAAACGTCGATCTCAACACCGCTTTGGAGAATCCGCGCCCCGGCGTGTACATGTCCTCCGGGCGTCTGCGTATCGACAGCGTGCGTGTCAAAACTGTCCAGCCTGTCCCGGTGGTATCCGCGGGACTCAATTACCGCGCCTCATATGATTTGAACCGGAAGTATCTGACCCTTGAGAAAGCGGATTTCGATATCAGCGGGCTTCGGCTAAACCTGAGTGGGGATTTGTCGCATGACGCTTCCGGTATCAAAGGACGCGCGGCGCTGAAAACCGAGAGCATTGCCGCAGTCGATGCACTCCGCCTGATGCCCAAAGAGCGGTTCGAGATGCTGCAACAGTTTCGGGTAAGCGGCGATTTTGCCGTTGATGTTTCCGTGGATTACGACGCCGCTCGGACCGCGCGCCCGCTTCACTACGCAGGGACGGCCGTGATGACCGACCTGACACTGTCGAGGAAGGACATCATGGGGGAACTGAAGATTAAGCGGGCGGTGATCGATGGCAAGCCGGACACAGTGCGGTTAAGCGTCCAGGAAGGGACATTCAACGGCAAGCCGCTTCGGAGTACGATCGTGCTGACGAATTTCGTCGACCCGTTTGTCAACGGCAACCTGGCCGGCTATGTCGATTTCGTCTTTCTCAAGCCGTTTCTACCGGCCCCCGATATGCACGAGCTGACCGGAGAAGCGCGACTTGATATCAAGTTTGTGGGACGCGTGAAGGACCCCAAGAACCTCGATATCGCAGGTGACATCGAGGTAGATCGGGGAAGTTACAACTCTCGGTTCATGCCGGAGCGCCTTGATACATTTTTATTTGATGCTTTTGTCGACAAGAAAGTGGTCAGTGTACGGAAGCTTTCCGCGAAATCCAAGTCGGCCGATCTCGCGTTTACCGGACGGATCGACAATCTGCTGGCGTGGGTCATGGCCGATTCGATTGCCGCGCGGGAGATTCATCCCGGTTTGGACGGCAGGCTGACCGGCAAGGTGAATCTGGCAGTGTTGAACTCATTTCTCCCGGCCAAAAGACATCCGTCACTCGCCGGTCAGGTTGGCCTCGACGTGAGTGTTGTGGGGAGTGTTGGCGAGCTTGAGAAGATAAGGCCGCGTGGGAAGGTGACGGTGGCGAACGGCGCCTACAACGACTCTTTGTTGCCTGAGCCGGTCAAGCGGTTCGATGCCGAACTTATCGTTTCACCCGACACCATTACCGTCAGCAATCTGGCGGTGCAATTCGAATCAAGTGATGCCAGCTTCACCGGTCGGCTCAGCAAACCGTTCCCGTACTTGCTGCCGCTGAAAACGGTGGACCGTTCCAAACTCGTCAAGCCGTTCTTTTCGTTCCAGTTGACATCGCGGCGGTTTGATTCCGACAAGCTGTTCCCCGAGGCGGTGCCGGGTTCCGGCGCCATCAACCCGGCTATGCCGATCGATTCCCTGCCGAGCATTATCGTACCTGACATCGATGGCGCCGGGTCGTTCGCGATCGACACCCTCGTGTATAGCAAGATCGAGTTCACTAATATCAAAGGAAAAGTGAAGGTCTATGATCGCAAGATAGAAGTCTATGATGCCACCGGCAAAGCGTACACCGGTGCGGTTGCCGGGAAGACGGTGATAGACCTGAATGATTTCGAGAACCCGCGATACGTGGGAGAGTTTACGGCTACCCAGATCGAGGCGAACGATTTTGTCTCGCGTTTCAGTCCATTTGGCGGCTATCTGTTCGGCAAATTCGACGTCAATGGCCATTACGATGCGACTGGGTGGGAGCCGGAGCAGTTTCAGCAAACTCTGACCATGAACGGGCTTGGCACGGTTCAGGACGGTAAGCTGGTGACGTCAGGGATTCTCTACAATGCGCTGGCCGGTATAGCTCAGAAGGCAGGACGCACTTTCAATAAAGAGCAGCCGCTTAAGGGACTCACCAGTAAGATCACTATAAAGGATGGTAAGGTCATGCTGGACGGCCTGAAGACAACGCTTGGTGACCTCGGTGATTTGGAATTAGGTGGGTTCTACGGATTCAACGGCGATATCGGATATTCCGGTTCGATCTTCCTATCGCGTGAGATGACGCAGGGGCTTACGGCTCAGGGGGGATTGCTGGCCGGCCTGGCCAATGCGCTAAGCGATACCAGGACGCAACGGCTCCGTCTGCCGTTGAAAATCACCGGTACGATCGACCATCCCAATGCCGAACTCGACATGGCAGCGGTAAGTAAATCAGCAACCGACAAACTTAAGCAGGATGCCGGTAGTTTGCTGGAAGGTCTGATCAAGAAGCCCGAGAAGAAGTGAGTCGGTGCGTGTACCGGCCTCAAACCCCGATGATGCCCGAGTGATTTCGTGGACTGGCTGATTGACCAGATCGGCACGCTAACCCGGATTTTCTTCTATCTGATCCAGGCGGTCCACTGGACCATTCTTATCTCCGTATTGTCGTACGTCATTGCGCTGGTATTGGGACTGCTGTTTGGCGTCGCTCGGGTCTCCGACCGGCGATGGCTTCGACTTGTTGCGGGCGGCTATATCAATGTCGTCCGCGGCGTGCCGCTTCTGGTGCTGATCTTCTTCTTCTACTTTGGACTTGGCAAGGTCGTCAATCTGGACCGGTTCGTGGCCGGGGTGCTCGCTGTGGGCATTTGCTATGGCGCCTACCTGGCGGAGATATTCCGTGCCGGTATTGAAGCAATCGACTACGGTCAGCACGAAGCCGCCATGTCGCTCGGCATGACCCGCTGGCAGACCATGCGGCATATCATCCTGCCACAGTCAGTGCGGATCGTCGTACCGCCGGCGGCCAACGAGTTCATTGCCTGTCTTAAAGACTCGTCGCTTGTCTCGATCATCGGACTGCGCGAACTGACGCGCGCGGGGCGCGAATACGCCAACCAATATTTTCTGGACTTCCACACTTGGCTGGTGGTGGGAGTGATCTATCTTATCATGACACTTACGCTCACCCGTCTGGTCCGGGCGCTCGAACAGAAAGTCCAGGTTCGTGGTTTTGGAGTGGTGAAAAAATGATTATCGAGATGTGCCAGGTGGTCTGCCGGTTCGGTCAAGTAACGGCGCTCGATGGGATCGATCTGTCGGTCGAGCGTGGTTCGGTCATCTGTATCATCGGACCGTCCGGCTCCGGCAAGTCGACGCTGCTTCGTTGTCTCAACGCCCTGGAGGATATCGATAGCGGTGAGATAAACATCGATGGTTACCGTCTTGACCGACAGCACAAGGATGTTCACCAGATCCGTCTCGAGGTGGGGATGGTGTTCCAGCAGTTTAATCTGTTCCCGCACCTGAACGTGCTTGAGAATGTCAACCTGGCGCAACGCGTCGTGCGCCTTCGTCCTGCCGCCGAGGCGACAACCATTAGCCGGGAACTGCTGGCCAAGGTTGGACTAAGTGACAAAGTCGATGCGTTTCCGGCGCAGCTTTCCGGCGGTCAGAAGCAGCGCGTGGCGATCGCGCGGGCGCTCGCTATGAATCCAAAAGTCATGTTGTTCGACGAAGCTACATCGGCTCTTGACCCGGAGATGATCGGGGAAGTACTGGAGGTGATGAAACAGCTTGCCCGCGAAGGGATGACCATGCTCGTGGTGACCCACGAGATGGGGTTTGCGCGTGAGGTGGCGGGACGCGTGTTGTTTCTGGACCGCGGCAAGATTGTCGAATCGGGCCCCCCTACAGAGATATTCGGCAACCCGCAACATCCGCGGACCCGCGAATTCCTGGCAAAAGTCCTGTGAGATCACGGTTGATCGTTATGTTCGCGGCCATACTGTCGCTTCTTTCGACAATCGCCGCGCAGGAGAATGCTCCGACTCCCGGCAATTACCCTTCGGTGCCACCGCCTGTTGTTGCAGCCAATTACACAATCCGGGCGCGAGTCCTGGTTGATTCTTCCTTGATCCGAGGAGATTGGGAGCTTGGGTATCAGAACCGCACCAACGAGACTTTGCGAGAACTGTATCTCAACTTACCGCATTGGAAAAAATCCAAGAATGGGGAGAGCAGAACTCTGGTCTGTTCACTTGACAGTCTGCTCGTCAACGGAACACCGACCGTGGTGCAGGTGGAGAAGGGGGACAGTTCCAAAGCGCGTATCGCACTGGACAATCCACTCCAACCTCTCGAGACGCTCTTTCTGCTGGCGGCATTCACTACGCGATTCTCACCGAATATGATGTCCGGGACGAACCTTGACATGCCCGCCGTGTACATGGTCTGGCATCCGAGCATCGCGACTTTTTTCAAAGGGAAATGGTACGCCGGCAAAAAGGTGAGGAAGGTAGGGTGGCGCGGAGAACTGGGACATTTCAACGTTGCGCTCACGGTCGACAGCAGTTTCGAGTTGGTTGGGCCCGGAGAGTTAGCAAATGAAATTCAAATCTACGGTCTTCTGCCTTCGCCCCGACATGACACGGTGATTCTGAATATTACCCGGAGCCGGCAAAAGGGTGACCCGGTCGTGCCGCCCCTTGTTTTCCCTACAGGCGAGAAGACCTATGCCTGGCGGTTTCGCTCGGCGTGGGCGTTTCCTATCGCTTTGGGCCGAAACCTCGTTTGTGATCGAGCGTTTCATGGTGGTAGTATGGTCAGCCTGTGGTATCCCGAAACAGCTGCCGGTGATGTCGGTGATTCCTCAACGCTATTGGTCAGTGAGATAGCAAAACTCATGTTTTCCGGAGCCAGTTCGGATATGTACCCAAACCTTCAGTCCTCAGTTATTGTTGGAGAAATACAAGGCACGCCTGTGCGAATGATCGGGCTTTGGCCTGTTGAAGCCGATCGCACAACGGGTATGATCGACCGGCGCAAGATAATCGAGGGCATGGCAATCACCCTTATCACCGCTCAAGGAACGGCTGACCACCGATGATGACTTTGCGCATACCCATCCTGATTCTTGCCGTAATCATTCTGCCGGCGGCATTGGAAGCAGACTCAGGCTGGGGTACCAAACTGACTCCGCGGGCCGCTTCAGTTGTAAACCAGACTCTCCCCAACGAGGTTGCCAATTGCTGGCTCTTGCTCGACTCGTCAGTTGGCGACAGAACATCTGTTCCTTTGACCGACCGGGCACGGGCCCGTCGAGACCGGGTAGACCCGGTTAACCACCTGGTCGACTGGCGCGACTTCCGCATCTCTGAGGACGCGCTTCAGTTCATCCGCGCAACCGGTGCCCGCGTGCGGACAATCTCGCGCTGGTTGAAAGCGGTATCGGTCGAAGCCACGCCGTCGCAGCTCGCATCTCTGGCGGCACTCAATGCTGTGCAGCGCGTCGATGTTGTCAACAGCTTCCGTTTCGTACCGGACCCGTACGAGCCGACCGCGCCGAAAGTCTCAGCACCGGATGCCGAAATTACCGAAGTCCAGAACGATTTCACGAAGGCCGCTAAACTCCATCAATATGGATTATCCGGAAAAGGCGTACTCATAGCGTTGTTCGACACCGGCTATGACATTCATCACCGGGCTTTCGATTCGACCCGCATCGTTGCCACCTATGATTTCATCAATGCCGACACGGTTGTCGACGGACCGGATTGCCCTCAAGATTTCTCGTTGTCAAATCATCAGGACTATCATGGCACGTTGGTGCTCGGCGCGATCGGTGGTTTCATTCGCGACACGTTGATCGGCACGGCGTACCGCGCGGATTATGCCCTGGCAAAGACAGAAATCACCTGTGGTGGTGTTGAACACAGAATTGAAGAGGACAACTGGATCGCAGCCGCCGAATGGGCCGACTCCGTTGGCGCCGATATCATCAGCTCCTCACTGGGGTACAACATTTTTCAGGACAGCGGCAGTTACACCATCGACCAGCTTGATGGGAACACCGCACGTATTACTGTTGCGGCCGATATCGCAGCCTCGAAGAACATATTGGTGGTTATAGCCGCGGGCAACGAAAGAGGGAACAGTTGGAATCGCATCACCTTTCCTGCCGATGGCGATTCCGTGATTGCGGTTGGCGCGGCTACGCCCGACAGTCAGGTAACAAGTTTCTCGTCGCCGGGGCCAAGCGCGGATGGCCGGATCAAGCCTGATATTGCATCATTAGGGACCGATGTTGCGACCGCATTGGTTGGAAGTGGGACTACAGATGCCTCGGGGACGTCCCTTGCGACACCGTTGGTCGCCGGCGGCGCGGCACTGGCGCTCGAGCAGTTTCCCGCCATTACCGCCGATGAATTGAGAACCCTGATCAAACAGAACGGCAGCCATGCCGGCAATCCTGACAACAATCTCGGCTATGGTATCTACGATGCCGCGCGCTCGGCAGACATCATTAGGATCGATAAACACGACCCCATCACCATCCGGGTGGGTGAAAGGGTCGATGTTGCCATAACAACCTCAGGTAGAATAGGTCAAGTGCCGGCGCTTGCAGTTGTGTCTCCGTTTGCGGGTATTGTGTTCGAGGACAACTTTGATGGTACCGGTACCCTGCAAGTCGACGGAGTTGAGCAGAATATCGGATCAAGGGCTGTCCGGCTGACAGCAGCGATCACGGGATTCGTTGACACAACCGCAATCATCATAAGCACTTATCCGGCAGCAAGACCCGGACTGACGGCATCCCCAAACCCGTTTAGCGGCACGATCACCATTCAAAGCACGACAGCCGATCCGATTAAGGCCGTCACGATTTTCAACTCAGCCGGGGAAAACCTCTGGGAGTGGCTCAATCGAAACAATGAGAGCGCCGACATAGTTCAATGGGATGGTCGGAACGCGCGCGGCCAGCTTGTGGCGCCGGGCGTTTATCTTGCGCGCGTTCAGACCAGCCGAGGCAACGAAATAGTGAAGATTTTTAAAACCGATTAGACGACCCCGCATGTCTACCACGACCAGCGACCTCAGCCCGCGCATCAGGCGCTGCGCCGTCTGCAAGATCGATCTCAAAGGACGATTTGTTTTCGTCGATGATGCCAGCGAGGAACTGTTCGGTCATTCGCGAGAAGATCTGTTCGGCAAGTCGTTCGTCGATTTCGTCGGCCCGGCCGACCAGGACCTGATCACCCACATTGTCCGGCAGCGCAATCACTACGAGTCCTTTTTCGAGAGTACGCGGGTCTCGCTGGTCGGTGCGAGCGGGCAGTTACTGCCTTCAACTGTCGTCATTTCACTCAACTACATAGCCGGCAACCCCGTCAATTTCCAATTGGTGATGAACACCGACCCGGCAGCGTCGATGCGGCTGACGATCGACGGGACCGCACTTGTCGATGAGTTCCTGGCAACCGTCCTGAACGCGCAGCTTCCGGGTGAATGGAACAAAGTGGTGGCGCCGGTGTGCGCCTACACAGAAGCGAAGTGGTTTGTCGTATACCGAATTCATCCCGGCGAACTGGAGCCGGTTGCGGCTGCATCGCCCGCCGGCGCGCTCGAACCGCCGCTTCTCGAACCTCCTGCGGCTACGCCGTTGCATACCTGGCTGGCGTTGTCCGGCGAGGAATACTGCTTCACCGACTCGGCCATGGTACGTCACGCCATCGAGAAAGCCGGTTCTGCTCCCAACGAGTACATCGTGTCAATCCAAGCTCCGGCCGACGGACAGTTTCTCCTTCGCTTTGTGTTCTCCGACCGGGTTGCCTCACTTGAATCCATGGAACGGCCAATCATCCGCGCTCAACTTGCCTCTGATCTGATCCAGCGAGCCGCGTCACCGGACACGACCGACGAACAACCCTCCGCAGCGACAGACGCACAGGCGGCGTTGGATGCGGTCGGCTCGCAGCTTGGGCTGCCGTACTGCATAATCGAGACCGGCGGCCATCTCAGGATCAGCAAGCCGTTCGAGTTACTTTTCGCTTCAGGGCGCTGTCCGACCACGATGCAGGAATTCCTTGATGTCCTGGGCGCGAACAACTCGCCAGATGTCGTGGATACCCTCTCGCTACTGCTTAAGCGTCGAGCCGGTGGTCAGGAGCGAGCGATAGCTCTGTACCTGGAAGAGGGTCGGGCTGTCTCATTGTTTGTTACACCGGTGTGCCTGGACCAGTCAACCGATCAAGTCTGTATTGTCGCTGTGCCGACTCTGCAAGCGGAGCGAGAACACGCCGAAGCTATCGGTATTGCCGATCAGATCGGCGTCGCCGCTGCGCTGCAGTCTATGCTCTCGGCCGCCCACAGGACCGCCGAGCGACTGGCACATCAATGCTACGATCAGCTTGCCGGTGACGGCAATTTCCATCTTGAATCTCTTTCCGAGCGGATCGTTCGCGCTCAGGGGATGCTGTCGGATGTCTCGTCACTTCTGGCGCTTATCAAACAACCAGAAACGAGCCAAACGGTCGACCTCAATCTTCTGGTGCGGCGCCTGAGCGACCAGGTCCGGTCAGTGCAGGGCGGACCAAATCCGACCGTGCGATTCCATAATCTTCCCAAGATCACTACTGCGCCACACAAGCTTCAGGCTATCGTTAAAGAAATCCTCAAGAACGCCGCTACCTTTTCCGGTGGCAAGCCGGCCGAAGTGACGGTCACGGGGGTCGTGCAGGATAGCGTCTGTGTGCTCGAGTTCGCGGACAACGGCGCCGGGATCCCGGAGAAGCACCTGGCGAAAGTCACCGATTTCTTTTTCCGTGTCCCCGATGCGGCGGTTCTGTCCCTTCCCGGGCGCGGGTTCGGGCTCGCCATGGTACGCGTACTCATGTTATGTCTGAACGGGACCATGGAGATAAAATCGACGGTGTCAAAGGGGACCACCGTCACACTCAAGCTTCCGGTGTGAGAGCATGCGAACACTCCAGCGGACCACTCGAACTGATTTCACGTTTCTGCTTGCCAGCGGCAATCAACAGGACGCCGGCCGGATCGAGGCGGAGATCAAGAACCGCTATCCCCACAGTCAGGTGACCATGGTGACATCCAGTCGTCAGACGCTTGACGAGCTTCGGCACCGCTTCTACGATGCCGCCGTGGTCGACGCCACCCTTGCCGAATCGGATTGTTTCGGCATCGTTGCCGCGCTCCGGCAGGACGGAGTCGACACGCCGATCATTGTCCTGTCCGAGGACCTCTCAGGTCGCAATTCGAGCGAAGTACTCAATGCGGGCGCCGATCAGTGTCTTATCAAGGAAGGCTCCTATTATCAATCCGTGCCGCGCGTGATCGAAGACGTCTGCCGCTATCGCCGTCTGATCCTGGAGACGCGCAGGTTGGAAGAAAAACTGCAGGACAGGGACAGCACGGAGATCGTCAATATCGTCGCCGGCACGTTATCGCATGAGATCAACAATCCGTTAATGACCATTCTGGGGACAGCCGAACTACTGGTCGAACAGTTCAAAAGCGGCAATTCGGAGTTGCAGCGGAAACTCCAGGTGATCCAGCAATCGGCGCGTCGCATCCAATTGGCATTGGCCACACTGGTGACCTCGACCGAACCGGAGATCAAAGTAACCGCCTCAGGGCGCCTGATAGACACGCGTCCACCAAAGCTCACGTTGAAACGACGAAACTGACTTCCCTAAGATTTCCGATTGACATTTCGCCTTTCGGCTCTATTTTTGTGCCTTGTTTAGCAAGGACGTATCATGATTTATTCCATGACGGGGTTCGGCCGTGCCGAGCAGAGTACCCGGCTGGGGATGCTGACGGCTGAGATCTCCAGTGTCAACAACCGCTTCCTTGATTTGACCATCCGCCTGCCGCGACAGTATGCGGCCCTGGAAGTTCGAGTCAAGGAACTGGTGGCGCGGTCGTTGTCACGCGGACAGGTGACAATCGTCGTGACGCTCGAAGAAGCCGATGACTCACCGGACAAATTTCTGGTAAATCGGAAGGCGCTCGTGGCATACTGGCGACAGCTTGTCGCGCTTCAAAAGGAGCTTCGGATCCCCGGTGATGTGACGATTCGAGATATGCTCATTCTTCCCGATATCGCCAAGCCGGAACGACAAGGCCGGGACATCGATGCGGCATGGGCCGTTTTTGAAAAGACCCTCGCCAAGGCTCTGGCCGCCCTTGGCGCCATGCGTAAGAAAGAGGGCGCGGCTATGGCTACAGATATGGCCAAGCGCCTCTCCGTGCTCAAGGACGCCGTATCACAGGTGCAGAAACGTTCGGTCAATGCCGTTGAAGTTTATCGCGAGAAGCTGGCCACCCGCATTGCGGAACTGACGGACCCATCGACGCGGAATTCCGCCCGCCTGGAAGAAGAGATCGCCATCTTCGCCGAACGAACCGACATAACGGAAGAATGTACGCGGCTTATCAGTCACATCGATCAATTCAGGGATGCGCTCAAACTTCGCGAGCCGGTCGGCAAAAGGTTGAATTTCATCTTGCAGGAGATGAATCGAGAGGCCAACACGATCGGTTCCAAGTGCTCCGATTTCGGAATTACCACCCTGGCGATCACGCTCAAAGAGGAGATCGAAAAGCTCCGCGAGCTGGTCCAGAACGTCGAGTGAATCAAGGATATCTGCTTTGTCACTAACGCCCGCCCGCGGCAAGATCGTCATCATTTCTTCCCCCTCGGGAGGAGGAAAGACGTCGATCTGTCGACGGCTGCTCTCGCGTTCGCGGCGACGGCAGGGCTGGACGTTCTCGGTATCCTATACGACCCGGAAACCGCGCATTGGCGAGCGAAACGGCCGCGAGTATGTGTTCGTAACTGAGCCGCAGTTTGACCGGAAAGCGCGGGCAGGTTTTTTCGCGGAACATTTCCGCGTTCATTTGTACAAGTACGGTACTCCGCGCCAACCGCTTGAGCAGATTCGTCGTCGCGGCGGTGTGATGCTTCTGGATGTTGATGTCAACGGCGCCTTTCGACTGCGACGTGAGTTTCCGGATGCCATTACGGTATTCATTCTGCCGCCATCGATCGCGGAACTCAAACGCCGCCTCCGCCAGCGGGGGACCGAGACTGCAGAGCAGTTAAGGGTCCGATTCGAGAACGCACGCAAGGAAATGAGGTTGTATCATAAGTTCGACTATGTCGTTGTCAATCAGGAGCTTGACGTTGCCGTCCAGGACGTGCTCAGCATCGTGCGCTCGCATCATTGTCGCGTCCAGTCCCTGTCGGCGGAACAAATACGGAATATCATTGGTTAAGCCCCACGGCTATATAATGTAGAGGAACACAATGAAGCCTGTGAACATTGAGAATGTCGACCGTATGACATCGAATCGCTACGAGGCCGTCATCGTGGCCGCGCAGCACGCCCGACACCTTAACGCCATGCGACTGGCCCGGTTGCAGGCCTTGCAGGAAGGCCAAACCGTGGACATCGAAGCCCGCAAGATCACCATGGTCGCCCTCCGGGACCTTATGGAGGGGAAGGTAAAGTTTGAGCGCTCCGGTTCGATGTAAGAAATAATAACTTTCGGTCACACATACTGACAGGAACCATTCATGGCCCGAAACCTTCTCATTGTCGAGTCTCCGGCAAAGTCCCGAACGCTCGCTCGTTTTCTGGGGGACAGCTTCGAGATCAAATCGACTATCGGTCACATTATTGATCTGCCAAAGTCCAAGCTTGGCGTCGATGTCAAGAACGACTTTGAACCGGACTACCGTGTGATCAAGGGGAAGGAAAAGGTCATCGATGAACTGAAGAAGGCGGCCAAGAAGGCGGACACCGTGTATCTGGCGCCCGATCCGGACCGTGAAGGCGAAGCCATTGCCTGGCATGTCGCCAACAGTCTCAAAGGAACCAAGGCCAAGTGCGTGCGTGTTACGTTTAACGAGATCACCAAATCGGCGGTGACCGAAGCGGTCAAGAACCCCCGCAAGATCGACATGAATCTCGTCAACGCGCAGCAGGCGCGTCGGGTGCTCGACCGGCTGGTCGGCTACAAAGTCTCACCGTTCCTCTGGAAGACCGTGGCCAAGAATCTCTCGGCCGGTCGTGTGCAGTCGGTGGCGCTCCGTCTGGTCTGCGAGCGCGAAGAAGAGATTAAGAACTTCGTTCCCGAAGAATACTGGCTGATCAAGGCACTCCTTGCCACCCATCAGAACGAGCAGTTTACGGCCCAACTCTACAAGATCGAAGATCAGACGGTGGTCAAGGGGGGCGAGGCCGGTCCGAAGAAGATTACGATCAAGACCGAGCAGGAAGCGTCGCAGATTCAACAGGAACTGAAAGCCTCCTCGCCAGAAGTTGCCGAAATCAAGAAGTCCGAACGGGTGCGCAGACCGGCGCCGCCGTTCATCACCTCTACGCTTCAGCAGGAAGCGGCCAAGGCATACGGCTACTCGCCCAAAGTCACGATGTCGATAGCGCAGCACCTGTACGAGGGGATCGAGGTTGGCAAAGAAGGAGCCACCGGCCTTATCACGTATATGCGTACGGATTCGACCCGTGTCTCCGAGGAAGCGTTGAAGCACGTGCGAGATTTTATCAAGGACAGCTTCGGCAGCAACTATCTACCCGGCAAACCGAATTTCTACGGCAAGGGGAAATCGGCCCAGGACGCCCACGAGGCGATTCGCCCGACGCATCTTGACCTGCCGCCTGACAAGGTCAGGAAACATTTGACAGCACAGCAGTTCAAACTGTACACGCTCATCTGGAATCGATTTGTAGCTTCCCAGATGACCAATGCCGAGTACGATGTCGAGACGGTTGATATAGAAGCCGGGCGATTCATCCTGAGAGCGACGGCCCAGACACTCAGGTTCGATGGTTTCCTTCGGCTTTATCACGAAGAGAAGGAGCCTGATGAGAACGGCAACGGCGAAAACGGCTCCCAAAAGCTCCCGGTTCTCAAAAGAGGGGAGAAACTGACTCTTGTAGAGGTCACTCCGAGCCAGTCGTTCACCCGCCCGCCGGCTCGTTACTCGGAAGCCATGCTGGTCAAGCGCATGGAGGCTGATGGCATTGGCCGTCCTTCGACCTATGCCAGTATCATCTCGACGATCAAGGACCGCAAATATGTGGACCTGAAAGAACGCAAACTGTCTCCCACCGAACTCGGTATAGCGGTCAACAAGATCCTCGTGGAACATTTCCCGGATATTTTCAATGTCGCTTTCACGGCCAATATGGAAAAGGAACTGGACCTGGTCGAAGACGGGACGGATGACTGGGTGAAAGTGGTGGGGGATTTCTACCAGCCATTCAGCAAGACAATCAAGGGGCTCGAGCACAAACACGATGACATCAAGGCCGCTTTGACCGAGGTCACCGATCAGTATTGCGAAAAATGCGGCGCCCCGATGGTTATCAAATGGGGACGGAATGGCCGCTTTCTGGCTTGCTCATCGTATCCGGACTGTAAGAATGCGCGCCCGCTGCCGGAAGAGGAAGCGCGGAACAAAACTGACCAGAAGTGCGACAAATGCGGCGCCGACATGGTGATCAAGTCAGGTCGGTTCGGCCGTTTTCTGGCCTGCTCGGCCTACCCCGAATGCAAAAACACCAAGCCACTTACGCTCGGCATTCCGTGTCCGAAGCCGGGATGCGGCGGAGAGATTCTTGAGAAGCAGACCAAGGGCCGCAAAATTTTCTACGGCTGTAACAAATACCCCAAGTGTGATTTCGCCAGTTGGGACCGCCCGGTGAATCATGTCTGCCCGGTGTGTCAGAATCCCTACTTGGTGCAAAAGAGCACCAAGGAAAAAGGTGACTTCTGGCGCTGTCCGAAATGCAGCCACGAGATGGCGGAAGAATCGTCAGAAAAGAAGCCGGTGGCGTAGGCCCATAACGAATTGTGTCGCATTCGGTTAGAGTAGTCCTGGTCGCAACCGAAAGCGTTTGCCCCGCTCTTTGTTTTTCGATACTTTCGCTCTATGCCTCATCGCCTGCTGGCTAAATACCTGCACGAACTCGCGCACATTCGCAAGCGCTCGGCCAAGACCATCGATGCCTACCGTCGCGATCTTCAGCCGTGGGTCGAGTTTCTCGAACAACAATACGCGGCGCTTCCGGACGCGGCGAAGAACGATCCGCTGTTCTTACGCATCTATCTGCAAAGACGGGTCACTCAAGGAGTTTCCAACCGATCCATTGCGCGGTTCCTCTCGGCGCTTTCCGGTTTTCAGAAATTTCTGAGTGCGCACAAAGAGGGAAAACCATTACTCTTCAAGATACCGCGCATCAAATACAGCGGCAAACTGCCGTCGTTTGTTCCCCAGGCTGAAGCCGTGGGCCTTTTCGAACACGAAACATCGCGCACGGACAAAGGGAGCTACGCCTACTGGCGCAACTATATGATGGTGGCACTCTTGTACGTTACCGGCCTGAGGCGTGAGGAACTGGCCGGCGTGCGATTGTCCGATATCGACCTGTCACGTGGTCTTATCACGACCATTGGTAAAGGAAACAAACAACGCGTGGTGCCGGTCGGCGACAACACCCTTTCGGATCTCAAGCGGTATCTCGAGGAGCGCGAGCGGTTCGCGCACATGCGCGCATCCAGTGCGCCGCACCTGTTTCTCAACAAGGCAGGCCAGGGTGTATCGGTGCGGACGGTCGATCGCTTGGTGAAGCAATTCGCCCGCTCGCACGGGATGGAGTTCACCCCGCACACGCTTCGGCATTCCTTCGCGACTCATCTCCTCGAGAATGGGGCCGACCTGCTGCTTATTAAGGAGATTCTTGGGCACGCGTCCCTCTCGACCACCCAGAAATACACCCACGTGACGGCTGAATCGATGAAGCGCGTGTATCAGGCCGCACACCCCCGGTCCGGTTCGAAACGATAACGAGGTTAAAGATGATGTACCATGCGACGACCATCCTGGGTCTGATTCACAACGGCAAAGCCGCCATGGCCGGTGATGGCCAGGTGACATTTGACGACACGGTTTTGAAGGCCAACGCCGTCAAGATTCGCAAAATGCAAGACGGGAAGATATTGGCCGGATTTGCCGGGGCCGCGGCGGATGCGCTGGCTCTGTTTGAACTCTTCGAAAAAAAGCTGGAAGAGTTTCCGGAGAATCTGGCTCGTGCGGCGGTCGAACTGGCCAAAGAATGGCGCACCGACCGCACGCTCCAAAAACTGGAAGCCGTGATCGCGGTCACCGATGGCCAACACATCTTCCTCATCAGCGGCAATGGCGACGTCGTCGAGCCGGACGATAAGATCGTGGCAATCGGTTCCGGCGGCACCTATGCGCTGGCGGCGGCCCGGGCGCTGATATTCGCCAGTCCCAAAATGAGCGCCGAAAAAGTTGCCCACAAGGCTTTGGAGATCGCCGCCGATATCTGTGTCTATACCAACAAGAATATCAAAGTGGAATCCATAAAATGAAGAACGGCTATCTGACACCGCGCGAAATTGTCGAGCATCTGGACAAGTATATCATCGGCCAGACCAACGCCAAGAAGTCCGTGGCCATAGCGCTTCGCAATCGCTGGCGCCGCCAGCATGCCCCCGAGGATCTCCGAGGGGAGATCATGCCCAACAACATTATTATGATCGGACCGACCGGTGTCGGCAAAACCGAAATCGCGCGTCGCCTGGCCGATCTGGCCAAAGCGCCTTTCATCAAAGTTGAAGCCTCAAAGTTCACTGAGGTCGGCTATGTGGGGCGTGATGTGGAATCGATGGTACGCGACCTGGTCGATATCAGCGTCAATATGGTTAAGACCGAAAAGGCCAGGGATCTGAATGACAAGGCATCGCAGCACACCATTGAACGCCTGCTCGATCTTCTCGTCGGTGTCCCGGCAGTTGAAGCCAGCAGCCCGGCAGGTGAGGGTAACGCGCCTGAGATTCGCGCCGGCACACGCGAGAAGTTTCGAGCCAAGCTGCTTGAAGGCAAGTTGGATGAACGCGAAATAGAACTGGAGGCGCCGGAGACACAGTTCCCGGTCGTAGAGATTTTTTCGCCCATGGGGATGGAGGAACTGGGAGTGAATTTCCAGGAGATGTTTTCGGGTCTCCTGCCCAAGAAGACAAGACGGCGCAAGATGAATGTGCGCGAGGCGCACAAGTTCATCATGAATGAAGAACTCAACAAGCTGGTCAATATGGACGAGGTGATTTCTGAGGCGCTGGAACGGGTGCAGGAATCCGGTATCGTATTTGTCGACGAGATCGATAAGATCGTGGGGGACCATTCCAAGGTGGGCCCGGACGTCAGCCGCGAGGGAGTGCAGCGCGACATCCTCCCGATTGTCGAGGGCTCAGGCGTCATGACCAAGTATGGCATGGTGCATACCGACCATATCCTCTTCATCGCCGCCGGTGCCTTCCATTCCAGCAAGCCGGCGGATCTGATCCCGGAACTGCAAGGAAGATTCCCGATACGCGTAGAGTTAGATTCGCTCACGTCAGCGGATTTCGAGCGGATATTGACCGAACCGAGGGCGGCTCTGGTGAAACAGTACCAGGCGCTGTTGAGCGCGGAAGGAGTCGAACTGGAGTTTACGGTCGATGCGGTGAAGAAGATAGCACAGATAGCCGAACGCGTTAACCAGGAATCCGAGAATATCGGCGCCAGGCGCCTTCATACGGTGATGACGAAATTGCTCGAGGAAATACTCTATGAACCGCCGACCAAACGAAAAAAAGTTGTCGTGACACCAGCGATGGTCGACAAACGGCTTTCGGGAATCATCGAAGACGAGGATCTCAGCAAGTACATTTTGTGAAGAGCGCGGTCGAGGCGCGGTACACTACACCTGGTAGACGCGTATATCACCGATGAAATTGTTGGTGGCGATATACAGTTTGGACTCGGCGCCGGCATAGTTGTCGGTCTGACTATCTAGCGAGTTTCCGAATCCTGAGGCGCGTTTCCCCAGCACCTCCACGTCACCCACAAATCCCGAACAGTGCACATACAGCGGAAAATCGCGCGGCGCCAGGATTTGAACGTCACCGAGAAAACCGGAAATGATCATGCGGTTCAGACCTCCGGTCAGCCGACCGCCGCGCAGATTGACCGTGAGGTCGCCGATGAACATGGAGACCTCGACGTTCTGCAGATTGACGTTCTGACACTCAATGTGCATATCGCCAAGGAACTTGCTGTACTTCACTTTGCCGGCCTCGAATTGCGGCGCCTCGCTTGTCCAGCCGGGTTGGCCTGAAGCTCCAGCATAAGACGGACCCCGAGCGCTTGATGACCCATATGTCTGAGATTGTGCCGGCCCCCCGGCAGTGGAACCCGCGTCGGTGTACGAGAAGTCATATTCCACCCCGTGCTGGCGTTCCCGGTTCTTGTGCCGCGTGATCAGCCAGGCTCCGAAAATGATCAGAGCGACCGGAAGAACGAAACTGAACAGATGGATGTTGAGTGTTTTCAGAAGAAGCAGGGCCCCTAAAGCGACCAGGATGAGACCGAATATGATACTCTTCTTTTCCACGTACATGCCAATCCTTCGATACTCTTGTACGTAATATCGACCCCTCTGTTACGCCGGGCAAGATTTTAATCGACCATCGGTTCCACCTGAATGTCGATCCCTTGACTTTCCTTGCGCCTCCCGTTTTATTCGCGGGGAATTTGCGTCTGTGATATCGAAGCAGGAGGAAATATGGCTCGTTCCCTTACCCAGATAGCTGATCTGACCGCTGTCGAAGTCGAGCAGATCTTTGAACTTTGTGGCCGGATGAAACGTGGTGAGATCGCCCCCAGGCCGTTGGCCGGCAAGTCGGTCGCCTGCCTGTTCATGAAACCATCCCTGCGCACCCGCATATCGTTCGAGGTCGGTATCAGCCAGCTCGGCGGGCAGTCGCTCTATATCACTGACAATGAGGTCCAGCTCGGTAAGCGAGAGACGATCGCCGACGCCGCCCGGGTGTTGTCACGCTACGTGGCTCTTATCATGATCCGGACATTCCGGCAGTCCGACGTCGAGGAACTGGCCAAACATGCCGCGGTTCCGGTCATCAACGGCCTCACCGACCTGGTGCATCCGTGCCAGATTCTGGGTGATTATTTCACCGTCCTTGAGCATTTACCACCGCGCCGGAAGTACAAGATAGCCTATCTGGGAGACGGCAACAATATCACCCATAGCTGGCTCAACCTGGCGTCGCTCCTGCCCATGGACCTTCGTGTCGCCACGGCCGAAGATTGCCGACCGCTGCCTGAATTTGTCGAAAGAGCTCGCCGCAACAAGGAGAGCCGGGTGCTCCTGACCTCCAATCCTAAAGAAGCGGTTGCCGGTGCCGATGTTATCTATACCGATGTTTGGGCCTCGATGGGGCAAAAACATCTGGCAGAAGAAAAGGAAAAGAAGCTTAGAGATTTTCAAATCAATAGTTCTTTGCTGAAGGGCGCTGATCCTAAAGCCATTGTCCTTCACTGTCTGCCGGCGGAGAGGGGGAAGGAAATAACCGATGAGGTTATGGACGGCCCGCAGTCGGCGGTCTTCGATCAGGCGGAGAACCGGTTGCACATTCAAAAGGCAATTATGGTGTTCCTCCTGAAGTGACGGCGGCGTCGGGACGACCCTCGCGAAGAACGGAACATCGCGAAAGGAGACGCAGCATGCGTTCCAGCAAGTTCTTCTTCGTGTTTGGCGCCGTCCTGACGGCAGTCGCGCTGATCGGACTTTACGGCTGCTCGGACGACAAAGCCACGACCACGGTTCAGGAAGACCCGCAATACGTCACCGTCCAGGAGCAGACCAACAGTTACATCGATTCCACCATGATCCTCGCGGCCAATGCGCTGCAGACGGTGCTGGTAGCCAATGCCGGCAGCGACACCAGCGTGCCGGTCGACTATGGTTCAGTACGTCCTGACACAATTATCACCGATGGCGGCTGGTACGTGGTTATTCTCGACGATCTCGCGACCGCCTACGAATTCCACTACCGGGATTCCATCCAGTTCCGCAAAGGCACCGTGCCTCAGGCCCATCCGCGGGGTGCCGATGAAATGAGTATCCGTCACGCGTGGAGTTTCAACACCGCCGACACCACCGGTGCATTCCGGAACTATGATGTTCGGGGCGCGTACGAATTCGGCGGACTGAACACCGATCAGGCGACCGTGAACGGTACCAGCAACTTCCAGGCAGAGGCCCGTCGGACCTTTGGCGGGCTGAACATTCGTTCCACCTATGTCCTGGAATCCACGGTTAGCGACGTGGTCTTCAATCGCGCTCAGCAGGGCTGGCAGTACGGCTGCCCCGTGTCCGGAACCGTCACCGCCACGGCCACGCTGACTTTCCACGGTGATGCCCCTGCGCAGGATGTGGTTACCACGTGGAATATCGAAGTCACGTTTGCCAACGGCGTGATGAATGCATCGGCGACCAGCGATAACGCCACCCGGACCTACACCCGCACCCTCTGCCAGAATGGCAACTGATTGCCGCGAAGTTTAAGACAATGTGCTCAAGCCCGCCTCAGGCGGGCTTTTTTATTGTCGTTGACGGCCGGTCGATTTAGCCGTATAACAACTCGCGTGAAAGAAATCAAACGCTACAAAGGCTGCTTCGTCTGCGGCGATCTCAATCCTCACGGTATCAAAGCGGTCTTCTGGCACGACGGCTCTCAGGCAGAAACAACGATCGTCGCCGGTCAGGAGTTTGAGGGCTATAGAGGGATCTACCACGGCGGTATTATGGCAGCATTGCTTGATGAAGTGATGATCAAGGCTATTCTGGCACTGGACATCTTCGCCGTGACGGCCGAGATGACCGTTCGCTACAAACAGCCCATAATGACCGGCGACCGAGTTGTCTTCCGCGGACGTATTGTTGAACACAAAGGGAGAGTCTATGTGACTGAAGGGGAGGCTGTTGGTGACGACGGTCGGATTTTCGCAGAGGCGACAGGGAAGTACTTGGTGGCCCGACCGGAACTGCGAGAGCAACTGGTTCGATCGCTTGACTGATTCTGCATAATTCATGCTGACCGCGGGGCTATTACGTCCGTGCGTTCGATGTCGGCTCGCCGCAAGTCGTTCAATGACAATCGACTACGCGGATGCGTGGCGGACGTTTGACCGGCAGGATAGTTGCGTAGCTTTTCTCCGTGAACAATTCGGCTCAGCCAGTCGTGGCTTACATAGCTTCGGCCTACCGGGCACTTAGTGATTCAAAGCTTGAGAGCGAGGAGTTTGCCCACGGCCTGATTATGTTCGCCGTGCCGGATTACGGCATACAATTCCGTTGTCGGGTCGAAGCAGATCCAATGCGTCTGGAGTTGGGCGCACTGTTTGCACTTCTCAGGTTCCTGAAGACGAAACTGGCACACGTGAAGATTCCAGCGCTTGAGGTTCGTTCATCGTCGCCAAGGCTCGTCTTCTCGCTTGGGTCACGGGTAGGGCCATTTGCCGAAAGTACCGAGTGGAACCTGTTACTTCTTGAGTACACCAAAGAGATGGAGGTAACAGCCCGCTATGTTGCACCACGCGACAACTGCTGCCTATTAGCGCCCACGGAGTTACCCTCTCAACCCGAGTCCGAACACCCGTTGTTAAGACCCACTATCGAAGACCGCACGAAATTCACGATGAAGCCGTTCCAACGCGGCATCGATCTCTGAACGCGGACACCCGACTCTATTCATTGACAAATCGGCTCAATTGCATAACTTGAGAACAGGTTCTCATCTGTTGATCCTGCTGTGATCTTTCGCCAAACAAAGGCCGGTAGGTACTCGTCATAAGACATACCGGCTCGACTCTTGGTTCAGGAGGAGTTTATGAAGGTGATTGGCTGGATTCTGCTTGGGTGCGCGCTTGCAGGTCGGGCAGATGCGGTGGATATCGGGTTCGTTGCAATCGACAGCGACCGTGATGTCATGCAGGCACGGTCAGTTCTCTCGCATGCAATGGCCAGAGTGGGAAATCGCTTCCTGGTGGCAGTTGACTCGGCGCAGCAGTCCCAACTCGCTAAGGGCGGACTCTCGTGGGAGTCGGTGCTTGTCGACCAACGGCTTGATGACTGGTACCTTCTTATGTCATCTCATGGGCAGGACGCCACGGGCTGGCTAGCGGCGGACGTTCAGGCTGTCCGCCTCGATGAAGACCGCTTCTTGGTGCACCTTTCATCGTCGACAGTAAAAGCGATAGCCACGGAAGCCAATCTCAAATGCAGGGAGCTTTCGGACCTAAGCATCCGATTCACGCATCAACCATCGATTGCTGTTGCTCAAGACGAGTGGCGTGATGGGTTCCCGTCCGATTCACTCGCGTTGAGGGTCAGCCAGGACTCCCTCTATGCGTTCGATTCGCGACTGCAGGCCTTCTACACTCGTTTCTTTCGGACCGATTCGGCTTTCAAGGCGCGCGATTGGTTAGTGCAGAAATTCCAGGGATGGGGATATACACAAGTCACCACGCAACCAGTCTGGGTGGGAGAATACTGGGGGACACCGTGCAACTGCTGGAGTGACAATGTCATGACCATCAAACCCGGGTGGGCCGAACCGGAGAAGATTATCGTGATCGGTGCCCACTACGATTCATACAGCCAGTATGACGAAATGGTACATGCGCCGGGCGCCGATGACAATGCTTCCGGTACATCCGTCGTCCTGGAGATGGCTCGAATACTCAAGGACATACCGCTTCGCAAGACAATCATCTTTATGCCGTTTGGGGCCGAAGAGATCTGGATGTATGGCTCCTATGTTGCTGTCGATTCATTTGCGGCAGTGGGAGCCGACATCGAGGTGATGTACAACTATGATATGGTTGGGTACGAACCTAACACCGTTTACAATACGCGCCTTCAGGCAGGAAACAATCAGGCGTATTTGAATGTGTCGGTTGCCTGCGCGAGTCGCGTGTCCAGTATTGTTCCCTGGCTGCCGTCGGGGCTTCAAGCCTCGGATCACACGCCGTTCGATGAACAGGGTTGGCCCGTAGTGTATACTGCCGAAGGTGATTTCAACACACCGAACTATCATCAACCGACCGATTCCACCAGCAAACTGAATTTTGACTACATGACGAATATTGCCAGAATGGCCGCAGCGGCACTCGGATACGTCGGGGATGCCGCCAGTCCGACACCAGTTGACAGCATTGTCGACCAGGGGGATGGACAGGGTCTGACCATACATTTTGGAAATGTCCGAAGTGATTACACTTATTACGCATATCGTGGTACTGCACCAGGAGTCTACAACGATTCGGTGCCGGTTACGCCCGGCGCAAGTCAGC
Source organism: Candidatus Zixiibacteriota bacterium (assembly GCA_040753875.1). NCBI lineage: Bacteria > Pseudomonadati > Candidatus Zixiibacteriota > Candidatus Zixiibacteriota bacterium. The sequence continues at coordinate 238,833 of JBFMDV010000005.1, read as the reverse complement.
AACTACTTACGGGTCTGACGCAGGGCGTCAGGTATTATATGACGGTGCGAGGAATCCCCGACGGTGGGTATCCAGCCGTATATGCAGAGGAACTGTCGGAAACCCCTCTCCTGTATCCTCGCATTCCCGCATCCGTGAGCGCTGAACCGCAAATCGGCGCCATACGTCTCTCCTGGGCCAGCAACCATGAAGCCGATCTTGACCACTACGAGCTGTATCGCCGTGCGGAGTTCGAGACCGAGTTTCGCCTCATCGCCGGGAACCTGATGCAGACGACATTTGATGACAGTACCGCGTTGCGATGGTTTGCCTCGCGCTATCGCGTCAGGGCGATTGATCGAACCGGCCTGGCTTCAGATTTTTCGGTTGAGGTCGCAAGCACGCCGGCGACGTTTGATCATGGGATATTGATTGCGGATGAGATGACGGAGGAGTACGATTTCATGCCGAGCCAGCCGGAGTTGGAAGCGTGGTACGACACGGTGTTGAGCGGCGCGCCGCACGGGTTGGTGACGGTGGATGATTATGCGGATGCACTGAAACGTCCGTTGGCGGGTCAGTACTCCTCGATCTGGTGGATTGATGACGACATCGGGACGAAGCTGCTGCGGTACAGTCGGGACACGCTGCGGTGGTACAGTGGGTTCACGAATGACATGCTGATTGCGGGGTACCAGACGATCCCGTTGTTTACGCCGGCCCCCTCACCGGGCCATCTGTTGTACGATGAGTTTATGCTGCAGTCGTACGCGTTGAACTATGCGAAGGATTTTGCGGGAGCGAAGGGAGTGGGGGGGTGGCCATCGGTCGAGCTTGATACGACCCGGGGGATCAAGCGGATGGGGGACATTCCGAGTTTGACGCCTCGTGCCGGCGCCACGATTATCTACCAGTACGATTCGAATATAGATGATCCGGGTCGTGAGAACACGCCGGTGGGGATTGCCTATGATGGTCCTCGGGGGAAGCGGGTGCTGTTGTCATTTCCGCTTTGGTACATGACGCCGGGGTCGGTGCAGGCGCTCATGAGTGCGGTGAAGAGTTATTTTGGGGAGACGGGTCAGGCGCCGGCGGGCGGGGATCTGGATGGGTCGGGGTTTGTGGATATTGGGGACCTGGTGGCGTTGGTGGACTTCATCTTTTTTGGTGTACCGGTGCCGAACGGGCCGGCGTCGGCGGACACGGATGGTTCCTGCGTGGTGGACATCACCGACCTGCAGCGACTGATCGATTATCTGTTCTTTGGCTCTGATGCGCCAGTGTCGGGATGCGCGCACTGATGCGCGACCCACGCTCCCTGGTTGACAAGGGAGTCCGTGTCGATAGATTGGAGAGATCAGAAGGCCTGAAGTACTTGCGTGTGATTAGTGCCGAACGGAGTTCAGGAGCTGCGTTGGAATTGTCATCTGAGAGTTGACCGGAGGCGTTTATGCGAATTTTGATGATGGTGGGTTTCATTGTAGTCGGTGTTCTGCCGCATTCCGTCCAAAGTGCGGACCTTGGATACATCTCACTGGGAAATCGCGAGCAGGCCCGGTTGGCTCAGCAGCAGCTCGGCCATGGACTGATTCGGCTGGACAATCGGTATCTGGTGAGTGCCTCTGCCGAACAGCAAACGAAACTTACCCTGGCGGGAATTGCATTTGAGTCGATAAAAGCCGATGTCGACCTGAGTGTGTACCATGTGGTTTACCCCTCAAAACAAGCTTCCGAGCTTCCCAAGAGCGCGACGCTTACCAGCGCCATGCCTCTCGACAATGACTTACAGTTGGTGGAAGGGACGGCAAGCCAGGCACAGTCGTGGCGGCGGGACTACGGGTTGAAAGTCCGTCCCCTAGCCGAATTGAGCGTGCCGTTCGTCTTTGAGGGAGTAACCGTTGGTTTTGCGCCCGCTCTATTGGCGCCGCCGTCTGATACGGTCGCCAACCGGGTCCAACAAGATTCGGTGTACGGATTTGATGCGCGCCTGCAGGCGTTCTATACGCGGTACGCATACACCGACTCGGTGAACAAGGCACGCGATTGGCTGGTGCAGCGTTTTTTGAACTGGGGCTATACGGATGTCACAACGCCGTACTTTACTATCGGAGGATACCCCGGATACAACGTGAAGGCGGTCAAGCTTGGTACCTCGGAGCCGGACAAGGTAATAGTTGTCGGCGGACATTATGACTCGTACTCCTCCACTGCGATGACACATGCGCCCGGCGCCGATGACAACGGGTCCGGTACATCCATGGTGCTCGAACTGGCGCGCGTGCTCAGGGATATTCCCCTTCGCAAGACCGTCATATTCATGCCGTTCTCCGGCGAGGAAGAGGGACTGTATGGTTCGGAGGATGCCGCTGCTGATTTTCGAGCCGCCGGTACTGATGTCGAGGTGATGTACAATGCGGACATGATCGGCTATTCTCCCGATGCCACCTGGAACACCGATCTCGAAAGCGGCTCCAATACCGCTTACCGTGATTTGTTTGCACAAACGGGCACCCGGGTGTCGAACATCGGCCCCACCAATGCTCCGCTGCAGGGAAATTCTGATCATTATCCGTTCAATCAACAGGGGTTCAATATCGTTATGGCGATCGAAGGGGATTTTAATACTCCCAATTATCACCGCCCGTCCGATTCCACCACCAAACTTAATTTCGCGTATATGACCGGCATCGTGAAGACGTTCGCTGCGTCGGTAGCGTATGTCGCTGATGCCGGCAGCCCAACGGGAATCGACAGCATAGTTGATCAGGGAGATGGTCAGGCCCTGACCGTGTTTCTGAACAACTGCCGGTCAGATTATCAATATGTCGTGTATCGCGGCACCACGTCCGGGATATACAACGACTCCGCTGTTGTTACTCCTGGGACATGCACACAGACGTTCAACGGGTTGACACAGGGCATTCGGTACTACTTTGCGGTCAAGGGCACACCGTCGGGCGGCTATCCGCCGGTGTACATGGAGGAATCCTCGGAGATCCCGCAGCTCTACCCGCGGGTGCCGGCGCAAGTGGTCGCTGAGCCGATGGTGGGTTCGGTGCAGTTGAGCTGGGCGAGCAACCACGAGGCGGACCTCGACCACTATGATCTGTATCGCAAGGGGGAGTTTGAGGGTGATTTCACACTGTTGGCAGGGGGGCTGACGCAGACTGCCTACACTGACAACGCGGTGGTCCACTGGGTTACGTATCAATACAAGCTCAAGGCGGTTGACCAGTCCGGTTACGAGTCGGCTTTCTCAGCGGCAGTGGTTGGTACGCCGGCGACGTTTGATCATGGGATATTGATTGCGGATGAGATGACGGAGGAGTACGATTTCATGCCGAGCCAGCCGGAGTTGGAAGCGTGGTACGACACGGTGTTGAGCGGCGCGCCGCATGGGTTGGTGACGGTGGACGATTATGCGGATGCGCTGAAACGTCCGTTGGCGGGTCAGTACTCCTCGATCTGGTGGATTGATGACGACATCGGGACGAAGCTGCTGCGGTACAGTCGGGACACGCTGCGGTGGTACAGTGGGTTCACGAATGACATGCTGATTGCGGGGTACCAGACGATCCCGTTGTTTACGCCGGCCCCCTCACCGGGCCATCTGTTGTACGATGAGTTTATGCTGCAGTCGTACGCGTTGAACTATGCGAAGGATTTTGCGGGAGCGAAGGGAGTGGGGGGGTGGCCATCGGTCGAGCTTGATACGACCCGGGGGATCAAGCGGATGGGGGACATTCCGAGTTTGACGCCTCGTGCCGGCGCCACGATTATCTACCAGTACGATTCGAATATAGATGATCCGGGTCGTGAGAACACGCCGGTGGGGATTGCCTATGATGGTCCTCGGGGGAAGCGGGTGCTGTTGTCATTTCCGCTTTGGTACATGACGCCGGGGTCGGTGCAGGCGCTTATGAGTGCGGTGAAGAGTTATTTTGGGGAGACGGGTCAGGCGCCGGCGGGCGGGGATCTGGATGGGTCGGGGTTTGTGGATATTGGGGACCTGGTGGCGTTGGTGGATTTCATCTTTTTTGGTGTACCGGTGCCGAACGGGCCGGCGTCGGCGGACACGGATGGTTCCTGCGTGGTGGACATCACCGACCTGCAGCGACTGATCGATTATCTGTTCTTCAATTATGCCGCCCCTGTCCCTGGCTGCGCCAGATAGGCTCAGCGGCCGACTTTCCTCAGAACACAAGCCGCGGTTTACGCCGCGGCTTTTGTCGTTTCTCGGGTAGTCTGGTCGTGTTAACCTTTCTTGCACAATATGTGAAATGCGAATTTGTTCTGGAGCAAGGTGGTTAAACCAGCGTGCAATTGCATGTCCAGTGGTGATCGGAAGACTCGATAAATCTATTGTCGTACAATCACTTAAGGCATACAGAGAACCGGGGCACGCCAGTTGCTTTTCGCTACCCCGTGACCGACGAACTTCTTTCCCAGATTCGAATCCTGGAAGCTGAGCGAATCCTCACTTTCGAGTGGCTCGACTCTAACATCCAGGAACAGGAGTTGACGGCTGATGGCCTCGTGCGGCATCCGCTCCTTGTGATGGACCGCGAAGATGGAAGCTATCTATTGTTGGACGACGTTCAGCAGTACCATGCATTCATCGCAGCCGGGTTGCACCACATTCCGGTACAGGTCTGTCCTCGGCGCACTCTTCGGATCGATGTACGGAAAGTCGGTCTGGTCAATTTCCACCTTGGTGACCTGAATCGGCTCACCAGCCGTCACCCCGATCAGATAATCCCTGGCATCCGGCAGGACGTAGCCCCTGCCGACTTTGTTGCGATCGAGATCGCATTTCGATACCGCGAACCATTAACCCTCTTCCTGAGACACAGCACAAAACTCGGGTGCCCGGCGCCGCTGACGCTTTTGTTTGAATCCATTCTGCAGGTGGGTCGGTACATGCCGGTCGTGACGCGACATCACTGGCGGGACGCCGTTTGCAGAGCCGTTCCGCACAGCGGCACACTATCACTGCCGCCGTTTGCTCTTGCGGATATGGAAGCGGCAGCAACAACCGAACGGCTGTTTCCGCCGAACATCATCAAAGCGGGGACCAACGTTCGGGTCCTCAACATCGATTTTCCCATTACTGTACTGCGCGACGACATCCCACCAAGCGAGAAGGAGTCGTTCCTGCGTGAGTTGATCGTCGTCCGCGAACAGTCCTATCGAACGAGTTTCTTCGAAGGCAGCATCTACATTCTTAATCGCTGAAAAATAGTTGTTGAGAGGCTTCGGGCCGGCGGTCATATTGGGAGGATGAATGACCATCGCCGACTCGCGTGTGTCCCGTATGCAATCGACGCCTCCCCAAGGGCGCATTGCAGCATTTCGGGGATAAAGTCAACGGCCTCTGCCGCGGACAGCGACAGAGGCCGGTCAATTTCAACGGGAAAACTTCAGGACGGATCAGTCAAGCTTCTGCACGAACTTGGCAAGCCGGGACTTGTTCCTGTCGGCGTTCTTCCAATGAATCAGTCCGTCGGCGGCAGCCCGGTCCAGTACGCTTGCAGCTTCTTTCAGCTTGGCCGCTGCGGCGTCCTTGTTTTTCTCTTCGCGTACCTCTTTCACCGCAACGCGCAACTGCGAGCGCAACGCCCGATTTTTCAGGCGGTCCCGCTCGCTGGTTTTCATCCGTTTTTCATTCGACTTATGATATGGCAAGGTCGACCCTCATGTTAAGTGTTTTCAAATTCAGCCCTTTAATATAGGTCCGGGGAATCTTTTGTCAACCGAGAGTTCAACCAGAAAATCCATCGCGGGTTCCGCCTGGCTGGTCTCTCTGGGGACCGCGTTTTCCCGGGTTTCCGGGCTAATCCGCGAACAGGTCATGGCCTATTTCTTCGGCGCCGGGATGGCCACGGATGCCTTCGTGACGGCATTTCGCATACCCAATTTGTTGCGCGACCTGTTCGCCGAGGGGGCGCTATCATCATCGTTCATTCCGGTTTTCAAGGAGAAGCTGGTCAAGGAGTCGAATCAGGAAGCGTTCCGCCTGGCCGACAATGTCCTCACCTCGATGTTACTGGTGCTGGGAGTAGTGACCCTTCTGGGCATGGCGGCCACGCCGGCGATCATCTATCTCACCGCGCACGGCTTCACCCAGGATGCGACCAAGTTCAATCTGACGGTCAACCTCACCCGGATCATGTGGGTGTTTCTCCCGCTCGTATCGGTGTCGGCGCTGGTGATGGGGATGTTGAACTCATTCGATCGTTTCGGCCTGCCGGCGGTTTCCTCGGCCATGTTCAACGTGGGAAGCATCCTTTCCGTCCTCATCCTCTATCACCTCTTCGCCGTCCCCGTGTACACGCTGGCTATAGGCGTGGTCATTGGTGGGATTGGGCAGATCGTCATACAACTGCCGTCACTTCGTCGGATCGGTTACCGGTATCGATTCCGCGTGAATTGGTTCGATGCCGGGATGCGGAAGATGCTGCGGCTGTTCACGCCGATGATGATCGGGCTGTCTGCCGGGCGGATCAACATTTTGCTCAATACGCTGTTGGTTTCGTTCCTGACCGAGGGGTCCATATCGTATCTCAATTACGCTTACCGGCTCATGCATTTTCCGCTGGGTGTGTTCGGTGTCGCGCTCGGTACCGTGGCGCTGCCGCGCGCCTCCGAGATCGCCAGTCGCGGCGATATGAAAGAAATGAGCCGCACCTTTCACGAGGCGCTTAACCTGAATTTTCTGTTGATCGTGCCGTCGGCGGTCGCCCTGGCGCTCCTCGGGCGCGAGATCGTAGCCCTCACTTACCGATATGGTGCGTTCTCTGAAGCCAACATGCTTAACACCGCACTGGCGCTCCTGCACTATTCGTATGGCCTCATCGGGTTTGCCGCCGTGCGTGTTATAGTGCCGGTGTTTTATGCTCTGGGCGACGCCCGACTCCCGATGCGTGTGTCTATCGCGTCGGTGGTTCTGAATATGATTCTCTATTGGCCGTTCATAGTTTGGTGGAATTTCGCCGGTTTGGCCGCGGCGACCTCGATTGCGGGATTGGTGAATTTTGGCCTGTTGTTGTACTATTTGCCGCGGAAGGGAGTGGAGGTTTCATTTCGCGGAGTAAGCATCAACTTCCTGAAAATAGCCATCGCCGCGGCGCTCGCTTTTGTTGCCGCAAAATATCTTCCTGTCTACATGTTCGTCGATGACACGGCGTTGTGGGCGCGGATCGTACGTGCGGTCGTACCACTGGTGGTGGGTTCCATCCTGTACCTTCTCTTCTGCTCGCTTTTCAGGATCCACGAAATGAGATTACTCCTGAACGCGCTCATGAAAAAGAGATCCAAGCCGGTCTGATTTCATGATACGGCAGTACCCGTCGCTTTTCGTCCTGTTGTTTGTCGTAACGGGAATAGCGCTGGCGAACGCCAGCCAGATTGCGGCCGGGGACCTCGTGCTCGGCTCACTGGCGCTTGCCCTGGCCGGGTTGTGGGGGATGTACCGCCGATGGCATCTGGTCACGGCCATTTCGCTGGCCGGGTCGTTGGGGCTTGCGGCTGCCTGCCACTTCGCGCTGTCCGTCTACGATCTGGGACCGAACCATGTTAGTCAGGTTGCCAATGAGCGGACTGTTTACCATATCTATGGGCGCGTTGCAGACTGGCCTGATCTCAAGCCGAATCGCACGGAATTGAAGATCACGCTGGATTCGCTTGTCGATACCAACAGCCACACTGTCCGTGGCGCCGTACTTCTCAAGATTACTGATACGACAACTGCTCTGCAACGAGGCGACCGCATCGAGTTCTTCGGCCGCATCTATACGCTGCACGAGTCGGGCGATAATAGCCGCTTCAGTTACCGTCGCTTCATGGCGCTGAAGGGTGTCTTCGGTATCGTCTATCTGCCGACATTGCTGGATGTTCGCATCGATCACCGTTCCTCGTACGGAGTAGTCAGCTCTATTGATCGCCTGCGGAACAGCATCAGAGACGCCCTTTACGCCGATCTGTCTCCGGCTGCGGCTGCCCTTGCTTCAGGATTTCTCATCGGAGAGACCCGCGATATTCCGGCATCGGTCTACGCCCGGTTTCGCGACAGCGGTACGCTTCATCTGTTGGCGGTCTCAGGTTCAAACGTTGCCCTGGTGCTGCTGGTGATGGCCTGGTTGTTTCGGCCGTTGGGACTTTCGCGGACAGGGCGGGCCATACTGCTTCTCGTGATTACTGCGCTCTTCGCCGGACTTTCGTACGGCGAGCCCTCTGTCATCCGGGCCTCGGTTATGGCAGGTTTGGTGATCATTGCCGGGTTGCTGAATCGACGCTATGACCTCAACAACCTCATCGCGCTTACGGCGCTGATCGTTCTGCTGGTCGATCCGGCTCAGATGTTTGATGTTGGCTTCCAGTTGTCCTTTGTCACCGCCTGGGGGCTGGTGTTTATAGTCGCCAAGTTCACCGGGTTTTTCGAGCACTATCAAAGCAAGAGGTGGTACATCTGGCTGGTGTTTCCGCTCATCGTGTCATTGGTCGCGCAGGTTGTCTCCTCGCCGCTGATAGTCTACTATTTCGGACGAGTGCCGCTTCTGTCGCTTCCGGCCAACTTGATCATTGTCCCGTTGGTCAGCATGTCTGTCATAGGGGTGCTGATACTGCTTATAGCGCACCTCATTCTGCCACCATTGGGCCTGATGGTTGGTTCACTGGTCGATGTCCTGATGCGGTTCCTATTATGGACACTCGAGCTGTTCGGAGGCGACAACATGCCGGTGATCGATGTCGGACGCCTGGCGTCCCGGAATGTCGAATTGGCTGCGGTGCTGGCCGCATATGCATTCCTGCTGTTGTTGACGTGGGCCATCCGGAATAGACCGTTTCGACGTATTGCCATTTTTGCCGCCATGCTTACGGCGAACATCGGGCTCGTCTACGCCGTCAGTGTCGGCGGCGAGGCAGAGCGCAAAATCATGTGTTTCAGTATTCCCGGCGGTGTCGCGTCTGTCGTTCCAACCGGCGAGAAGGGAACTGCAGATCTCATCATTACCGGCGCATCGGCCAAAGAGTACTCGATTGGCGAACGGGTGATTGCACCCGTGCTCGGCGACAAGGGGATCGACCGTATACGGTACCTGTTCATCATGGCCTGTGAATACGATGCGGTTGCGGACCTGCTGCGCATGGCGGACTCTCTGCACGCCCAGAAGCTCCTGGCGGCGTCATCGCTACGCCCCAGCATCAGCGATGTTCGGGCTCACAACATGGACCCACCTTTGGGCGGATTGCATATAGCCTATTTCGGAGCGGGTCATCCGGCCGGTTCCGGCGACGGATATCGGGCCGCCGAACGGGCCATAGAGCTTGCCTGCGATGACGCCGTGCTCATATTCGTGAAGACATTTCCAGCAGCGAATAGCCTGGAACTCGTGGGTTCGAACTCGGCGTTGATCGTCGGAAGCAACTGGTATCCTACTGCGGATGATTGGCTTGCCGCCAGACGCCGTGGACTCGCGCGTATCGTCTGTTCAAGAATTGAACCACGGCAGCCGCAGGAGCATTCCCCGGGCGAATTACGTGTCGACCGGGAGCTTCCGGACTACCTGTGGGACCTGAGCCGAAACGGCCCGTATCTGCACTCCCTGAAAGCAGTTCGAGCCGATTTCCCCTGAGACATTTTGTCGCCGTTCATAAAGAAATACCTCCGTTCGCCCGATACAGACAAAGAAGTAGCAGGTGCCTTCGTGCACCGTGATATAACCATGGCTCACGGGATTACACAAGCATGAGTTTGTCAGGAAATCTCAAGACGGTCTCGTTCCCGGATATCCTCCAACTGCTGGCCACCGGCAAGAAAACCGGGATTCTCGAATGCAAGACAGCGACCCGTCAAAAGGAGGTGGCGTTCAAGGAGGGGAATATCATCTTCGCCTCCTCGGTGAACAGCGCCGAAGACCTGCTGGGCAACCTGTTGTTGAAGCGGGGCAAGATATCAAAACAGGACCTGGAGCGAGCCATCACGCTGCATAAGCAGACCGGACGGCAACTCGGGACCACGCTGATCGACATGAACCTCTTCGATAAGGAAGAGATCGCATCCTGCCTGAAGCTCCAGATCGAAGAGATCGTCTACAACCTCTTCTCGTGGGCGGAGGGGGACTTCATCTTCCACGAAGGAAGCGCTCCCAAGAATGCGCCGTTCCTGATCGAACTGAGCACTATGAACGTAATTATGGAAGGGACACGCCGGATCGATGAATGGATCGAGATACAGAAAGTGCTGCCGCCTGACGACGTGCTCCTCCGAATGAACAAATCCCCCCGTGTCCCCAATGAAGAGGTCGTATTGGCGCTCGACGAATTCCGCATTCTCTCGCTCATAAACGGGGAGCGCACCGTACCGGACATAATTGATATGTCTCCCATGGGGGAATTCGTGACCTGCCGATCGATCTATCGGCTGGTGGTGAACGGCCTTATCGAAGTGGCCGGCAAGCGGACACCCGAACCGACCGAACAGGAGGATGAGGAAGAAGTGGCGTTCTCGCTCATCTTTACGCTTTACAGCAACTGTTTCTATAGAATCCGCACGGTGGTGGAAGATATGCTCGGAGACCAAAACAGCCGGTATTCGTCATATGTAGCGCAGTACCGCACCGGCATCCTCACGTTTTTCCCCGGGGTCGATCCCGGGTCAGACCTGGTGCCGTCATTCGACAAGTTTCTTTCGGCCGTCAAGTCGCTGCCTTCGGAGACAAGGTATCACGTGCTGATGTCCAACCTGGAGCGGATGTTGTCCGAGCAACTGGTGTATGTCTACGACCTGCTTGGCGCGGGAGCGTTTCGCGAAGTCGTGAATCGGGTGAAGAAAGAGATCTCCGAACCGCTGGCTCTCCGCCGTGAGCTCGTGCAACGATTTGGTATCGAAGACAATTTCTATAGCACGATCAAGCGTGCGGATAGAGTCGTAAAACTGGTACGAGGGTGATGTATGAAAACGCGTGTCCTTTCATTTCTCGCATGGTTGACGGTATGTGTGAGCCCGCTGACGGCCCAGGATGAAGCGGCACCGGTGGTGATCAGCGCGGTGCCCCCACTGCCGTTCACCCTGCTGATTTTAGTGGCGGCGGCCGTCTGCGCTGTGTTCTGTTTCCAGGTGTTTATGGTGGTGAAGGGCGGCCAGCTAAGCAAGAGCTGGCTCGTTTTCGCGGGTGCGTTTGTAGTTTTGGGGCTAAGCCAATTGGCGGTCCTCTTGACTGGCTTTGGCGTGTTGAACATGAATAGGTTTATCGTCCCGGCGATGCTGGTAGCCATGACCGGTTTGTTCGCTTATGGCCTTTATGAGACCAAGAGGGTTCTGAGCTGACAACATTCGTGCAATTGAGTTGACACAACTGATTGCCCAGCTTATTATTATCAGGCGCGCGTATTTTTGACGTTTGACAACGCATTGATGGAATTAAGGTTAACAGAAAGCACGGCATGTCCATAATCGCGGAGTTGGAAGAACGAATCGGCAAGTGCCAGAAAATCATGGAGGTCGATCCGAATTCCCAGATCTTCGCGGCGCTCGCCGAAGCGTACCGCAAGAAGGGAGATCTGGAAAAGGCCTTCCGTATCTGTCAGGGCGGTTTGCGTATCCATCCGTCGTACGGTTCTGCTCATGTCGTGATGGCCAAGATCAACCTTGACCGCGGTCTATACGATTGGGCCGAAGCAGAGATCAAGAAAGCAATTGAGATCGAAGGCGCCTCCCGGGCGATAGAACTGCTCCTGGCCGAGATTTATATCTACAAGGGAGAATTCAACGCCGCGGTCAAACTCCTTCGTAAACTCTATGATGCCGATCCCAATAATGACCAGATCAAGAAACTTCTGGAAATCGCGCTGAAATTACCAGCTGAACAGGCCGGCATGATCGAGCCACGCAGTGGTCTGGACCTTAATCCGAGCGAGATTTCGACGGAGACGACGGCTGACAGCGGCGCACGACCGGAGCTGGTGGTCAGTCTGTCCGCCCCGCCCGATCTGATTCGACACGCCGTGGCCATTCCCGACATAGAGGGGGCCCTGTTCATAAACCGCGAGGGACTGGTAGTGGACGCACAATGGGATACCAGTTTCGATGCTCATACGTGTGCAGCAACACTGGCGGAAGTTGACAATTTCCTTAACCAGGAACTGGTGAAAGCGTCGTTCGGTAAGGTAAAAAGTTTGTTGGTTGAAAACGGCCGCGTCGTTTTCTACCTCGTGCGGGTGAAGGACGGATTATTCCTCTTCGCCGGCAACGCGAAAATCAATCTGGGGACACTGAGAATGAGGATCTCGGCCCTGGTGGACAGATATCAGGTAAGTAGATAAGGACACGGAATATGCAAATACCTGAACGAATTGGCCGCCTGATCCTGCTGATCACCCTGGTGCTCTGGATTGTTCCGTTGCTCTTGTTCCCAGAGCGGCTCGGCACCCAGGTCATGCGGGTCTCGGTTTGGTTTGTCGGTCTGGAGCTTCTGTACTACGCGTGTGTCGTGCTCGTTTCCCAGCGCGGTATGACCGCCATGAGCAGGTTCCAGGCAGTTCTGGGATCGTTCGTGTATCGGCTTGCCCTTGGCATCGTATTCGGACTCCTGGTGACGGTCATGTTCGATATGGGCTGGCGTGCGGCGCTGACGCTCGGTACATTCGGCTACCTACCCGCCGTATTGCTGCATATTGCGGCCGCGCCTTTTGCTCTCAGACCACTCTTCAATGAAGTGACCGGTCAGAAGGAACCGCGCCGCGCCCAGGTACGACCCTCGCTGCAGCGCGAGAACCTGCCTGCCGGGATGACCTCGATCGCCATATCGAAGGAACGCGGCATCACCAGCGAATCACTCCCCATTCCCCCACTGGAATATGACAACCGTCGCCACGGCGGCTCGGCATCTGAGCAGCATCCGTCCGGAAACCAGCCTGAACTGAACGGCTTCGACCGGGCCACCCGCTATATCGGCGAGCACGGTTCCGTTTTCATGGCGGTAGTGGTGGACTATGAAGGGTTGCCCTTGTCCAGTTTCAAACGCGGCACTCTGAATCCCGATGACTGGGCGCCGCTGTCCCTTCTCTTTCTGGATGCAAATCGCCGTGTACTCGATCGCACCCGGCTGGGGGCGCCGGACCGGCTCGATTTGACTCTCAAAGACAAACGTTTGATGGTGGCGCGTGACCAGCAGTACAGTCTCCTGGTCCTGGCCGAGAGGCTGAGTGACGATACCCTGAGCATCCGGGTCAGTCAGGCAATGGAGATGATTCGCCGATATATGACCGAGCGTTTCGCAGCGAAGCAGGATATTAACGCGGAGAAGATACATGTATCAAGTGCTGAATGAGTTGAACAAAACCCCCGGCATCACCGGTTCGATGGTGGTGGGCAACGATGGGATCGTGATCGCCGCTGATCTTGAGGCCGGCTTCGAAAGCGAGACTGTTGGGGCGCTGGCGGCCTCGATCACGACCAATATTCAAAAGTCGCTGGATCGCCTGCGGACAAGTCCCTTGAGCCAGGTGACCATTGAGGCCGACGACGCCAAGTTGTTTTTCACCGACGCCGGGCTTGGCATCCTGGTTGTCACGGCAGAGAAGGAAGTCAACATCGGTCTGATACGTCTTGAGATCAAGAACGCCATCGGCCGACTGAAGAGCATCAACTGAGAGCCTGGAAGAGTGTCGGGGATACGGTATGGTATCGATTAATTACTCCTCGCGTGAGGTGTGCTGCAAGATCGTGTACTACGGGCCGGGATTGTCCGGTAAGACGACCAACCTGCAGTATGTCCACGCCAAAGTGCCGCAAAGCACCCGCGGGAAGCTTATTTCGCTCGCGACTGAGGCGGACCGCACGCTGTACTTCGATTTCCTGCCCATCAACATCGGCAGCATCAACGGTTTTACCGCCAAATTCCAACTGTACACCGTACCGGGCCAGGTCTACTACAACGCCACGAGAAAGCTCGTGTTGCGCGGAGTTGATGGGGTCGTGTTCGTGGCCGACAGCCAGACCGACAAGATGGACGAGAACCTCGAATCATTGTTGAACCTGGAAGAGAACCTCGCCGAATATGGATATTCCATGGACGAGATACCGTTCGTGCTGCAATTCAATAAGCGCGATCTGCCCAACATCCTGTCCGTCGAGCAGCTGAACGCACAGCTCAACAAGCGCGGCTGGCCAACATTCGAAGCGTCGGCTACGATCGGCAACGGCGTGTTCGATACCCTCAAACTGGTTATCAAACTGGTGCTGGATAAGGCCAAAACCGCCAGCACCGCCCGATCGCGTCCTGCGTCCGCCGCCACGTTAGTGGAACCATCGACCGCTATGGCGTCCGGTTCCGGCGAATCGAGCGCTTCGCAGAGCGGCCGGGTGCCTGTGGTGGGCGCGGCGGCGCACGCACCGTACGAACCGGCGCCGTACCGCCCGTACCCGGGGTCCGAGCGGGCGGCGGCACGGGAAGCACGAACTGCCGTGGCGGCGCCAACGCCGGTTGCTGCCGGGCCGGCTATTCGGGAAGAAGAAGAGATCACGGATGTGCATAGATCGACAGCATCGGAAGAACATTCCACCGGGAGAATTTCGCCCCAGATGGCTCCTTCCTTGCGGCGTCGGGGTGACACCAGAAAACGCGGTTTCTTCAAGCGTTTGTTTGGTTTGAAATAGGCAGGTAGGAGGCTGACATGTCTGACGAGACCCTGATCATTTACGAAGAAGAGATCAACAAGATCGACGCCTTGTTGAGCAAGATGCTCAAAGGCGCGGAGGCGAAATGCGCGCTGCTGGTGGACAAGGATGGTCACCTGATCACGCGGCAGGGATTCACGCACTCGCTCGATACCACGGCGCTGGCCGCCCTGTTGGCCGGGTCGTTTGCGTCTACCAAGGAGATCGCCCGCCTGGTCGGTGAGCCCGAGTTTTCGGTCCTGTTTCACCAGGGCAAGAAAGACCACATCCATATGTCGCTGGTGGGGGAACGTTCCATTCTGGTGGTGATATTCGATGATCGTACAACGATCGGCATGGTCCGCCTGTACGCACGCGAGACCGCTCAGGAACTGGTGAAAGTGTTCGAACAGATCACGCACAAAGGCGGGGATAAGCCGGCCATCAGTCGTGATTTTGCCGACGTGGCGCAGGATCGGCTCGACGATATTTTCCAGGATTGAACGATGGGGTCGGTCGCCGGCCAGAGCGGCAGACCGTCACTAAACAACGCTTTGTCGTAAGCGACGTGTGGATCGAAGGCAATGTCGGCAGAACTCAGTTCCCTCTTAGTCAGCGCGGGCAAGATCACTCCGGAGCAGGCGGAACGTGCGCTCAATATTGTCAGAGAGAAGAAAGAGAAGTTCATTACTGCGCTGGTGCAGATCGGCGCGGTGCAGTCCGAAGATGAACTCGCCAGTTTTGTCGGCAAGCATCTCAAGATCGGCGCGCTCCGTCTCAGCGACATCGAGCTGAATCCCGAAGTCGTCAAGCTGATCCCGCTCGATATCGCCCGCAAATTCAAAGTCATCGCCATCTCCAAGCTGAACAAGACGCTGCTGGTCGCCATCAGCGATCCGAACAACATCTACGTCCTGGACGCCGTCAAATTCATCACCGGCTGCACCGTCCAGCCGGTCATCTCTCCCGAGAAAGCGATCGAGAAGGCGATCGAAGCGTTCTATTCGGACAGCAGCGGCCTGTCGGAGATCGTTAAGGGACTGGAAGATTCGGATCTGGAGGTAGTGTCCGCCGAGGACGTGCAGAGTGAATCCGATCTGTTGTCGGCCATACAGGACAAACCGCTGGTCAAGCTGGTCGATTCCATTATTGGCGATGCCATTCGCATGGGGGCCTCAGATATTCACTTCGAAATGTATGAGAAGCGCATCCGCGTCCGCTACCGTATCGACGGTGACCTTCAGGAGATGGCGCCGCTCCCCTTCAAATACCGTGCGGCGATCGTATCGCGTATCAAGATCATGGCCGACCTGGATATCTCCGAGCGTCGCCTGCCGCAGGACGGACGCATAAAGGTTAAGATCGCCGGACGTACGGTCGATCTGCGTGTTTCGGTGCTGCCCACCATTTTTGGCGAGAAGGTCGTTATGCGAATTCTGGATCCGATGGCGTTGCGGATCGACATGACGCAGCTCGGATTCCGCCAGGAGGACCTGTCCAAGTTTGACGAGAAGATCCATTCGCCGTACGGCATCATTCTCGTGACCGGCCCGACGGGTTCAGGTAAGACCACCACGCTGTATTCGGCGCTGCAGCAGTTGAATACGACCGACGTGAACATCATCACGTCGGAAGACCCGGTCGAGTTCAATTTCGAGGGGATCAATCAAGTGGCGGTCAGATCGGAGATCGGTCTCACCTTCGCTGCCGCGCTGCGGTCGTTCCTGCGACAAGACCCGGATATCATCATGGTCGGTGAGATACGAGACAGTGAGACGGCGGAGATCGCCATCAAGGCCGCTCTTACCGGTCACCTTGTTTTCTCCACGCTGCATACGAATGACGCGCCGTCGTCGGTCACGCGACTCATCGATATGGGCGTCCCATATTACCTCGTCGCTTCCGCCACCAAGCTCATCATGGCTCAGCGTATGATGCGCAAGATTTGTCAGCGGTGCAAAGAAGAGGTCAATCTCACGCAGGAACAGGTGGAAAGCCTCAAGGTCCCCAAGGAGATGCTCCGGAATATCCGCGCCTTCAAGGGGGTTGGCTGCAATGACTGCAACGGCACCGGCAAGGCGGGACGAACCGGTATTTTCGAGGTGCTGCCGATCACGCCGGCTATCGAGAATCTGATTCTGGCCAAGGCCTCGGACTCGGACATACGCAAGGCTGCGGTCGAAGAAGGCATGTGCAGTCTGCGTATGGCCGCAGTTGAGAAAATGAAGGCCGGCCTGGTGACCATCGAAGAGGTATTTGCCGTTACCTTTAGCTGAGGTCAGCCGGCGTCAGGTCCCGTCTCCTTTGCCGGGCATACACTTACCTCGCCCGGACAACAAGTTCCCCCGTCAAGTATCAGCCCCAGCCGCCGATATATGGTAGGTAGGCTTACCTTTCGATCAGACACGGTTGAACATAGGGGACAGACAATATGTCGCTGCGCGAGTTATTGGAACAGATGGTCAAACTGGGCGCGTCGGATTTGCACCTTACCGTTGGTTCGCCGCCCGTGGTACGTGTCGATGGCAAGCTTCAGCGCCTCTCCGGCATCGATCTGTTGACCAGCGAGCAGATAAAGAAGCTCGCGTACTCCATGCTCAACGAAAAGCAGAAACTCAAATTTGAACAGAACTCGGAACTCGATTTCTCATTCGGTATCGAACAGATGAGCCGCTTCCGCTGCAACATGTTCATGCAGCGCGGCAATGTGGCGGTGGCGATTCGCCAGATCCCGTTCAATATCCGCACGTTCGAGGAACTCGGACTCTCCAAGGTCATCGCCGAGTTCGCCAAGCTGCCGCGCGGCCTGGTGCTCGTCACCGGACCCACCGGTTCCGGTAAATCCACGACGCTCGCCGCGATCATCGACAAGATCAACAAGGAACGCCCGGTGCATATCATCACGGTGGAGGACCCGATCGAATACCTGCATCGTCACCAGATGGCGCTGGTCAATCAGCGCGAGGTGTATTCGGACACCAATTCATTTTCTGCCGCTCTGAAATATGCCCTCCGCGAGGACCCCGATGTCGTGCTGGTCGGTGAGATGCGGGATCTGGAGACGATCGAATCGGCACTGACCATCTCCGAAACCGGCCACCTGGCGTTCGCCACGCTGCACACGAACTCGTGCGCGGAAACGATCAACCGTATCGTCGACGTGTTCCCCAACAATCAGCAGGAGCAGGTCCGGGTGGCGCTGTCGTTCTGTCTGCAGGCAGTGGTGTCGCAGGCCCTCATCCCCAAGGTGGGCGGCGGACGGGTCATGGCGATGGAGGTCATGATCGCCACGCCGGCCATTCGCGCCATCATCCGCGACGACAAGATCCACCAGATCTACTCCATGATCCAGTCCGGGCAGAAATACGGCATGAAGACAATGAATCAATCGCTTGCCGAGCTGTACACGGCCGGCAGGATCACGATAAACGACGCCATGAGTTTCAGTCACAACACGCAGGAGCTGAGCGAAATGCTCTCCCGCTCCAAGAGCCCGGCCTACGCGTGAGGTGAGGTCAGAAAGGACGTATTACCATGCCGGTATTTGAATACAAAGGAAAGACCCTCGCCGGGGCCGCGGTCCAGGGGTCGATGAAGGCCAACAACCGCGCCGAGCTGGAGCGGGTGCTCAGGCAGAATCGTATCCTGGTCACGTCGATCTCAAAACGGGCGGCGGAGCTCAACATCAAGTTCGGCACGGGCATCAAGAAGATCGAGATCTCGCGCTTTACCCGGCAGTTCGCCACCATGATCGGCGCCGGCCTGCCGATGGTTCAGTGCCTTGAGATCCTGGCGTCCCAGTCCGAAAACAAGGAGATGTCCAAGGTGGTTACGCAGGTGAAAGACAGCGTGCAGGGAGGTGCCACCCTTTCCGAGTCCATGGCCCGGCATCCCAAAGTGTTCGACCAACTCTATGTGAATATGGTCGAGGCCGGCGAAGTGGGCGGTGCGCTGGATGCCATCCTGGTTCGTCTGGCGGTTTACCGCGAGAAAGCCGACAAGCTGGTTCGGAAAGTCAAAGGCGCGATGATGTACCCGTCGGTCATCGTCGTCGTCGCGACAGGCGTGACCATAGCCATGTTGACGTTCATCGTGCCGGTTTTCGCCAAGATGTTCCAAGGGGTAGGTTCCGAGCTTCCGGCGCCGACCCAGATCGTGCTGAATATCTCGAATTTCCTGAAAGCGAATTCCATGTATCTCTTGTTAGGCGTCATAGGTCTGGTGGGCGTGGGGGCGTATTGGAAACGGACGCCATCGGGTGCGCTGACTTTCGATAAAATCCTCCTGCGGATGCCGGTACTTGGAAACCTGGTGCGGAAATCATCGATCGCCCGATTCACCCGCACGCTGAGCACCCTGCTTGCCTCGGGTGTATCGATTCTGGAGGCGCTCGAAATTACTGCCAAAACCTCCGGCAACATCGTGGTCGCCAATGCCATCAACAAGTCGGTGCTGGCCATCGCCGAAGGTGACACCATCACCGGCCCGTTGAAGGAGACCGGCGTGTTCCCGCCCATGGTCATTCAGATGATCGGCGTGGGTGAAAAGACCGGTGGTCTGGACGACATGCTGAACAAGATCGCCGATTTCTACGATGAAGAAGTCAACGACGCCGTGGCGGCGCTGACCTCGATCATCGAGCCGATCATCATCGTCATTATGGGTATTGTCATCGGCGGTATTCTGATTGCCATGTATCTGCCGATGTTCGACATCATCGGAAAGATCGGTTAAGATATCCGGGAAGGCGGCCGCGTTCGAGTCGATGCGTACTGCCCTCGAAACAAAGGAGGAGAACGGCACCGCCACGGTGCCGTTTCTCGTATGGAGCAACAGGAACGACTGAAGCGTCTCGGCTGGTTTCTGCCGCTGCGATTGGCCTCCTACATCACGCTGTTGGGCGTGATTGCGTTCTGGATGGGGTACCCGACCTACCTGCAGGTCCTCGTCATTTTCTATTCCGTCTGTACGCTGGGATTCACCCTCACTATCGCCCTGGAGCGAAAGCTGCATCTGCCGGCGGTCACACAGACTCTCATCGCCCTGCAGTTTTTGCTCGAAATCTCTTTGGAAAGCGGCGTCATATTCGCAACCGGCAACGTCAATTCGCCGTTCTCGGCGATGTTCCTGCTCACGATCGTCTCTGCGGCGCTGGCGTACCGGCTCGTCGGAACACTCGTCATTGCCTCTTTGGTTTCGGTTGCCTATGCCTTCATCATCTGGCTTGGCCTTGGGCAGGCGACCGATGCTGATCTGAATCTGCAGGCCCTGCGGACCATCTTTTCATCGCAGGAGTATGTCTTCTATTCCATATTCGTCCATATTCTCATCTTCTACCTGGTAGCCTTCATTTCAGGGTATCTGGCGGAACGGCTTAGTTCGCAGGATCGTAAACTGGCCGATGCGTCCCAGGCTCTCAAGCGAGCCCGGCTGGAGACCGACGACATCCTTCGCCATGTCAGTTCAGGACTCGCGACCATAGATGCCGCCGGCACCATTGTATATTTCAACCGAGCAGCCGAAAAGATCCTGGGATATAGAGAAGAGGATGTCCGTGGGATGTCATGCGAGGAGGTCTTCGCGGAGCGGATGGCCGGTCTGGCCCAATGTATGATGGACGGTTTGCGAAGGAGCATCGAATACCCTCGCCGCGAACTGGAGATCCTCAACGCCGAACGGATCGGCGTGCCGCTGGGGCTGTCCACCTCAATTCTCGTGGATGAGGGGAGCGCCGTGCGGGGAGTGATCGCGATCTTCTCCGACCTTCGGGACGCCAAGCTCATGGAAGCCAAAGTGCGGGCTGCCGACCGTTTGGCGGCGGTCGGTGAGCTGTCGGCGTCGATTGCGCACGAGATCCGTAACCCGCTGGCGGCCATTTCAGGCTCCGTGGAAGTACTCACGAAAGAGCTGGAATGTTCGGGGGAAAACGCACGACTCATGCAACTCATTGTCAAGGAGTCCACCCGGCTCAACAAGATCCTGACCGACTTTCTCACGTATGCGAAAGTCAACCGTCCGACCTATGACAAGGTGGAACTCTGCCGGGTAGTCAACGACGTTATCGAACTACTCAGACACCACGAGACGTATCATGAGGGGATACACGTCACGCTGGATTCCGATGAGTCGTTTGTGTATGTTGTGGGGGATGCCGACCTGATCAAGCAGCTCCTGGTGAATCTCGCCCTTAATGCCTGCGAAGCGTTTGAGGGAAAGAACGGTTCCGTGGCGTTTGAACTCCGTACGCATCGGTCGACCGGATCGGTTCGACTGAATGTTCGGGACACCGGCCCCGGAATCGCCGACAAGGATCTGGAACGGATTTTTCTGCCGTTTCATTCCACCAAGAAGCACGGGACCGGTCTTGGGCTGGCCATTGTCCATCGCATTTGTTCGACCTTACGGATTGGCATAGGCGTTCAGTCAACACCCGGTCATGGAGCTACCTTCAGCCTTGACTTCGCCATGTATTCTCAGACCTCCCATCCACAACGTACCCGATCGGAAAGTGCCGAGCCCTCGGCGCTGGTCCGCACCTGACTTTTCAGCTTGCTTTTGTTGCGGTCGTGTATAACTTGGACGACCGCGAACTCGTATCTTGAAAGGATGTCGATGCGCCCCTGTTTGGCGATTCTTGTTAGTCTCGGTGTCATTGTATTTCTCTTGGTCGGTTGCAGCCGCCCGCCCGTGCTCAGCGATGAAACGGCCGGAGCGGCGACCTACGTCGTTGCTTCCGCCGATCCCGGGTACGCGCTTTCCGCCCGTGACTTCTACGCGTCGTTCCGCAAGAGCACCGTCCAGCCGACGGGCGGTTATGTCGACCAGACGGCTGTGAAGGCGTTCCTCGACAGCCTGGTGGTTGATACGCTCCAGGGATATGAGGCTGATCAACTCGATATCAGGAAGCACTATCACGACTACTGGACGTATCGCCTGAGGTACCACGACTACCTCATGCAGAATTATTTCGAAAAGACCGTGTATGAAAAAGTGTCGGTTGATTCGCTCGACGTGATCGATTTTTTCAAGAGTCGTCCGGACCTGTTCGCTATTCCCGAGCAGGTGGATCTCTGGCATATTCTGGTACTGCCCATCGGCCTGACCTCCAGTCGCGATTCCCTGTACTATCGCTCGCTCCCGCCTGAGGAATTCGAAGCCCAGATGAAGGAGTACGCCTTCAATATCTACCGCGCACTCTGCATGGGGGCCAATTTCCAGGACATGGCGATGCGGTACTCCCACGATCAGGGGACAAAATCCAAAGGCGGCTACCAGGGGTGGGTGACCCGCAACGTCTACCTGCCCCCCTTTGATTCCGTTGCTTTCTCCACCAAGGTGGGAGAGCTCGCTGGGCCATATCGCGACAAGGACGGTTGGCACATACTGTTCATCGGGGATCATCTGCAGGCTGGCCTGCCACCTATCGACAGAGAGATGTTCTATCAGACCGCCAGTCGCACACTGCAAACGTCGAAATCAAACGAGATCGGCATGAAGCTGATGGACAGCTTGCGCTCCGGGCTCCAAGTCGATATGAACGAGCAGATGCTCGACACCAACATTTATCTGGTGGGTGATTCGGTCTGGTGCGGGATTGTCAACAAAGCGGATACGTTTGATGCCCAGTACCTGAAGAATATCGAAGAAGCGTACCGCACCCGATACAAAGTCCCGAACACCACTCCCGAGATCAAGCGGGAGATGATGAAGTATATGGCCGAACGATTCATGGTGGTCCAGGCAGCCCGAGCGATCGGGTTGGATACGCTCAAGCGTATCCGCGAGCACGAACAGGCACTCCGCCACGAGACTGCCCGCTCGATTCTGGACCGCAACCGCTACGACATGACCTGGACGCCATCCGACAGCGCCGTCCGCGGCTACTACCAGACCCATAAGAAGGACTTTATGGTCGAAAAACCGCTGGTGGTTCAGCAGATCGTAACAAGCGATTCCGTTTTCGCGGAGTTTCTTCGCGATCAAGCCGATGCCGGCGTTGATTTCCTGGAGCTGGCGCGCCAGCATTATCCCGGCGATGTCACTGTCCGCTCCGAGCTGGCCGACCTTGGAGCCATCGGCCCCAAGGATGTGGATCCGGTGTTTTATAACGCGGCACTGGGAACTCCGGTCGGACAAGTGTCCAGGCCAATTAAGACCAAGTACGGTTGGCAGATCATCAAGGTGCTCAAACATGAAGAATCAAAGGGGCTGGACCAGGCGCGGGGACAGATACAAATGATCCTGACCCAGCAGTACAAAACGTCTATGCTACGACAACTGCAGGATCGGCTGTTTGAAAAGTACCACGTTCGCTTTCCGAGTAAACTCGGAAAGGTGCACCTCAAGCCATACGCAGACCGTAACGCGTGACCAATGCCGGAATTGTTGCCGGACACACCTGAGCAGATTCCGTTTTCTCAGGAGGTTGCCCGAAAGGCCACCCACATGGGGGCCCTCGTCATACCGGTAGGGTACTATCTCCTCGGCCTTGAAAAGGTCGAGGCACTGGCAATCCTCGTGCCGGTTTTCCTCGCGGTAGTCTTGATTGATGTCGCCCGTCTCCGTCGCTGGCCACTCTGGCGGACGTTTGTGGGTCGGGTTTTCTCGGCCATGATCCGCCAACATGAACAAAACGGCGACTTCATGGGTGCCACCTATATATTATTGGCCTCTTGTTGCACTGTTGCTTTATATCCCAAGCCGATAGCTATTGCCGCTCTTGCGTTTATCATAGTGGGCGACTCCTTTGCTGCCGTAATTGGTCGCCGCTATGGGACACACCGTTTCCGGAACAAATCAATCGAGGGATCGTCCGCCTGCCTGGTTGGGACCGTTTTTGTGGCCTTAATAGCGCCCGACCTTGCCCTGCCGGTCGGCATGGCCGGGGCGGCTGCGGCGACCCTATTTGAGGCGTTTCCGCTCGGGGTGGACGACAACGTAACTGTACCTCTGTTATCCGGTTTGACCATGTCAGTTGTTCAGAAAATGCTGGTCGGGGGTTAGATTTTTCTTGCGTCAAATGAAGTCCGGAGTAGTATAATATTAGAGAGTGCGGGATCAAGGACAACTCCATAACCACATTGGAGGTAGTGCATGTCAAAGGGCAAGGTCAAGTATTTCAATGACCGCAAGGGTTGGGGAATCATCACCTGCTATGACACGGAACAGGACGTCTATGTCCATCACACCGCCATTAACATGCAAGGGTACAAGACGCTCAGGGAAGGGCAGGAAGTGTTTTGCGAGGTGAGTCAGAGCGATCACGGGTTGAAAGCCCGCAACGTTACCCCGGCTCAGTAACCCTGACAGCCAAATGAACGAAAAGGCCGCCCAGACGTGGGTGGCCTTTTCTTTTGTCTGGGGAGGCACCGCACCGTTTCTATCGGACTTAGAGCCTGACACGATTGCCGGCAGAGCATATATTGCCCCGCATGAAAGTCATTGATCTGCGCTCTGATACGGTAACCAAACCGAGTCCTGCCATGCGCCGGGCGATGTACGAAGCCGAGGTTGGGGATGACGTTTTCGGCGATGATCCCACCGTCAAAGTGCTTGAACGATACGTTGCTTCCCTGTTTGAACGGGAGGCAGCCCTGTACGTGCCATCGGGCACCATGGCAAACCAGATTTCCCTTAAAGTAAGCTCGCAACGGGGCTGGGAGCTTCTGTGCGACCGCGAGTGCCATGTGGTCAACTATGAATGTGCCGGTCCGGTGGTGCATTCGCAGCTTCTGGTCAATCTCCTCACGACCGAGCGAGGAATGATTACGGCGGAGATGGTCCGAGCCAATATCAGACCTAAGAATCTTCACACTCCCGAAACCAAATTGGTTGCGCTGGAAAACACGCATAATCGTCATGGCGGAACTATCCTGCCACAGGATGAAATCATCAAAGTACGCCAGGTGTGTGATGAGTACGGCTTGCATTTGCACCTCGATGGGGCCCGTATCTGGAACGTGCATGTTGCGACCGGCATGTCACTGCCGGAGCTAACTCGTCCCTTTCACACCATCTCGTGCTGTCTCTCCAAGGGGCTCGGGGCGCCGGTTGGATCGATGATTGTCGGAAGTGCTGAGTTTATCCAGAAATGTTTGCGGGAACGGAAGCTGTTCGGTGGCGCGATGAGGCAAGTGGGAATCATTGCGGCAGGCGGGCTGTATGCGGTCAAGAACAACATCCCACGACTAGCAGAAGATCACGCCAACGCCAAGCTGTTGGCCAAGGGATTGAACGAACTGCCACCATTACGCGTTGACCTGAAGAGGGTTGACACCAATATCGTCGTGCCGCATATCATGACCGACCAAA
Source organism: Candidatus Zixiibacteriota bacterium (assembly GCA_040753875.1). Classification (NCBI taxonomy): domain Bacteria; kingdom Pseudomonadati; phylum Candidatus Zixiibacteriota; species Candidatus Zixiibacteriota bacterium. Next base: position 213,884 of record JBFMDV010000005.1, on the reverse strand, counting down.
CCTCCGATGTCTTGTGTGCAAAGATGAAAGAAGTTGGAGTTTGGGCCATACCGTTTGGCCCGAAGAAGATTCGTTTTGTGACGCATCTCGATGTCTCCCGCGCCGACTGCGAGGAGGCGCTGGGGCGGTTGACAAGTCTCTTTGCATAGCGCGCATTTCCGCGCGAGTATAGGAGGGAACATTGTCGTACAGCACTTTCACGTTTCTCGGGACTTCCTCCGGTGTCCCGCAGGCGGGGCGGGCCAGTTCGGGGCATATGCTCAAAGTAGAAGACAGCCTTTCGCTCATTGATTGCGGCGGAGGGGTCTGCTCATCGTTTCTGAAATGCGGGTTCGATCCTCTTAAAGTCGACCGCATTTTTATAAGTCACACTCATCCGGACCACGTTTGCGAACTGCCGCTGTTTCTCCAGATGATCTATCTGGCTGGAAGACGGGAGCCGGTGACCTGTTATCTTCCCGATGAGTTTGTAGCGCCGTTCGACGCATATCTTCCGTCAGTCTATATCATCAAAGAGCGGCTCAGCTTCCCACTCACAATTACGGGATACGGCGAGGGAGTCGTTTACAATGAACTGTTTCATCTTGAGGCGATTGCCAACAGTCATCTCATGAAGTATGCGGAACACGTCCAGAGACTGTCGCTGCCCAACAAAATGCAGTGTCACTCGTTCGATATCAGAGTCAGTGACCGCAGATTGTTCTACTCGTCTGATCTGGCCAGTTTTGACGAGATCAAGGACTGCCTGTTCGGGTGCGATGTCGCGGTAGTCGAAGCGACCCATATCGACTTGGAACAACTTCTGTCATTTCTTCCGACAGCGCACGTCGGGAGGATGCTACTTACCCACGTCATGTCCGAGGAACAGGCGCAATTGATCGAAGCACAGGCGCGAGATGCGCGTATTGACAACCTGGTTGTGGCGATTGATGGACTCACGGTGAAGTTGTAGATAGCCCATCTGAATACCCCTCACCCTAACCCTCTCCCCTAAGAGGGGAGAGGGGATTGACGCTTTTGCGCTCATTCGTCTCATCTTGCGGCAACCCTTTTGACCCCTCACCCTAACCCTCTCCCCTGGGAGGGGAGAGGGGATTGAAATGATCCTCTGTCCCACCCGGGAGGACTCGTCGCCGAGTGCTACACTCAAGGAGCGCCGCATTCAGCGTGCCTCACGACAGCGATGTTCGTGCAAATGATTATAATCGCGATTTCTCATCGTTCTCTCTTGTGCATTATCGGGGGTGAATTTATCTTCAACGCCAATCCAATTCCCACCCCAAGGGGTGGGGTACCGCAGTAGACAAGGCTGTAAATCCGATGGGTGCCCCACCGCTTGCGGTGGGAAACTGAGTTTTCGTTCGAATGCCGTGCATGAGGCGTACAACATGCGGAGCGGTTTTGAAACCGCTGTGAAAGTGTAGATAAATTGAAGGCCGCACTAATAAAGGTTCTAACTCACAGGTGAAATGATGGCAGGTATTGTCGGATATGGCGCCCATTTGCCCAGACACCGGATCAAAGTCGAAGAGATCGCCAAGGTCTGGGGGATGGATGCCAACAGCTACAAAAAGGGGCTGATGCTTCGCGAGAAGTCGGTCCCACCTCCGGACATGGACACGATAACTCTCTCGGTTGAAGCGGCGCGTAACGCACTTCGTCGGGCAGGTATTGTCAGTCCATCGGATATCGGCGCGATCTATATCGGGTCGGAGTCGCATCCGTATGCAGTGAAACCATCGGGGACGACCGTTGCCGAAGCGATCGGTGCCACTCCCAATATTCACTGCGCCGATTTCGAGTTTGCCTGCAAAGCAGGCTCGGAGGCGATGTTTGTGGCGCTCAGTCATGTCGAGTCGGGATTTATGAAATATGCGCTGGCGATTGCGGCGGACACATCGCAGGGGGCGCCATCGGATGCGCTCGAGTTTTCTGCGGCTGCCGGTGCGGGCGCATTTATTATGGGAAAAGACCATCTGATTGCCGAGTGTCTGTACACCCACTCCTACATGACCGACATGCCGGATTTCTGGCGGCGCGAGCACCAGTTCTATCCGCAGCATGGTGGGCGGTTCACCGGAGAAGAGGCGTATTTCGCTCATACCAAAGGAGCCTCGAACGCCATTCTGAAGAAGTCCGGGATGAAGCCGAAGGATTTCGCGTACGCGGTGTTCCACCAGCCAAACGGCAAGTTCCCGCAGCGCGTGGCGCTCGAGCTCGGGTTCACGCAGGAGCAGATCAATCCGGGGTGGCTGTCGCCGACTCTCGGCAACACGTATTCCGGCGCATCGCCGATTGGCCTGACCGCCACGCTCGATGTCTGCAAGCCGGGCGAATTGGTGTTCATGTGCTCGTACGGTTCCGGCGCGGGGTCGGATGCGTTTATCTGGAAGGTGACCGACCGGATAAACGAGGTGCGCGACAAGGCGGTCCGGACGCGAAAGCTTCTGGAAGAAAACCTGACCTATGTCGACTACGGCACCTACGCGAAGTACCGTCACAAGATCAAAAAGAATGATTAGGAGGTAAGACACAGATGAGACAAGTCTCCGTCGTCGGTGTCGGCTTGAGCGAATGGGGCGAGGTCTGGCGATCTTCCCTTCGCGATCTGTTTGTCGATGCCGCCATGAATGCGATAAAGAATTCGGGAGTAGACCACATCGACTCCATGTATGTCGGCTGCATGTCCGGCGGGCTGTTTGTCGGACAGGAACATCTTGGCCCGCTGATGGCCGATTACCTTGGCGTGCGCGGTATTCCGGCCGTGCGGGTCGAGTCCGCCTGCGCTTCCGGAGGGATGGCGTTCCGTCAGGCGTTTATCGAAGTAGCGTCCGGTATGTCCGATATCGTCCTCGCGTCCGGGGTCGAGAAGATGACCGATTGCAGCGGCGATGACGCTACCTATGCGCTTGCCACCGCGGCCGATCAGGAATACGAAGTGTTCCACGGTGCCACGTTTCCGGGACTGTATGCGATGATGGCGCATGCCCACATGGCGAAATACGGCACCACGCGCGAAATGCTCTCGGCGGTGGCGGTGAAGAATCATCGCAACGGCGCCAAGAACCCGGTAGCGCAATACCCGTATGAAGTGACAGCCGACCAGGTTTCGAACTCGGTTATGATTGCCGACCCGCTTCGTGTGCTCGACTGCTCGCCGATCACGGATGGCGCGGCGGCTGTGGTTGTCACTACGCCAGAGATCGCCAAGAAGCTCGGCAAGCCATATATCAACGTGCTGGCCTCCGCGGTCGGGACCGACAGCATGGCGCTGGCGCAGCGCGATGACTTCACAACTATCAAAGCGGCCACGATTGCCACACAAAAGGCACTGAAAATGGCGGACAAGAAGATCGAACAGATCCAGTTCGCCGAACTGCACGACTGTTTCACGATTGCCGAGCTGATTCTCCTCGAATCAATCGGCAAATACCCGGTTGGTAAGGCCGGGCAGGCGATTCTGGCGTGCGAGACCTCGCTGGAAGGGAAGTTCCCCTCGAATCCGTCGGGCGGTCTCAAGTCCAAAGGGCATCCGGTCGGCGCGACCGGCGTGGCGCAGATCGCCGAAGTGTACAAGCAGCTGACGGGCCAGGCGGAGAACGGGCGGCAGATACCATCGAAGCCGACTCTCGGCATGGCGCAGAACATGGGGGGCTCGGGGGCATCATCAGTGGTGCACATCATGGAGGTGGGACGATGACCATGTTTTCTTCCCGCAACTGGCGCGAGTACCCGCAGCGGTATCGCCTTGAAGCCGTCAGGTTCAAAAAAAGTGGCAAGACCTACTATCCGCCTCGCAAAGTCGATCCGGAGACAGGCGACACTGCGTGCGAGAAGGTGATTTTGCCGGAGACCGGCAAGATTATCACGTACACGGTGATACGGACGGCCTCGGCGCAGTTCAAGGATATGGCGCCATACGCGCTGGCGATTGCGGAGTTGACCGACGGCACCCGCATAATGGCGCAGATGACAGACTGCGACGTCGAGAAGATCAAGATCGGCATGGAAGTGCGCCTTGAGTTTCGCCGCATTCAGAGCGAGGCGGAGCATGGGGTGCTGAGCTACGGGCATAAGTTCGTGCCCAAGTGGTATTAGGCAACATTTCAGTCAGGTCACACGCCCCGAAGCGGGTCGCAGGACCTGACTGAACTGGCATCGCCGGTCTTACCACTTCGCGCGCGGACGTCGTCCGTTTTACCGCTTCTCGCGGACGTTGTCCGTCTTACCGCTTCGCGCCTAAAGGTGAGGAGTGGTAGACATGTGGGGGCAGGATCGAAATGGGTTTTGCCTTTTTGCAGCCCCTCATCCGCCCCCTCGTCTTCGCTCGGGACCACCTTCTCCCCAGAGGGGAGAAGGAACTACCTCGGTGGCGCACAGCTTGCTGTGCGACTGTCCCGATCTTGTCGGAAAGCTTGTTTCCTTTCCGAAACGTTTCCACAGCAAGCTGTGGGGCACCCCGGCAATTCCTTGTCGCGTCTCGACTGCGCTCGACGCGACGAAAGTAGTCTCCTTACACTTGTAAACGGCAGACCTCCCGGTCTGCCGTCAATCGGCACACGAGGACGTGTGCCGTTTATTGTCCGTAGTCTCGTGGCCTGTTAGATAGTTACCGGGCGAATTTTCCGGTACAGCAGGGCAAGGAATAGGCCCCACAGCAGGCCGATCAGAGCCGGACGCAGGGGGATGCCGGAAATAGAACCGTCCGGTTGGCCAACGCCGATCAGCCAAGCGTTGACGCCGACCCAGAATGAGAGAAGCGCCAACAAGAAAGAAATAACCAGCATCACCCAGCCGCGCGTCCATGGGGCGCCGTACCAGATTGCCAGACCAATGATAACGCCTATGGGAAACGCGACAAGGCCGGTGAGAATCGGCAGGAGACCGAGGAGAATCAGAATGCCAATCATAGAACCCTCCTTGTGGTTGGGGATAGGATACGGGCATATCCACGATAAGGCAACAGGTGATTTGGTCGAGGCAATTGGTAGAAGTAGAAGCGGTTCTGGGCTATGGGGACTACAGGGTCTCATGCGCAACGTTGTTCGTCAAGAGCCATTCCGAAATTCATCACCCGTTGGGTGCGCTACGGGCTTTCGAGGATGGCAAGGTTGATGTCAATACGAATTGTGACGCCGCTCCTGATCTCGACATCCGTTGCCTGCATCCGCCTATACCCAACACATGAAAAATACACTCTGTAGATACCCGGAGGAATATTCTTCACTCTATAAAATCCAAGAGAATCAGAAATTGCCCCAACTGTTGAGGACACGATCATCACTGACACGCCCGTCAGAGGCTGGCCTGTCGTGCTATCTTTAACATAACCCTCCAGCCTTCCGGTGCCATCTTTCCACTCCTGATGATGGCAGACTGCGCCAATCAGTGTGAGTGCTACGAGCGTTATTAACGGAGCAAAGGATCTCATGCTTGTCTATCTAATGAAAGGCCGAGTTCGGTCTTAGAGACTTACTCTCTGTCAATAATGACGTCGGAATATGTGTCTTTGTCAAACTGCGTTAGGCCACTCAATCTATAGCAAATGGTTCAGGGAGTCTGCTGTCAAAATACCTTTGGCCTTCCAAGCTTCCCCTTTACAACCTTCATCCGACCGGATATATTGGCGTTTCGGTGAATGCGTGGGCGGTTCGTTGTATTTGCAATACAACGGGTTAGAAGGGCTGACATAGGTTGAAAAAGATCGTGCGGATTGGGAATGCCGGCGGGTACTGGGGGGATGACCTCTCGGCCCTCAAACGCCAACTCACCGGCGGACCGCTCGACTATATCACCATGGATTTCCTCGCGGAAATCACCATGTCCATTCTCCAACGACAACGTCAATCGAATTCAGAACTCGGCTATGCGGTCGATTTCCTCGACCAACTAAAAGAATGCCTTCCGCTGATTGTCAAAAAGAACGTGCGGGTTATCTCCAATGCGGGCGGAATCAATCCGATCGGGATGGGACGGAAGATTGTCGAGATGGCGCAGAAGATGGGGCTGGATATCAAAGTGGGGATTGTCTACGGCGACAATATCGTAGACAATCTGTACGAGTTGACGGCGGCCGGGGAGCGGTTCGACAATATGGAGACAGGTGAAGATTTTTTTGCGGTGCGCTCGCGGATAACATCGGCGAATATCTATCTTGGTGCGGAGCCGGTGGTGAAGGCGCTGGAGGCGGGGTGTCAGATAGTCGTCACTGGACGAGTGACGGACACCGGGATCACGCTGGCGCCGATGATACATGAATTAGGCTGGTCGATGGATGACTGGGATAAGATGGCGGCCGGGATTGTGGCGGGGCATATTATCGAGTGCGGCGCACAGGCGACCGGCGGGAATATCACCGATTGGCACGAGGTGAAAAGCTATCACAATATCGGGTATCCGATAATCGAGATGGAATCATCGGGGGAGTTCGTGGTGACGAAACATCCGAAAACCGGCGGCATGGTGACAGAAAAGACGGTCAAAGAGCAGCTCGTGTACGAGATGGGGGACCCCTCGAATTATATCTCACCTGACGGTGTGGCGCGGTTTGATACGATTCAACTGAAGCAGGTTGGCAAAGATCGGGTGAAGGTGTACGGTGTCAAGGGGAAGCCGGAGCCGGATTGCCTCAAGGTGTCGATGTCGTTCGATGACGGCTGGAAGGCCTCGGGAGAAGTGCTGGTAAGCGGGCCGGATACGTTTAAGAAGGCAGAGACGATTGCGGACATTTTCTGGCGGAAGCTGAATCATAGGTACGACGCAACACACACGGCGATGGTGGGAGCGGGGTCGTGTTGGCCTGAGACGCTTTCGGAGTATGAGCCGAATGAGATTTTGCTGAGGTTTGCGGTACGAGATAAGGAAATCGGCAAGGTGAAGGATTTCGGGAAAGCGCTCTCGACGCTGATTCTCTCGGGCCCGGCCGGGATGGCGGTGACGGGGCGGGGACGTCCGAAACCGGTGCAAGTGGTGACGTACTGGCCGGCGCTGATGCATCGCACGCGCGTGAAGGCGAAGGTGCTGACAATCGGCAGTGATGGCACGGAGGATTTTCACGAGATTGCGTTCCCGATCCGGATGCAGGCGAAAGCAGAACATGATTCGGCAAAGCCAGAACGATTGAAAACCAGGAAGATAAGCGGGGCGACCAAAGTTGTCCGGTTGCAGGAACTGTGTTATGCACGCTCGGGGGATAAAGGGGACACGTGCAATATCGGAGTGTTGGCGCGGTCACCGGAGATATACGAGTGGATGCTGGATAATCTGACCACTAAGCGGGTGAAAGAATTTTTCAAGGGGATGACACTCGGCAAGGTGGTACGGTATGAACTGGACAATCTGCACGGATTGAATTTCCTTCTGGAGGAGACGCTTGGCGGCGGCGGGACGCAGTCGTTGTTGCTGGACCCGCAGGGGAAAACACTGGCGCAGGCGCTCTTGCAGATGCCGGTGAAGGTGCCGGTGTCGCTGTTGAAGACAAAGTCCTGAGGGACGGTGGATATGTTTCGGATAGAGACGAAGATCGATACGAGCGACGCGGCGTTCAAAGAGAATGTCGCGAAGAATAAAGTTTCGCATCAGCTATTCAAGGAGCGACTGGAGAAGGTCAAATTAGGGGGACCGGAGAAGTCGCGGCAGCGACATGTGGAGCGAGGGAAACTGCTTCCAAGAGAACGACTCGCTCGTGTCCTTGACAAGAACACGCCGTTTTTAGAACTGAGTCCGCTGGCGGCGTACGACATGTACGACAACGATGCGCCTGCCGCCGGGATCATCACTGGCATTGGCTCAATTCACGGGCGCGAGGTGATGGTGGTAGTGAATGACGCTACGGTCAAAGGGGGGACGTATTATCCGATGACAATTCTTAAGCATGCACGGGCACAGGAAATTGCCGAGAAAAATAATCTGCCGTGCGTGTATTTAGTCGATTCCGGCGGGATTTTCCTGCCGCTTCAGTCGGGGACGTTTCCGGACAAGGATCACTTTGGCAGAATCTTTTACAACCAGGCCAGGATGTCGGCACTAGGGATTCCGCAGATTTCGGTGGTGATGGGATCGTGCACAGCCGGAGGAGCGTATCTTCCGGCGATGTCTGATGAGACGGTGATTATCCGGAAACAGGGGACGATTTTTATCGGCGGACCGCCGCTGGTGAAGGCGGCGACCGGTGAAGTAGTGACGGCAGAAGAACTGGGGGGAGCCGATGTGCACTGCCGGACCTCCGGTGTGTCGGACCATTATGCACTCAATGATGAGCACGCGCTTCAGATAACGCGGAATATAGTCGAGAATTTGCACCGCACACCGCGATTTGAGGTCGACCGGACGACGCCGGAGGATCCGTATTACGATCCGGAAGAACTATACGGAGTCGTTTCCAACGATCTTCGCAAGCCGTACGATATCCGTGAGGTGATTGCGCGAATCGCGGATGGTTCGCGGTTCCATGAATTCAAAGAGCTGTATGGTGCGACGCTGGTGACCGGGTTCGCGCGGATCATGGGGTATCTGGTGGGGATAATCGGCAATAATGGGGTGCTGTTTGCGGAGTCGGCACAGAAGGGGGCGCATTTTATCGAGCTGTGCACGCAGCGGCGGATTCCGCTTTTGTTCTTGCAGAATATCTCCGGGTTTATTGTAGGACGTCAGTACGAGGCGGGAGGGATTGCCCGCGATGGCGCCAAGATGGTGCATGCGGTGGCGAATGCCGATGTGCCCAAGTTCACGGTCGTTGTTGGCGGATCGTATGGCGCAGGCAATTACGCGATGTGTGGGCGGGGGTATTTCCCGCGTCTGTTGTGGATGTGGCCGCACGCGAAGATTTGCGTCATGGGTGGTGAACAGGCGGCGGATGTGCTGGCACAGGTGAAGATCGAGCAGCTTGAGAAAGAGGGACGGAAGCTGACGCCGCAGGAGATCGCGGCGATTCGCCAGCCGATTATCGATAAGTACGAATCCGAATCGACACCGTATTACTCCGGCGCGCGGCTTTGGGATGACGGGATAATCGGGATAACCGAGACGCGCCAGGCGCTGGCGCTGGGGATATCGATGTCACTCAACGCGCCGGTGCCGGAGCAGCGGTACGGCGTGTTCAGGATGTAGCGGGGTGGTCATGGCATTTACAACGCTTGAGTACATCAAGGACAAGGCGGTCGGGCATATTTTCTTCAACCGGCCGGATATTCATAACGCCTTCAATGCGACCGTCATCTATGAGATGGCGGAACTGTTTGAGCAACTGGAGCAGGATGATGACCTTCGTGTGGTCGTGCTGACCGGACACGGAAAGTCGTTCTGCGCCGGTGCAGACTTGAATTGGATGAAGGCGGTGGTGAATCAGACGTTTGAGGAGAATCTGGCCGAGGCGGAGGCACTGGCGGATTTGTTCTACCAAATATACAGTTTCAAACGACCGGTAATCGGCAAGATAAATGGTGCGGCGATTGGCGGGGGAACGGGCTTTGTCGCGGTGTGCGATATGGCGATTGCGGCGCGGTCTGCCAAGTTCTCGTTCTCGGAAGTGAAGATTGGGGTCGTTCCGGCTTGTATCGGACCGTACGTGATCAACAAGATTGGTGAGGGGAAAGCGCGCGAACTGTTCATCACTGGCGAACGGATGGACGCAGAGCGGGCGTTCCAGGTGGGATTGGTCAATAAGGTTGTAGATGACGACCAGCTTGCCACAGAGGTCAGTTCGGTGGTGCTGTCGATCTTGACCTCGGGACCGGAAGCGGTGGCGATGGCGAAGCAGTTGGTTAGTTCGGTGCCGCGCATGACGCCGGAGCAGTTCAAGCCATACACAGCGGAAATGATTGCGAGACTTCGATTGTCGCACGAAGGACAAGAGGGGATGGAGGCGTTTTTGAATAAGCGCCAGCCGAACTGGGTGAAGAAAGAGGTAAAATAGATTGCTCCCGGAGCGGGAGAGCCTGGCTGAATGGAATTCGTCGGCCTTCGACTCCGCTCAGGCCGACGAAAAGGGAACTGCTGGGTTTGAAAAGTCTAATGGTGGGGGCTGAAGGGTCGCAAGGTGTGGATGCAGCGTGGTTATACATTGTCGAATGCCTGGATGACTCATACTACACGGGAGTGACGACTAAGGTCATACAGCGAATGGTCCAGCATGAGTTCAGCGAAATATGTAGTTATGTCTCAAAGCGTGGTTTCAAGAGGCTTCTGTTTACAATTGAGTTCCCAAGTTTAGAGGATGCTGCGAGGGCTGAGAAACAAGTGAAGGGATGGAGCCGGGCGAAGAAGGAAGCGCTTATGCGAGGGGATTTCGATATGATCCATGAGCTTTCTGTTTGTCACAATAGCACTCATCATGGAAATAGGTCGAAAGAGAAGCCCATGACAGCCGAGACAGCAAATAAGACCGTATGAGAAGATATACATTTAGTTGTACTGGCTTGTTCAATTAGCGATAGCTAATTGAACGTCGGGCTGAGCGGAGTCGAAGCCCGACGACATATGGGCATGAAAGACTCAGGCAAGAACACATATGGCTGAACAACTCTTCAAGAAGATCCTCGTTGCCAACCGATCGGAGATCGCGGTCCGGGTGATGAATGCCTGCCGGACGCTGGGGATTCCCTGCGTGGCAGTTTATTCCGAGGCGGATGCGAACAGCAGACATCGATGGTACGCCGATGAATCGGTGCTGATTGGGCCACCGCCGCCGCGGGAGTCATATCTTGATATCGATAAGATCATCGACGCGGCACACAAGACCGGCTGTGATGCGATTCACCCGGGGTATGGATTTCTGGCGGAGAATCCGCTCCTTCCGAGACGGTGCGCAGCGGAGAAGATTACGTTTGTCGGCCCGGACGCAGAGGCGATGCGACTCCTTGGGAACAAGATCGAGTCGCGCGTGAAGATGGCGGAAGCTGGGGTGCCGTTGATTCCGGGGATGACCGGGAGCGCGACTGAAGCGAAAGTATTTCATGATGCGGCGAGGAAGGCGGGGTACCCAGTAATCATCAAGGCGGCGGCCGGCGGCGGGGGGAAGGGGATGCGGGTGGTGCACAAGCCTGATGAGCTTGATGATGCGCTTGAGGCGGCGCAGAGGGAGGCGGCCAACGCATTCGGTGATGACACGGTGTATCTGGAGAAGTACATATCGAATCCGCGCCACGTCGAGTTCCAAGTGCTGGCAGACATGCACGGCAAGTGCGCGCATCTCTTTGAACGGGAATGTTCGATACAGCGAAGACATCAGAAGATTATCGAAGAGACGCCATCGACAGCCGTCAGCCCGGAACTTCGAGCCCGCATGGGGGCGGATGCGGTAAAAGTGGCGCAGGCGGCTCACTACACGAATGCGGGGACGGTTGAGTTTCTGCTGGATGATTCGGGGCACTATTATTTTCTGGAGATGAACACGCGTATCCAGGTGGAACATCCGATCACAGAGATGGTGACAGGAGTCGATTTAGTGGTGGAGCAGATACGTGTGGCAGCGGGATTGTCGCTGTCGGATTCTTTGAAGAATCTCACACAGCGCGGGCACGCGATCGAGTGTCGAATCTATGCCGAGGACGGCGAGAACGGATTTCTTCCGTCGACGGGGAAGATCATTCATTACACCGAACCGGCCGGGCCGGGGATACGGGTGGACTCAGGGATCGAGCAGGGGTCGGAGATTACGATCAACTATGATCCGATTATGGCCAAGCTGATCGTTCACGCGCCCAATCGGGATATGGCGATTACCAAGATGATCGGCGCTCTGCATCAGTATAAGATACTCGGGGTGAAGACATCGAAGCGATTTATGGTCGACGTACTGTCGCATCTGGAGTTCCGCGCGGGGAGGACATTCACGAGCTTTATCGAACAGCACATGGGGAGCCGCTCAGTCGATGACAAGAAATATCGTGACGCGGCAGCAGCGGCCGTCATCGCAGCGATGCAATCGGCAGCGTTGAATGGAAATGCAGGAGGGCCGGGCAGGGCGGCGATGGCTACGCCCTGGCAGAGCCTTGGCGCGTGGCAGATCGGAGACTCCATTCGTGGATAAGCAGGAACTGATCGTCAACGGTGAAACTGTCATTCTTGAAACGGAGAAAAGCGCCGAGGGGATAACGGCGAAAGCGGAGAATTCCAAGCTTGCCGTACGACCGGTGGGGGCGGGGCTGTATGTAGTCGAACAGAACGGGATTCGCCACAGCGTGGCAGTGGCCCGGAACAAAAGCGGCTATCTTGTCGATGTGGACTCGATGCTGTTCGAAGTGCAGGAGCTATCGGAGGAAGGGTTTGCCGGCGGGGCGGGTGATCATGGAGCCGCGAAAGACAAAGTGTATGCGCCGATGCCAGGGAAGATTGTCAAGCTCATGGTGGCGGTGGGAGATGCAGTGGAATTGAAGCAGCCCCTGGTCATTGTTGAAGCGATGAAGATGGAAAACCAGGTGAATGCCAAGGCGAAGGGGCGAGTGAAAGCGGTCAATTTTGCGGCGGGGGACCAGGTGGACACCGAGAAGCCGATTATCGAATTGGAATTGAGCGAGTAGACAGGTTCACCCTTCCTGTGGGGAGAGAAAGCTGCATCGCTGGTTCGGTGGCGCACAGCTTGCTGTGCGACATTAACGCATATGACCCTGTCCTCTCCAAGCAACTCGTAGCGATCCCACAGCAAGCTGTGGGGCACCCGGCTACTTTTTTATTCCCACTGAAAGGGCCAGAAACTGGTAGTCCCGGAGATATGAGCCGGAGATATCGGTGAAGCGTGTTTCGAGAAACCACCGCACTTTGCCTTTCCTCCCAATCTCGATGCCAAGTCCGGGTGAGCCGAAGAAATTGTTTTCGGTGAAATCGCCGCTAGCGCGCGGGCCGGTCTTCGCCGCTTTGATGGTCATGCGGGCATAGCCGCAGCCGAGCAACAGATACGGATTCAAGTGGTCGCCGCGGCCGAGATTGAGTTTCAGGTCAAGTCCGCCACCAAGAGTCTGAATCGAGTGCAGATCATCGCGACGGCGGGGGAACAGGTTCATCGTTCCTCTCAAAACAAATTCGATATCAGAGGAGCGTTCAACAGGGGTGATTCCCAGAGCGATTCCGGCGGCCAGTCCGAAATCGGATTGTTTGCTAAGTTCGCCGAAGGTGTAGCCGGCCCCGGCATGAACATACGCATGCACCCCTTGCGTTGGTTCGCCGGCCGCCGGCGAGCCACCGCATATCAGAAACAAGGCGGCGATGATCAACACCGCACCGCGCTGCAGTTTCGAGATCACATCCATGTCACCTTTCGGGCGAGGATAATATACCTGTCGGCTCCAAGTTGGCAACAGGCTGTCACACGAGAAAAAAGGAAACGGCGGACTCGTGAGAATCCGCCGTCTAAGAATATCCACCCCAGCTTTGGTCGGTTAGAATATCTTCACACCGACTGAGATAGGAACCATGGTTGTCTTTTCGCCTTCAGTGGCGATGCTCACATAGCGCACCTGGGCGAACAGATCAACCGCCGGCAGAAAGTGCATCTGAATGCCGCCGCCGATGTTGTAATAGAACTTGCTCTCGTTTTCCGGTGTCGGAAATAGGACAGGGTCGGAGAAATCAGCATGCGTGACATGGGCCAGACCGCCACCGATCAACGCAAACGGCTTCACCGGTGCGCCCGGAGCGCCAACCGCAAAGCGGGCGTCGGCACCGTACATCCAGATACCCTGCGTGCCGCCCGAGGCGGTCGGAACAGTGTATTGGTCCCAGTCGAACTTGAACGAGTGGTATTCGACCTTGCCGACAAACTGCACTGCCGGTACCATCTTGAACCCAAGACCCACGAAGCCGTGGAACCCGTTCTTGTACGAGTCCTTGAAACCATCGGGAGAGTTCGGCATGGACATAAGACCGCCGGCATAAATGCTGAACGGCGAGGGGGGAGTCTGAGCGAACGCTGCTGCCGCAAAGCAGGTCACCAGACCAAAAATCATAATGCTCTTTTTCACAGTTACCTCCGTTCGTTTGGAGATTTCAACGCGGACAAACCTTATACACATTATCGGCAGTCCGATATTGAACCTTAACGGATTTCGTAGCCTGGACGTGACTAACTTGTTGTGGGATCAGAACTTAATACCGAAAGTCAGCGGAAACATAGTGGTATTTGACTGGTTCGTGGAGATACTTACATATCGGAACTGGAAAAAGAAGGGGATGATACCGAGGCCTTTGAATTCGATTCCTGCACCCAGGTCGTAGTACAATTCGGTCCAGCCGTCGTAGGAAGTGGTCTGTCCATCGACAACCAGATCGCTGATCGAGGCGTTGGCAAAGCCGATACCCACCATGACATATGGCTTGGCGGAAGTGCCTGCGATAGGAAGAAGATACCGTCCGTCACCGCCGAACAGTAACAGGCGATAGTTTCCGCCGCTCCTGGATGTGTAGCTGTACGGGATCTCGTCGATCCGAGTGGCATGAAACTCGATCTTGGGCAGCAACTCCAGGCCCGGCAGAACACCGAATCCCATAGCCCCTGAGCCGTGGTAGCCAACCGAGGTGAGATCGCCGAATTGCCCGGAGGGGACAGAGAGTCCGGCCCCGAGGTAGAGGTGGAATGCGCTGGTGGCTGTTTCTGCCGACGTCACGAGTGGCGTGAGCAGCATGAGAACAATCACAGCAAGGAACTTCTTCTTCATTGTGACCTACTCACAATCGCAATGCGTTCGCTCAAGTAACCAAAACTTCAGTCCAACCGTCAGCGGGATATAGGTAATCGACTCACCATCCGTTGATACGACAGCAGACTGTGCAGCGTCGATGCTGATAGCAGTGAAAACAACAGCCCTATTCCCGGTTCGCAATGTCGACCGCGCTTCATGGTAGAAGTAGAAATGTCGCACGGCGGGCGTCAAGAAAAAATCCTGAATCGGCTGACTGATAAAAAAAGCCCCGCATGGAGAATGCGGGGCTGAACACCAAAAATGTAAAGAAGTCTGCTTAGAAGCTGTAGCCGACGAGGAAGGCGATGGTGGAGGTTTTAATGTCGGCCTGCACGCCTAATATTTCCTCAGGGACCTTGGAAAGACCCAGATCAAAGCGACCATCGAGAGTCACTTTCCCTTTGCCGGCGACAAATTCGACGCCAGCGCCAGCCGCAATGCCGAACTCAGTGCTCTTCATCTGGTCTTTGATGTCAAAGTCGCCGTTGTCGGCCGGGTCGGTCCAACCCTCGGCCTTATCCTTTGCGCTTACGAGAATTCCCAAAAACGGTCCGGCGAAGATTACCGGACGGACATTCCCCTTGACCTGAGGCATCAGCTTCAGAAGAACGGGAATTTCAATGTAGGAGAATTTGAGCTTGTCGGTGCCGCTGCCGCCGGTCTCTTCGTACTTCGCGCCCTTCATGACGTACAGAACTTCCGGCTGCACGGCAAACATCGGGGCAAAAGCATAGGTGATGAACGCACCGCCGCCGAACCCGAGATTCATCTTCTTCTCGGAAGTCGGATCATCGGCATCCGCGCCGGCGAAGTTTCCAAGGGTAACGCCAGCCTTAATACCTTTGCCGACCAGACCCTTGGTCACAGCGGCATCGTCCTGAGCGTACGCGCTGAGCGCAAACAACATCAGCACCAGTACGGCCAAAATCAGTTTCTTCATACAACCTCCTTGGTTTCTTTCCACGTCACGTTGGTGGATTCGATTCAATTCTTTTTTTGTCCACTTAACCCGGACAGCCACTTCCCATTGTACGGTGAGCAAAGCTATCGGTTGCTCAAAAAGTTGTAAAGCAAAAAAACTTTTCCAACAAGTACGGTTTTTCTTTCGTTGAACACAACTCCCGAACAAACCGTGCCCCTTGCGCGAATGTTCCCGATGAATTATATACCATCACTATACCGGGTTAACATGTTGTCTTGTTGGAGGTCATTGTAATGACTGATTCACGCGATGCATATATTGTGTCCGCATGCCGCAGCGCAATCGGAACGCTGCATGGCGGGCTGGGGAGCCTGAATGGACCGCAGCTTGGCGCGCTCGCGATCAAAGAGGCGGTTCGTCGCGCCGGCATCAACGCGGCGGATATAGATGAAGTGATCATGGGGCAGGTGGTGCAGGGAGGGTCCGGGCAGGCGCCGGCCCGTCAGGCGGCCATTCACGGTGGCGTGCCACCGGAAGTGGCGTGCATGACGATCAACAAGGTGTGCGGCTCAGGTCTGAAGGCAGTGATGCTCGCCGCGCAGTCGATTCGCGCGGGCGATCAACATGTAGTGATTGCCGGCGGCATGGAGTCAATGTCGCACACACCATATGTCATTCGCGGTGCCAAGACCGGGTTCAAGTTCGGACATCAGAAACTCGACGATATCATGATCTCCGATGGGCTCTGGTGCAGTTTCAAGGACTGGCATATGGGGAACGCCGCAGAGTTGACCGGCAAGAAAGCAGGAATCGGGCGAGCGGAGCAGGATGAGTTCGCATTCAATTCGCATAAAAAAGCCGTGGCCGCGATAAAAGGGGGGAAGTTCAAGGCAGAGATTTTCGATGTGGCGATTCCGCAGCGCAAGGGGGACCCGGTCATATTCAACACCGATGAGTGCCCGCGTCCGGAGATTTCTCTTGAAACGCTGGGCAAGTTGCGTCCGGCGTTTGAAAAAGACGGGACGGTGACGGCAGGGAATGCGCCGGGGTTGAACGACGGCAGCGCAGCGACAGTGGTGGTGTCCGCTCAGTATCTCAAAGAAAAGGGGTTCAAGCCGCTGGCGCGAATCGTGGACTATGCAGTAGCGGGGACGCCGCCGGAGCTGTTGTTTTTCTCGCCGATATACGCGGTGCAGAAACTGATGAAGAAGATGAACGTCACGATCAACCACTGGGACCTGATCGAGGCGAACGAGGCGTTTTCGGTGCAGGCACTGGCGGACGGTAAAGAGCTTGGCTGGGATTGGAATCGAGTGAACGTGCATGGCGGCGCAGTGGCGCTGGGGCATCCGATTGGGGCGTCCGGTACGCGGATTTTGGCAACGTTGATTTATGCGCTGAAAGACCGTGGCCTGAAGAAAGGGCTGGCGACACTCTGTTTGGGCGGCGGCAACGCGGTGGCGATGGCGATAGAGATAGTATAGACGGATCCAGGCGCTGTCGGGCGGGGACGCCTGACAGCACCAAGCTGGGCGCGGACGCCCTTCGACTCCGCTCAGGGCGACGTTAAAGGGATGCTCAAGTCGACGCAAAGGGGTGCTTAGGGCTACGTTAAGGGGTGCTTAGGGTGACGAAATTGAATTGCGAATGAGGCTCTAGTGTGGTGTGACGGAAATTTCTTTTCAGAATGCGTTACTCGTTCCCTTGTGTCATTCCAGCGCAAGCTGGAATCCAGAGCGATTTCAGGTGGATTCCTGCTTTCGCAGGAATGACAATGACAGGGTGTCGCTGCAAAGAAGTGACAAGGACACCATACTATCCTTATCGATAAACAGTCCGGGAGAATGTAACATGACGCTTAACGACATTAGAAAAGTAGCTGTGATCGGCAGCGGCACCATGGGGAATGGGATCGCCCAGGTGTTCGCGTCGACCGGCTACGAAGTGGTGCTGGTTGATGTGAAGCAGGACTTCCTCGACCGTGCGTTTACGACCATATCAAAAAGTCTCGATCGATTCATCAAAAAAGAAGCGATCACCGAATCGGACAAAGCGGCTGCGATGGGACGAATCAAGAGTTCCACGAGTCTCGACAGCGTTAAAGGGACGCAACTGGTTATCGAGGCGATCACGGAGGACCTTCAGACTAAGCTGGATCTATTCCGGAAGCTGGAGGATTACTGCGCGCCGGAAGTAATTCTGGCCTCGAACACGTCATCGCTTCCGATTACGCAACTTGCTGCCGCGACACGTCGGGCGGACAAGGTAATCGGCATGCATTTCATGAATCCGGTGCCGATGATGAAGCTGGTTGAGTTGATACGTGGAATAGCCACCAGCGACTGCACGTTCGATCTGGCCAGCCAGTTGTCGGTCAAACTGGGGAAGACGCCGGTGGCGGTGAACGATTATCCGGGTTTCATCGCCAACCGGATACTGATGCCGATGATCAACGAGGCGATCTTTGCCTATATGGAGGGAGTTGGTACCGTCGAAGCGATCGACGAGGTGATGAAGCTGGGCGCGGGGCATCCCATGGGACCGCTGACGCTGGCCGATTTTGTCGGGCTTGATATCTGCCTGGCGATCCTTGAGGTGATGCACCACGGCCTTGGCGATCCGAAGTATCGTCCGTGTCCGTTGTTGCGAAAGATGGTTCAGGCCGGGTACCTGGGTCGTAAGACCGGCCGTGGGTTCTACGTCTACCAGACCTGAGGAGTTGATCGATGGATTTTCACCTGTCTGAAGAGCAAGCTGAATTCAAGGCGATGGCGCGCGATTTAGCGGTCAAGCGTATTTATCCGCATGCGCTCGAGTTCGATGAACACGAGACAACACCGCAAGATTTGATACAGGAATGCGCGGAGCTGGGATATTTCGGGTTCACTGTCCCCGAGGAATACGGCGGTTTGGGGCAGGGAGCGACGGCGTTCGCCGGTGTTCTGGAGGAGTTCTGCGCCGCGTGCGCCGGGTTCGGCATCATGTTGTCGGTGCACAACTCGCTCACCTGCGAAATCCTGCGACTATTCGCCTGCGAGGATTTGAAGAAGAAGTATCTGCCGCTGATGGCATCGGGGGAGAAAATCGGCGCGTACTGTATTACGGAGCCGAATGCCGGGACTGATGTGGCCTCGCTGACTACAACGGCTATGCCCAAAGGGGATCAGTTCGTTCTCAACGGTACCAAGACATTCGTGACCAACGCCGTGTACGCCGGGGTGCTGATCGTGTTTGCGAAGACGAAACCGGAAGAGGGTCGCAAGGGGATTTCCTGTTTCATAGTCGATAAGGAGACACCGGGAATCACACTGGGTAAGCCTGAAAAGAAGTGCGGTATCAAGGCATCGGACACGCGGGAGATTACGTTTGTCGACGCACTTGTGCCGAAAGGAAACGTCATTGGGGAACTGCAAGACGGTTTCCGCATGGCGGTGTCGATTCTCAACTCGGGAAGGGTGGGTGTGTCGTTCCAGGCGATAGGGATCGCGCGGTCGGCGCTGGAGGAAGCGATCAAGTACTCCAAGGTGCGCAAGCAGTTTGGGCAGCCGATTGCCGATTTTCAAGCGATTCAGTTCAAACTGGCTGAGATGGCCACGCGTCTGGATGCCGGACGACTTCTGGGTTATCGAGCGGCGCAGTTGAAAGACGAGGGGAAACCGTGTCACCGGGAAGCCTCGATGTCCAAGCTGTACTGCTCGCAGATGGCGAATTTCGTTTGTAATGAAGCGGTGCAGATTCACGGCGGCTACGGGTATATCAAAGAGTACGCCGTGGAGCGCTATTTCCGCGATGCGCGCGTTACGGAGCTGTACGAGGGAACTTCGGAGGCGCAGCGAATGGTGATTTCACGTGATTTGTTGAAGGATTGAGCGGTGCTGGAAAAACGACATCACGAATACAGAGAGAAAATCCGAGCGTTCGCTCTTCAACAGATAGAGCCAAAAGCTGTACTCCTGGATCTCGATCAGCGATTTCCAGACGAACACATGAAGCCGCTCACGGAGATGGGGCTTCTGAGCATGCTGATTCCGGAGAAATACGGTGGGCGGCTGACTGATACAGTGACATATACGATTGCAGTGGAGGAAATTTCGCGGGTGTGCGGTTCGACCGGCATCATGCTGGCGGCGCACAATTCGCTGGGGACATTCCCGATTCTCAAGTTTGGGACCGAGGCACAGCGGCAAAGATATCTTCCGCGCGCGGCCAAAGGGGAACTGATTGCGTTCGGTCTCAGCGAGCCGGAAGCCGGTTCGGATGCCGGTGGCACCAAGACATTTGCTCGCCGAGACGGGGATAACTGGATAATCAACGGCAGCAAGTGCTGGATAACCTCGGCGACCAAGGCGTTTGCGACAGTGGCGACAGCGCGGACCTCGGAAGATCCGTCGGATAAGCGAATAACATCGTTTATCCTTGAGAAGGACATGAAGGGGTATGCAGTCGGGAAGAAAGAGAACAAGCTCGGCTTGCGCGGCTCGGACACTGCGTTTTTGCATTTCGATGATTTGAAAGTGACGGTCGAGAATCAGCTCGGCGAACTGGGGCAGGGGTTCAAGCAGATGCTGATCACGCTCGATGGCGGGCGGATTTCAATCGGGGCTATGGCGCTGGGTTTGGGACAGGGGGCTTTTGATTGTGCTCTCAGATATGCCGCAGACAGAGTCCAGTTTGGACAACCGATTGCGAGCAACCAGGGAATTCAGCAGTTGTTGGCCGATATGGCGACCGAACTGGAGGCATCGCGGCTGCTGATTTACGAGTCGGCGCAATTGAAAGACGCCGGGCAGCCGTTTTCGCGATGGTCGGCGATGGCAAAGCTGTATGCCTCGGAGGTGGGGCGGCGCGTTACCGAACACGCGATGACGATACTCGGGAGTATCGGTTATTACACCGGGCCGTACCCGGTGGAGCGAATCTGGCGCGATGTTAAGCTGTGCGAGATTGGCGAAGGAACCTCCGAGATTCAGCGGCTGGTGATAGCGCGCGATTTGTTGAAGAGCATAGGGAAATCAATCTAAGAGATTCGTGGAGAGCACAGGCATGACGGCACACCAACTCACGATTTATGACGCGATCAGACCATCGGCCCGCTGGATGGAAATCGTGGTTCTTGCGGCGTTTAATGTCCTACTCGTCGCCTGTTCTTATATAGCGGTACCACTGCCGTTTTCGCCGGTGCCGGTAACGGGACAGACGTTCGGTGTAATGGTGATCGCGATGACGCTCGGGCGAATTCGAGGGACGGCTGTCGTGCTGGCATATCTGCTCGAGGGAGCGCTGGGACTACCTGTGCTGGCGGGCGGCAACGCGGGGTTGCCGGTGTTCTTCGGGGCTACTGGCGGGTACTTGTTTGGTTTTGTCGGTGCAGCGTATGTGATGGGGTGGTTGGCTGATAATGGGTGGCACCGGACGCTGTTTCGTTCTCTCAGCGCTATGTTAATCGGACAGGTTGTTATCTACACGTGCGGGCTTGCCTGGTTGTCCGGTTTTATGCCTTCAGGGCAACTTCTGGTGGCAGGATTGTTTCCATTTCTTCCCGGCGCGGCGGCCAAGATAGCGTTGGCAGGGGGAGTTATCCCCTCGGTATGGAGAATCGTGAAGCGCACACAAAGCGATGCATAGCCTACCGCTTTGCCATGTAACAACTTAATGTTTCGCGCGTTGTCCACGCTTGAGGGAGTCGCACTGGGCGCTGATTTTCGTTGAACCGACCGGCGCTTTTGCGTATCATTTAGGCATATAAGACGTTAAAACACCCGGAGGGTGCAATATGGCTGCTGCGCTGGCTGAATTCATTTGGATGAACGGCGACTATGTCCGTTTCGAAGATGCCAAGATACATATCCTGTCACATGTGATCCATTACGGCTCCTCAGTGTTCGAGGGGATGCGCGTGTACAAGACCCCCAGAGGGCCGGCCGCATTTCGACTTCGGGAACACACCGAGCGCTTGTTCAATTCAGCCAAGATCTACCGGATGAACATTCCGTTCAGCATGGACCAAATAGATGCAGCTATTTTAGAGTTGGTGGGAAAGAATCGTTTCGACCAGTGTTATGTGCGGCCGGTGGTGTACCGAGGATTCGGGACGGTTGGTGTTGATCCGACAGGTGCACCGATAGAGGTAGCGATAGCGACCTGGGATTGGGGGAAATATCTCGGTCCGGAGGCGCTTGAGAAGGGGGTTTCGGTCTGCGTCTCCTCGTGGAACCGGAATGCACCAAACACGATGCCGATGATGGCCAAGTCTGGCGGCAACTACATGAATAGTCAGCTTATCAAGTTAGAGGCTATTGCGCACGGGTATGTGGAAGGGATAGCGCTCGACGTGTTCGGGCATGTGTCCGAGGGCTCGGGCGAGAATATCTTTTTGGTTCGCAAAGGGACACTGATCACACCGCCGTTTTCGGCCTCGATTCTCCCAGGGATCACTCGCAACTCAATCATCACGCTGGCCAAAGATTTGGGGATTGAAGTTATCGAGCAGGATATTCCGCGCGAGGCGCTGTATTTGTCCGATGAGGTGTTTTTCACCGGCTCGGCCGCCGAAGTAACACCGATTTCGCAGATCGACGGCATTCAAATCGGTGACGGCAAAGCGGGTCCTGTCACCAGGCGGCTGCAGAAGGCGTTTTTCAGCGTTATCGACGGCAGGACGCCGGATAAATGGGAGTGGCTGACACCGGTGCCGAAATACAATCACGTTGCAGTGTGATGAAAGTAGCGGTCGGCGCAGATCATAAGGGGTTCGAGCTCAAGGAGAAGATCAAGGAGATCCTCAGACGGCTCGGCCATCAGGTGACCGATTTCGGCACCAACTCCACCGAATCGGTTGATTACCCGGATTACGGTCTCAAAGTAGCACATGCCGTAGCCGACCATACGGTCGACTACGGAATTACGGTCTGCTGGACCGGCAATGGCATGAATATGGCAGCCAACAAGGTGCGGGGCGTGCGGGCGGGGATGGCGCTCAATGTGGAAATGGCGCAGCTCACACGATTGCACAACGACGCCAACGTGCTGACACTCGCGGCAAAGTACACGCCAGAGGAACAGGTTGACCAGATAGTGAAGACGTTTCTTGAGACGAAGTTCGAAGGGGGGCGGCACGAGAAGAGGGTGGGGAAGATTAAGTCTGAAGAAGATGCACGGTAGCGATAACGGTGGTTTCGGGCGTCCCCGCCCGACACTCTTAGCGCTGGGACAACTGTCAGGCGAGGACGCCTGACAGCACGTTCAACTTAATTCATGTCCACTTCAATGGCGGATTCATTTTCAGATAGGGCAAGACATGTCCTCAAGCGCATTCCACGCGGTAAGGTTGTGACGTACGGGTTGCTCGCTGCGATGGCGGGGAATCCACGAGGGGCGAGGCAGGTGGTGTGGGTGCTCAATGCGTATGCCGAGAAAGAGAATCTGCCGTGGTATCGGGTGATCAATAGTCAGGGGCGCATTTCACTGCCGCGAGGGGGTGGGTTTGAATTGCAGGTGGCGCTGTTGAAGCGCGAGGGAGTGAAAGTTTCGAAAGCGGGGGAGATTGATCTCGATAAATATCTTTGGCGGCCGAGGGGGGCGGTGCGGAGCCGGAGGTAGCAATGGTCGCCCTTCGACTCCGCTCAGGGCGGCACGCCAGCAAGAGCCTGGTCACATCACTCGCCTGTCGGCGAACGACAGGACCCGACGCAACGAAGAACGGCAGAACCAGAAGCGGTTCTGCCCTACGGCCCCCTCCTTGGTTGCGCAGCCAGAAACTCGCTCTCGACGATGAAGCAGGCAGTTTGAATCGAGAGTGCAGTTTTTCGCCTCGGGCAAGCAAGAACTGCCGGAACGAGTTGCGTATGAAACCACCAGAGATTGCTTCGTCCGGTTCGCCTTCGGCGAATCCTCCTCGCAATGACGGGCAGAGCGTTCTAACGTTTGATCTGTCAGGTTTCCATCAGGCAAATGACCAGCGCATCGAACCCCCAGGATTGTGAGTCCTGCGCCTGTTGACCTCGCTGACCCTTTTGTATACCTTCAAACGCAAAGCGTTTTGGCCGGGCGGTGAAGCGCTCGGTTTGCCATTGAATTGCGGAGATTCGATATGTCATATCTTAAGCAAGTCGATCCTGAACTGTTTGAAGTAATGCTCAAGGAGACGCACCGGCAGGCCACCAAGCTGGTACTGATAGCATCGGAGAACTATGTCTCCGAGGCAGTTCTGGAGGCCAATGGTGGCGTCATGACCAACAAGTACGCCGAGGGGTATCCGGGGAAGCGGTATTATGGCGGGTGCGAATTTGTTGACGTTGCGGAGAATCTGGCGCGGGACAGGGCCAAAGAACTTTTTCAGTGCGAGCATGTGAATGTGCAGCCGCATTCCGGTTCACAGGCGAACATGGCGGTTTATTTTACGGTTCTAAAACCGGGAGACAAAGTCATGGGGCTGGCGCTGTCGCACGGCGGGCATCTGACACACGGGCATCCGATCAATTTCTCCGGTTTTCTGTTTCAGTTTCACGGTTACGAAGTGGATCGCGAGACGGAGATGGTGAACTACGACCGGATGATGGAAGAAGCGAAGCAGATCCAGCCGAAGATGATCGTGGCGGGAGCATCGGCGTATCCGCGGTTTTGGGATTTCAAGAGAATTCGCGAGGTGTGTGACGCGGTTGGCGCGTACATGATGGTGGATATCGCCCACATCGCCGGACTGGTGGCGGCTGGGCTGCACCCATCGCCGATACAGTACGCCGATTTTGTCACTACCACCACACACAAGACACTTCGCGGGCCGCGCGGTGGGATGATCATGTGCAAGGAGAAATATGCGGCCGATTTGGATCGGATGGTCATGCCGGGCATACAGGGGGGGCCGCTCATGCATGTAATCGCCGCGAAAGCGGTTGCGTTCAAAGAAGCGTTGCAGCCGGAATTCAAGGCGTACCAGAAACGAATTATCGACAATGCGAAGGCGCTGGCGGAGGCGGTCAAAGCTCGTGGCTATAAACTGGTCGCAGGCGGCACGGATACGCATTTGTTCCTGGTGTCGTTTATTGGTGTCGAAGGGATGACCGGGAAGAAGGCGGAGAACGCCCTGGACAAAGCGGGGATTGTGGTGAACAAAAATACGGTGCCGTTTGACCCGGAGAAGCCGTTTGTAACGAGCGGCATTCGGATAGGGACGCCATCGGTGACAACGCGCGGCATGAGCACAAAAGAGATGCCGGTGATTGCGGAGTTTATCGACCGGGCGCTCAAGAATAGGAAGGATGACGCCGTATTGGGACAGATTGCCAACGAGGTGGCACTGTTTTCCGAGAAATTTCCCCTGTATGCCGAGCGGCTTCAGGAAGTCTGAACATGTTGTTTCAATTGACCATGTTTCCGACCGACAAGCGGGGACCATCGGTCTCAGCGGATGTCGCAAAGGTGATCGACTTGATTGACCGGAGCGGGCTGCCGTACAAGTTGACGGCGATGGCGACAATTATTGAGGGGGAATGGGAGCCGGTGATGAAGCTGATAAACCGCGCGCGGCTCATGCTTCGCAAGCAGCACAGCCGCGTATATATGATAATCACGGTGGATGACCGGAAGGGGGCCAAAAACCGGCTCGCCGGCAAGATCGAGTCTGTCGAGAGAAAGCTCGGACGAAAGGTGAGGACATAGATGGAATCAGTTCGTATCGTATACATATCGATTCCGCGGGATGAAGCGGAGAAGATGGCCATGGCGCTGGTCGAACGACGACTGGCCGCCTGTATCAACGTGGTGCCGAGAATTCATTCGTACTTCTGGTGGGATGATGCCGTCCAGACCGACGAAGAGTCTATGTTGATTGTCAAGACCACCAAGCAGAAATTCCAGGCGCTGATGGAGTACGTGATCGAGAACCACCCGTACGAACTGCCCGAGATAATCGCGCTTCCGCTCGTGGCGGCGTTTCCTGATTACATCAATTGGGTGAAGACCGAGACCAACAAGCCGTAGCCGGATTTCTCGTAATCTCATAGATACATAAACGACCATGCGCTGTCCGCAGTGTGGTAAAGAGGAAGACAAGGTAGTCGACAGCCGACCATCGCAGGACGGCCGGGCGATCCGTCGCCGTCGCGAGTGCCTTAGCTGCGGCGCGCGCTTTACCACCTACGAATATGTGGAGCAGAGCATGGTGACCGTGCTCAAGTCCGATGACCGCCGCGAGCCGTTCGACCGCAGTAAGGTACTTCACGGTATCAAACTGGCCTGCAATAAACGCCCGGTCTCCAGTCAGCAGATGGAGACGATGGTGGATGATATCGAGGCCTCGATTCATGCAGCCGGCAAGGGGGAGATTGAGAGCAAAGAGATCGGCGAGATGGTGATAGCCAGACTCCGTGAAGCCGATGAGGTGGCGTATATCCGATTCGCCTCGGTGTATCGGGATTTCCAGGATATTAACGAGTTCATGTCGGAGATGAACAAGCTTCGGAAACAGAAATCGACGATGCGCCCGAAAGAGGGGCCCGCAACGTAGGGGAGTGTTGCGAAAATCCGTGAGCAGTCATTGCGAGGCGCTTCGCCGAAGCAATCTCGAATGTGCTTAGCACGAGGTCGAGATTGACTTCGCCGCCGCGAAGCGCGTCGTCTCGCAATGACTCACAAGAGCCTCCGGTGTCGGGTTTCTGCGTTCGCGCTGCGCTCAGACCATTTAAGCTCACTTCGGAACCCGACCGACGGCTGGATTCCGGCTCTCGGCGGCCGGAATGACAACATTGGCCTACGGTGTCGGGTTTCTCGCTGAGGTAGTGCCAAACTTGCATACTCCTTCGAATCTCGCTTCGGGCTATCATTTCAGATACATATTGAGACGTGCTCGGAACCCGACCTACGACGCCTTTACGTCGCTCCTTATTGAATTGACATTTCCGTCCTATCCCCGCTTTTTGTCGGCGGTATGAGCAAGCCAATCGACCAACCGGAGAATCAGCCCGAACAGCGCTTGTTTGGATCGATGCCGTTTCTGGACCATCTGGAAGAGCTGCGGAAACGGCTGCTCAAAGCGTTTGGGGCGGTGATTCTGACGGCAATGGCGGCGCTGTATTTTGCCGACCCGATCATGCGCTGGTTTGTGGCGCCGCTGGGGAATATTAAGCTGCATGTTACCGAGGTGACCGGGTCGTTTACGGCGTACCTGAAAGTGGCGTTGATAACCGGGCTTATTGCGGCGCTGCCGATTGTATTCTACCAGCTCTGGGCGTTTGTATCGCCCGGACTTTACCAAAAAGAGCGGAAGCTGACGCTGGCCGTTGTTGGTTCGGCTACCGTGCTGTTCGTGGCGGGGGCGCTGTTTTGTTACTACGTTGTACTGCCGTGGTCGCTGCAGTTCATGATTGGGTTTTCCGGCGATTTGCTCAGCCCGATTATCACGGTTAACAGCTATTTGACATTTACCGGCATGTTGATGCTCGGCTTTGGGGCAGGATTTGAATTACCAATTGTCGCATACATACTGGGGCGGTTTGGGGTGATCAGTTCGTCAACTCTCGCGAAGGGGAGGCGGTTTGCGGTCGTGATTATTTTAGTCGTGGCGGCTTTTCTGACACCGACTCCTGATGTCTTCACGCAATTGCTTCTGGCGGTGCCGCTGTATGTGCTGTATGAAATATCGATTATAACGGTCCGGATTACGGGGAAGAAGGGTTAGAGTTTCGCCGGGGGGCGGCAGTTGACAAGGGGGGAGCGGAAGGTTAGATTCGGTTACGGTTTACCACGCGGGCGTAATTCAGTGGTAGAATGCAAGCTTCCCAAGCTTGACGTCGTGGGTTCGAGTCCCATCGCCCGCTTGTATCGAGTTTCCAATCCGCTTATCAGCGCTGAACCAAATCTGATCGTCGTTCTGTCATCGGCAATTGTTGATTCTTGACTGCCAAGAGCCGGGGCCATATAGTTTGAACTGTAAGTACCCAATTTTGGGTATTAAGGGTTCAAAGTATTATGAAACGTGGGGTGTTGCAGGGGAACGGAAGCTGAGGACGGAACCGGTCTATCAGGAACGCATTTTTCATTTCTGAAATCTATCCAAGAACTCTCGTGCTTTGGGCAAATCGCAATCCAGCATACTGGCATGAATCAGATATGGTGCGAGTGGGTGTCCACTAGTGATTGCTTGGTAGGACCTTCTCACCGCTTTGGTGGGTGATGTTATATATTTGTATGATTCGAAGGCAATCATGTCGGCTACCTGCAGTTGGAATAGTTCTGGTTCCTTAGGGCGCCAGCTAATATGTCCCACAGGTCCCAATCTACGTGCATAAGCCGCTCTCGTTAACAAATCGCACAGAGTGGTGTCCAAACCGGACCCCTGCTCAATGATTACAAACAAAGCATCAATGCCATCAGCCTCGCCCTTGATCATTAAATCTGCTATGGTTGTGGCCAGCAAGTAGTCATATACCGAAATGGTTGGCTTTTTTGATTCGAACAGCGATCTTTCAATGACATACACGACGTACTGTATCTGAGTGTCATTTACCGCCTGCAGTAGCTCGGCGGCACACGAATTCAATTCTTGACTCGTTAACTGTGCGTACTCACCTGATCTGCGATTGAATTCCTGCGCATGATAGCGCGTGAGCCCGCGGGATTTCAAGGCATGTTCCCACCTGGGACGTAGCTCCTGCCAGGCGTTAGCTGCGGCAAGCACAGATGCAACTACAACATGTGATGAATTCCCATGTGTGCCACTTTCATCGATGTATGCTATCCAAATACGCACTTCGTCTTCCTTATTTATGCGGAAGGTCACCGACGGAAGAGATATTGAATCCTCCGTTGAAGTCAAGTTGAAGTTCATGACTGATCGATATCTGAGTCTGCCCCCCTTGACTTCCGACCGTGTTTGTCTATATTCCCCAAGCAATTAGCGTGAAAGCGACGGGCCACAAGGCCCGTTTATTGTGTTGGCAGATATAGGACGTAATGAGAATTCTGGATGTATCGCCCGGGTCGCCGCTGTTTGGTTATGTGCGGCCGGGGTATTCGCTGGTCGCCGTGAACGGATCGAAGGTCGAAGATGTGATCGATTTCCGGTTTCGAATCGCCGAGGAGCGCGTGAATATCCTGTTTGCCGATGACGCCGGGCGGGAACTGGCGTTCCAGTTCGATGATGTCGGCGCGGGGGATCTGGGGTTGACACTTGATGACCACAAAGTCCGGACCTGTAAGAACGACTGTATCTTCTGTTTCATCCGCCAGCAGCCGCAGGGGATGCGGCGAGCTCTGTATATCAAGGACGAGGATTACCGGCTGTCGTTTACGCACGGTAACTTTGTTACTCTTTCGAATACCACCGACGAGGATATTGCGAGGATTATCGAGCAGCGGCTGTCGCCGATTTACATCTCAGTGCACGCCACCGATGACAAACTTCGGCGATGCATGTTGAAAAACGAGAAGCTGGCGCCGATTGTGCCGCGTATCAGGCAACTGGCCGAGGGGGGTATTACCGTGCACACGCAGGTGGTGCTGTGCCCCGGCATCAATGATGGGCCGCAACTTGAAAAAACGGTCAATGATCTGGTCGGGATATATCCGGGTGTCGAGACGCTTGCCGTGGTGCCGGTAGGGTTGACGAAATATCGCGACGACCTGCCGAATCTGCGGACATACACGCCGGAGGAGGCGGGTCCGATCATTGATTACATCGAGAGCCAGCAGAACGAGTATCTGCGAGAACACGGGACACGATTTGTCTGGGCGGCGGATGAGTTCTATGTTGCGGCGAGGCGGCCGTTTCCGCCCAGGCATACCTACGAAGAGATGAACCAGTTCGAAAACGGGATCGGGATGGCGCGTGAGTTTATCACGATGTTCAATCGGCGACGGAGCCGACTCCGCGCTATTCGCTCTAAGAAACGCGTTTTGTTTTTGACCGGATATTCGGCGCAACCGTTTTTGAATTCGGAGGTTCTGCCGTTCGTCACCCAAGAGTTGAAGCTGAAAGTCAGCGTTCAACCGGTCGTGAATCGATTCTGGGGGGAGAGCGTGACGGTGTCCGGGCTGTTGACCGGGCAGGACCTGCTTCGAGAAGCACGGAGCCGAATCGACGTATATGATACGATCGTGCTTCCACCCAATTGCCTGAATGCCGACGATCTCTTTCTCGATAATCTCTCGCTGGCGCAGTTCGAGCGCTCGCTCGGCAAGCCGGTACTGGTGGGCCAGTACAACCTGGCTGCCACGATCAAAGAAGCCTTTTCATGAGTCTCCCGGTAGTCGCGATTGTGGGGCGCCCCAACGTGGGGAAGTCCTCGCTTTTTAACCGGTTCCTTCGGAAGAAGTTGGCGGTGGTGGATGCGCAGGCCGGCATTACGCGGGACCGCAATTACGCCACGTGTGATTGGAACGGCGTTTCATTCCTGCTCGTGGACACCGGCGGCATGGTGCCGGGCACCAAAGACATGATGGAAAAACTGATTTTGGATCAGACCGATTTCGCCATCAACGAATCGGATTTGGTGCTGTTAATGGTGGATGCTCAGGTAGGAATCGACACCTCGGATCAGCAGATTGCACGCAGTTTGGTGAAAGCTAAGAAGACGTGTCTGTTGGTCGCCAACAAAGTTGACACTGAAGATTATTCTGCCGGCAGCTATGAGTTCGTGAAGCTCGGAATGGGGGAACCGTGGCAGGTATCCGCCTCTGAAGGACGCGGTATCGGCGACCTGATGGACGAATTAGTGGCCAGGCTGCCGGTACCCGAGGCGAAGTCGGAGGCCGAGATCGGTGTGATTCGGGTGGCAGTTGTGGGACGGCCGAATGTGGGGAAGTCCTCGTTCATCAACAAACTGCTCGGGCAGGAGCGACTGATCGTCTCGCCGATAGCGGGGACGACGCGGGATTCGGTCGATACGCCTATCGAAGTGGATGGGCAGAAGTTTGTGCTGATCGACACGGCAGGACTTCGCCGGCGGTACAAAGTGGCGGAGAGTATCGAGTTCTACACGACGCTTCGGACGGCGCGTGCTATCGAAAATTGCGATGTCGGAGTAGTGATTGTGGACGCTGCCGCGGGAATAACGACACAGGACCAGCGCATACTGGCCGAAGTGCTTGAGAATCGCCGAGCGGCGGTGGTGGCGGTCAACAAGTGGGACCTGATTGAAAAGGACGCCAAGACGGCCGACAAGTTCACAGCCGAGTTAAAAGAGATTCTGGCGCAGCATGAGTTCGTGCCGATCATGTACATTTCAGCGATTAGCGGTCAGCGTGTCGCTAAGGTACTCAGTCTGGTCAGAGAGGTTCACGCCGAGCATAATCGCCGAGTAGGAACGGCGGAGCTTAATGAGTTTTTGCAAAGGACGGTTGGTCGGCGCAAACCTCCGGCACGGCAGGGGAAGCATATTCAGTTCAAGTATCTGACACAGACCGACACGGCGCCGCCGACTTTCATGTTTTTCACCAATCACCCCAAGCTGGTCGATAAGACCTATATCCAGTATCTGACCAATCAGCTTCGAGAGCAGTTCGGTTTCGAGGGCGTGCCAATTCGCCTTCGGTTTCGCAGCAAGTGATCTCCAACTTACAAATCTCGCATCTTCGGATGATCGCTCAGTGAGGTTGTTGCCGGAATTTCTGAGTGCCCTATTGTCCTGTTCATCTATAAACCAATCTTCTCGACCTGCCGATACAGTTGGCATATGGCTACCGTGTACAACTGGGAATCACAGATCGAGCAACTGGAAGCCCGCCTTGGGGTTCAGAAGGCGCAGCTCTGCGACCTGACCACCATGGGGGCGGTCATTACATCGATACATGAGATCGACAAGGTCTTGTCGGTGGTTATGGACATGGCGATCCGCCTGGTTGACGGTGAGGTCGGGCTTATCATGATGGAAGAAGAGGGGGAACTGAAGCCCAAGATCTCGTGGGGAGTGAGCGAGACATTCGCCCGTTCGCTCAAGCACGGCGAGCAGATGGATCTGCCGAGCTTCTGTTTCAGCTCGGGCCAGGCGATCGTTCAGAACGATATCGGGCTTCGTACCGAAGGAATTGCGCTCAACTCACTGATAGCGCTGCCGATCCGGACCGCCGAGAAATGCTTTGGCGTCATGATCATCATAAACAAGGCGAACGGCGGCCCCTACAATTCGCAAGACCAGGAGATCCTGGAGATGCTCCTGAATTTCGTGGCCGTGGCGGTCGACAACGCCCTCCTGATGAAAGAGACTTTGAGGCGCCAGAAGGTCGAACAGGAGATGCAGATCGCCCGGCAGGTGCAAGAGACGATTCTCCCACAGAATCTTCAGGCAGTTGAAGGGGTGGAGATTGGAAGCGTGTACCACCCGGCCCGCGAAGTCGGTGGGGACTTCTATGATATCGCAAGATTGGATAACTCGTCGTTTGTCGTGTTGCTGGGCGATGTGTCCAACAAGGGGGTGCCGGCGGCGCTGGTGATGTCGGCGGCGTCTGGCATCATCCGGTCGCTGCTGTGCACCAATCCTGCCATAACCATGGCGGAACTGGCGGGGGCGCTCAACGATCTCCTGGCCAGCAGCATTGTCAAGGACCGCGAGATGTATGTCACGCTGTTTCTGGCCAGGGTCGATGTTGCCGCCCGGACGCTGAGCTACTGTAATGCCGGGCACCTGCCAGGCCTGTTTTGGGACAGTACCGCCAGGCAAGTGCGCAATCTTGCGGCAGGCGGACCGATTGTCGGGCAGTTCCCGGGCTGTGCTTTTATACAAGAGGAGTGTCAGTTGAGGACCGGCGACAGGCTATTTCTTTTCACAGACGGTTTGACAGAGGCAGCAGACATCTATGGCCAGTTGTTCGGCCGGGAGCGGGCCGAACAGGCCTTTGTAGCCGGACTGGAGCTGGCGCCGTCGGCCTTCTGTCAGAAGATGAAAGAGACGGTGGACGCGTTCTCCAAAGGCGCGCCGGATGACACTCACGATGATTTCACGGTGCTGCAGGTGTGGGTGAAATGACGACGCAGCGATATCAATTCAGCTATCCGTCGATAAGCGAATCGGAAGGCCGGTTTCTGGATGATGTTGAGAGGGTTTTGAGGAAATACCACGTCGAGGCAACACCGGCTCAGCGGCTCATGCTGGCCATGTCCGAGGCGTTTACCAATGCACTGGTACACGCCAACCGGCGACAACCGGATAAGAGAATCCTCGTGGACATCGCGGTAAACGAAACGGAGATAAGTGCCGATATAACGGACGAAGGGGTTGGAGGAGTGAAGGCGATTGAGCGAAAGAGCCCGCCCGGCCTGCTGGCGGAAGGGGGCCGCGGGATAGATCTGATTCGGCACTGTTCGAGCGAGGTCTCGTTTCGGGAAAACGCCGGCGGCGGTCTGACGGTCACTATCAGGGTGAAACGCGAGAAGAACACGGTTGCTTTATAAGTGCAAGCGGAGGACGCTATGGAGATTTCAACGCGGCAGCAGGGACCGGTGACGGTACTGCAGCTCAACGGCAGGCTGGATCTGGCCAGCGGCACGATCCTGAAGGAACAGGTGAAGAAGCTGCTGGGGAAGAACACCACCTGCGTACACCTGAACCTCACCGGAGTCGATTTCATCAACAGCTCCGGACTGGGGGCGCTGGTGTCGATCATGAAAGAAGTCAGGATGTTCAAAGGGCGCCTGACGTTGTCCAACCTGGCTAACTACGTGCAGGAGATCTTCGATATCACGCAGTTGTCGCACATTTTCGAGATCTTCTCCTCTGAAGAGGAAGCGCTTTCGTCGTATCAGCCGGTCACTACGCTCTGAGAGAGAGGTGTCATTGGCGGGGGTGGAAGGAATGCGGGATACGTCTACACGGGTTGTTGAGCTGCTGGCAGGATTGCAGTCTCCCGAGTTCACGACGCGTGAACTGGCGGTGCGGGAACTGGCGACCTACGCCCAGGATGAAGCGCTGGCCGGTCTGGTACTGGCGCTGGAGGACCCAGACCTGGGTATACGCGAACTGGCGGCCGACTCGCTCGTGCGCGCCAACCGTCCCACCGTCTCGCACCTCCTGATTCGATTTCTGGAGCATCAGGATATCGGCACCCGCAACCTGGCCTCCGAGATTCTCGTGCGAATTGGTCGTGAGGCGGTACCGGCGCTGCTGGCCAACATTACTGTCGATGACCACGATGTCCGCAAGTTCGTGGTTGATGTCCTCGGTTTGATCGGTGACCCGCAGGCGGTCGAAGCGCTCTGCGACCGGCTTGGCGACGCCAACAGCAATGTGGCGTGTTCCGCCGCGGAGGCGCTGGGAGAGATCCGAGACAACAGGGCTGTTCCTCACCTCATGGCCGCTTTTGAAACGCGGGAGGAGATCCGCCTGTCGGTTGTCGAGGCGCTCGGTAAGATCGGTACATCAGAAACGCTGCATCAGTTGTATGCCGGGCTTGTTGCCGACGACCCGGTGTTGTTGTTCGCCGTCATAGACGCAATAGGGCAGATCGGTCTCGCCGACTCGGTCCCTCACCTCCTGCCATTTCTGGACCACAAAGACCAGTCGATCGCTGAGGCGGCGCTGGCTGCGGTGGTGAGAATTCACGCACGCAATCGCGGGGCTGTCGAGTGTGATATTCCGCTCGAACGGTTTCTGGCAGCGGTTCTTGAAGGCATGCGAAACGGCGACCAGGCGATGATCGACTTCGCGCTGATGAGGCCCTCGTGGTGGCTTTCGGCCGCCTCTTTAGCCGGTCTGGTCGACGCCATTCCATTCTTGCCTGAAGAGAATCACCACCGCCTGTCGGAACTGCTGTCCGGTCTCGGTCAGCCTGCCATAGAAGTGTTTTTTGACCGCCTCCGCGGTGCTGCGCCGGAAGCCAAGATCGTTCTTCTCGATATCGTCAAGGAGATTGTCGACGATTCGGTAGCCGCCATGCTCGTTCCTGTCGCCGATGACACCGATCCGGGTGTTCGGCGCAAGGTAGCGCAGGTGCTGGGGATCAGCGGCTTCAACGGAGCCGTGACCACGCTCAAACGTCTGGCGATGGATGCCAACGGTCATGTCCGCTCGGCTGCCTTTTTCTCGCTCGGCTGGTTATGCTCCGAGCAGGATGTCGATTTCATTTTTTCCGGACTCGATGACGTGTATCGCGACGTGCGCGAGGCCGCCCTCGGCGCGCTGATCGTTATTGGCGGGCCACGGGTGGTCGCCAAGTTCACGGCCGACCTCTACCACGAAAACGCCGAGCGACAACGTCTGGCGGTCTCGGCCCTCGGTATGATAGGGGAGGCGGACGTGGTGGACCCGCTCATCAAAGCGATCAATCACCCCGAAGCGACAGTGCGCCAGAGCGCGATCAACGCGCTGGCGCGGCTGGGACCGGTGTGCGATCCGGAGCCTATACGGGTGGCGCTCAACGACGAGAACAGCAGTGTGCGCAAAGCGGCCATTTCGGCGCTCGTGGCGCTCTGTGGCCGGGTGGCAGTTCGCGATATCAAATGCCTGCTGGACGACGAAGATGTCTGGGTGCGCTACCACGCCATCAACGCACTGGCGGAATTGCGGGACCCCTCACTCGCGGCGCTGGTGCTGCCGTACCTGACCGATTCGCAGGATATTGTCAAGATCGCCGTCATCAAGGGACTGGCCCAGATGCGGGCGATCGACGCATTGCCGGCTCTCCATTCATTGAGGAGCGACACCAACAAAGATGTGGAGACTGCCATCGGCATGGCAGTGTCGACGCTTGAAGGAGCCGACCATGTCTAAACCGTCAATCCTGGTTGTCGATGACGAACTGCTCATCCGCGATCTCCTCTATGATTTCTTTTCAGGACAGGGGTGGCAGATCGCCGTTGCCGAAAACGGCGAAAAGGCGTTGGAGATCCTCCATGACCGTTCGGTGGACCTGGTCCTAAGTGATATCAAAATGCCGCAGATGGATGGTCTGGCCCTGACGGCCGAATTGAAACAAGAGTATCCGAGTATCCCTGTCATTCTGATGACCGGATTTCCGTCAGTTGACAGCGCGGTCTCTGCGTTGCGGAGCCGGGTAGTGGATTATATCATCAAGCCGTTCAACATTAACCAACTGTACAAACTTGCCGAGGCGACCGTCAAACGTCAGCAGTGATCTCTCAGTCTGAACGTTCAGGCACGAAGGAACCAGTATGCAGGGCCAATTGGACGGCGACATCGAAATGACGGCTGAGGAGTTTGGGTTGATCCGGGATTTCATCCATGAACGGAGCGGCATCTTTTTCCCTGAGAATAAAATGTATCTGGTCAAGAACAGACTGGCCAGGCGGATGGAGGATCTTCAGATCAAGACCGTCCGCGACTATTTCTACCACGTGAAGTACGACCTCTCTCTGAAAGAGTTCCACCGCCTGATGGACCTGGTGACTACCAATGAAACGAGTTTCTTTCGCAACGAACCGCAGTTGCAGTGCTTCTCGGATGAGGCTCTCCCGTTGGTGATCAATGAGCAGTCAACCCGCAAGGGGAACAGGACGCTTCGCATCTGGTCGGCCGGGTGTTCGACCGGAGAGGAACCGTATACCCTGGCCATCATCATTCTCGAGCGGTTGCGGAATGCGGCAGGCTGGAACATTGAGATCGTCGCCAACGACATTTCCGAACAGGTGCTCCAGAAAGCGCGTTTGGGGGAGTATTCAGGCATAACCATGAGAGGCGTCCGACCGGACCTGCTTGCCCGATACTTCTCGCGATCCGGTGACAGCTATCGAGTGAATCCGGAAGTCAAAGCGCTGGTGAAGTTTTCACATATGAATCTGAATGACTCGCGCAAGCTGGCCATGGTGAGCGGCATGGACATGGTGTTCTGCCGCAATGTCATGATCTACTTCTCCGACGACGTGAAGCGGCAGATCGTGCGCGGGTTCTACAATGCGCTGCGACCGGGCGGCTATCTGTTCATCGGACATTCCGAGACGTTGCACGGCATCAGCAAGGCGTTCAAGCTCGTGTACTTCAAGAACGCCCTGGTGTACCAGAAAGAAGCTGCGGCCGTAACCACCGCCGAACCGGCCCGTCAGGCGCCATGCACCGTTCGGACGGCGGCATCTCCACTGGCGGCTAGGAGCACGAGCGCGGCCGACGGCGCTACCCGGGCGATGGAACTGTTGAGCAAAATCAAACCGGTGACAGTGAGGAAGTAACGGGGAACCGTCACCAGACGGGACAGGTCGTATGAGCCAGAAAATACTGATTGTCGACGATTCACCGACCATCGTCAAGTTCGTTTCGTTCTCGCTCAAGAACAGCGGCTTCGAAGTCGTGACGGCATCGGATGGTATGGATGCGATTGAGAAGATCTCGCGTCTGTCGTCCCCAGTGGATCTGGTAATAACGGATCTGAACATGCCAAATCTGGATGGTTATTCGTTGATCGATACGCTGCGCAAGAATGAAACGTATCGCGATACGCCGATCATCATCCTCTCTTCCGAAGAGGGGGAGGACGATCGCGAACGCGGGCTGGCCGTGGGAGCCAGCTCCTATCTGGTCAAGCCGTTCAAATCATCGCGGCTTCTCGATGAGATAGCCAGGCAGTTACACCAATAGAGCAGGACACCATCGACAGGAGGATATATGGCGGATCTCAAAATACTGGCGGTTGACGACAGCCCCACCATGCGGCGGATCATTATCAATACGCTCAAACGGGCCGGTTTCGAGAACGTGGTCGAGGCCACCGACGGGAAGGACGCGCTGGGTAAACTGAAAGAGGAGAAGGTGAATTTCGTAATCACCGACTGGAACATGCCGGAGATGGACGGCCTGGCGTTCGTCACCACGTTGCGGTCGATGGACGAATACAAGGCGCTCCCGGTCTTGATGGTGACGACGCGGTCGGTCAAAGAGGATATCATTGAGGCGATGAAGGCGGGTGTGAACAACTATATCGTGAAGCCGTTCACGCCGGAGACATTGAAGGCGAAGATCGACCAGGTGCTGGCCGGCTGATGCACATGGGAGGCAGGAATGACTGACACGCAAGACATCTACGGCCGGCTGCAAAGCGAGCTGAGTTCGATCGCCTTGTCGGTGAGCGGACTCCTTGAAGCTGTGCGACAGATCCGCGAGCCGCTGGTTGAATCGCAGCAGAAGGTGCCGCAGGCCACCAACCAGCTCGACAAAATATCGGCGCAGACAGAGGCGGCGGCGCACCGGATGCTCGACGTGGTCGAACATATCACGCAGCGGGAAGAAGACGTGATCACCGGTCTGGCGCAGTTGATCGCCATGATCGATGCACGGCAGCAGGCCGATGTCGCCATGCTGATCACCGCGATCCGACAAAAAGCTGAGTCGAATCTGAACGACGCCTATGCGATCATGGAGGCACTCCAGTTTCAGGACATCACCTCGCAGCAAATGAACCACGCGGCCTCGTTACTTGAAGACATCGAGGACCGTCTGCAGAATATACTCGGCGGATTCGGTCCGGGCGGGTCATCAGCGTCCGGCGAGGATCCAGCGAGGACTCGTCCGACGCGGGCATTCGACCCGCACGCCGACTTGGCCAACAAACAGGCCCGGCAGACCGATATCGATTCGATGTTTGCCAAAGCGAAGTCGCGGTAAGGGGGACAGCATGTCCAACGAGACGGAACTCCAACTGGACGAAATGAAGGAAATCATCGACGATTTCCTGGTCGAGACCGATGAACTCCTGCATTCACTGGATACCAACCTGGTGAAACTGGAGACGATGCCGTCGGACTTAAATCTGTTGAACGAAATTTTCCGCGCCGCGCACACGATCAAAGGGACCTCGAGTTTCCTTGGCTTCGATCAGGTCACCGAGTTGACCCACAAAATGGAAGACGTCCTGAATAAGCTGCGTAAAGCTGAACTGGCGGTGACGCCTGAGATAATGGACGTCCTGCTGGCGTCGCTCGACCTGCTCATGACGTTGATCGAGAATGTCAGAGCTCGCAATACGGAGCGGCTCGATCTCACTCAGATCGTAGCAAATCTGGTGGCGATACAGACTGGCGGGTCCGCTCCGGTGTTGCCGGAGGCTTCCCCGGTCGTTGAAGTCGCTGCGATCAAAGCGTCACCTGCAGAGGACGTAGCGACTCCGGCACCGGCGGCAGAGCCGTTGGCGGTGGCCGCCCAGCCCAAGCCAGGAGTCGACAAGAAGGTTTCCGCGGACCAGACCATCCGCGTGGATGTGAATCGACTTGATTCGCTCATGAACCTGATGGGTGAACTGGTGCTCGGCCGGAACAGCCTCATGCAGACGATCTCGCGTATCACCTCGGCGTTCGAAGGCAACGCGCAGGTGCAACAGCTCAATCAGGCGGCGGCCTCCGTGAACTACATCACGACCGAGTTACAAATGGCGGTAATGAAGATGCGCATGCAGCCGGTCGGAAAAGTGTTCAGCAAGTTT
This sequence comes from Candidatus Zixiibacteriota bacterium, assembly GCA_040753875.1. NCBI lineage: Bacteria > Pseudomonadati > Candidatus Zixiibacteriota > Candidatus Zixiibacteriota bacterium. The sequence goes on along the minus strand of JBFMDV010000005.1, from coordinate 174,938 downwards.
CCGCGCCTGGTTCGCGATCTCAGTCGCGACAGCCACAAACAGATCGAACTAATCATGTCGGGAGAGGACACCGAACTCGATAAGTCGGTTATCGAAGAGATCGGGGATCCGCTGGTGCATATCATACGGAACTCCTGCGATCACGGTATCGAATCACCTGAGGACCGGATAGCCAAAGGGAAGCCCGCAAAAGGAACGATCACTATGCAAGCGAGCCAGGAGGGCTCGAATATCGTGCTGCGTATACAGGATGACGGGAAGGGGCTCGATGTCGCTGCCATCCGGAACAAGGCGGTGGAACGGGGAATGGCCGGGCGAGCCGAAGTTGACCGCATGTCGGAAAAGGAACTGTTCCGGTTCATCTTCGAGCCGGGTTTTTCCACGGCCAAGGTGGTGTCCGGTGTGTCCGGCCGCGGCGTGGGGATGGATGTCGTCCGAACCAATATCGAGAAGCTAAGCGGATTGATCGAACTGGAGTCGGCCCGCGATCGGGGAACGACCTTGACAATCAAACTTCCGCTGACGCTGGCCATTATCCAGGGACTGCTTATCGAATCCGACGGCGAGATGTTTGTCCTGCCGTTGTCGTCGGTGTTCGAAACCGTGAAAGCGAACCAGGCGGACATTTCCTTCGTCAATGGCCGCCCCGTTCTGCGGCTCCGCGACGAGGTCATCCCGGTGATCAATGTCGGTGATGTGTTGCGACGAAACCGCCGCGGTCTGTCCCTGGCGGAAAAGCCGTATGTGGTGGTGGTCGGGCTGGCCGACAAGAAGTTGGGCATCAATATCGATCGGTTCCTGGGCCAGGAAGAAGTGGTCATTAAGTCACTGGGCCAGTATTTCGGTGCCACCGAAGGAATTGCCGGTGCCACCATACTTGGGGATGGACGGATTAGGTTGATAGTCGACCTGTTGGGTTTGTTCAATATCGCACATCGACTGGCGTAGGATGATGGTTCGATGAGCAGCGTGCCGGAGAAGACAATAAACGTTGTGGTGGTGGATGATTCCGCCTTTATGCGTAAGGCCCTCACGCTTATGCTCGAGTCGGACCTTACGATCAAAGTTGTCGGGACCGCGCGGGACGGCGAGGAGGCGATCGAGAAGGTCCGTCTGCTCAAGCCGGATTTGGTCACCATGGATATCGAAATGCCGCGGATGGACGGCCTGACTGCATTGCGTCAGATCATGGCCACCGATCCGGTGCCGGTCATGATGGTGTCATCGCTGACGACCGAAGGGGCGCATGCCACGTTTGAGGCGCTTGACCTGGGAGCTGTTGATTTCATTCCCAAGCAGATGTCATTCGTGAGTTTGGACATTGTGAAGATCAAAGGAGAATTGCTGGCCAAGATCAAGGATATCGCCAGGCGCAAGCACCTGCTCATGGCTCGTCACCGGCAGCGACAATTGGGCGGGACTGGTGCCAGGGGCAAGCTCGGTGTTGGCAACCTGGCTGTGGCCACAACCGCAACACCTGCTTCGATACGGACAACCCGTCGGCGAAACCACCCGATCGGCATCGTTGCGATCGGCTCCTCGACCGGCGGACCGCCCGCGCTTCAGGGCATCATTCCGAAATTGCCGCGCAACCTCCCGGTGGGTATTGTCATCGCCCAACACATACCGCCCATGTTTACCAAGTCACTGGCGGAGCGGTTGGATGGCCTTTCGCAGGTGGCCGTGCGTGAAGCGGTCGACGGCGAATCAGTCCAGCCGGGAGTCGTGCTGCTGGCGCCCGGCGGGCGCCAGATAACCGTGCGAAAACGGGGAGGCTCGGCCACCGTGATTGTTTCCGACCAGCCTGCCAACACCCTCTACCGGCCGTGCGTTGACGTCATGATGAACTCAGTCGCCGAAAGCTATACCTCCACAGCAATGGGGATTATCCTGACCGGCATGGGGAACAACGGGGTGGTCGGTTTGACCAATCTCAAGCAGAAGGGGGGCGTAGTGATCGCCCAAAACGAAGCCACCTGCGTGGTGTATGGGATGCCGAGAGCCGTCATCGAAGCCGGCATCGCCGACCATATCGTGCCCATAGAGGATATTGCCGCCGAACTAGCCAGCTACTTCTGATCAAAGTTTTTGTTGAATAGACGCCAAATCTGGCCTACTCTCGCTGCAATGGAGGACCATTGTTCCCATGGATGAGCAGCAGGCAGAGTTTACCCCGACAGCCATAGACGCAGAACCGAATGTGGCGCAGTTTGCCGAGTCGTATGCCTCATTCAACCGGATAATCAACGGCCTGCAGCGGCAATATCTCGAGCTGAAGGAAGAGTTCACCGCGCAGAATGACCGTCTGGCGGAGACTAACCGCAAACTGGTCGAAATGACGCAAAAGAACCTCGCGGCCACGGAGTTTCTCAACGGCATTCTCAACTCGCTGGGAGTCGGCGTGATCGCGGTGGACCAGAGCGGCCGGATCACGCATTTCAACCCGGCGGCATCCCTGTTATTCGGACTGCCGCTTGAGGAGCCGTTGGGGAGGCCATATAGAGATATCATCACTCCCGGTACCCCTATCGACGCCAACTGTCTGAGAGCGGCGGAGACCGGGCGCGCGGTCGATTCGGTCGAACGAGTTATCAATCTGGCCGATGGCGCGCGGCTGCACCTCTCGGCTTCGACGGCGCTGTTGCGGGATAACGAGGGCCGTCCGGCGGGAGCGGTTGAGGTGCTCCATGATCTGACCAAGCTCAAGCGGATGGAACATGAACTGGCGCGGCTGAACACGCTGGCGGCGCTGGGTGAAATGGCGGCGACTATCGCCCATGAGGTCCGCAACCCGCTGGCGGGGATAGGTGGTTTTGCGGCCTTGTTGCTTCGAGACCTTCCCGATGATGATGCTCGCCGCGCGCTGGTCGAGAAGATCATGCACGGGGTAGAGAGTCTCAACAAAACAGTCACCACGCTTCTCAATTATTCCCGGTTTGACGAGGTCAACAAGGAAGAAACAAATATCGAAGAGTTCCTTCATCGGACTATCGAGCAGTTCAGGCGCGACAACGCCGAACGAGCAGCCCCGCTCAGTATCGTGGTGCGCGGTTCGGTCGGATCGGATGGTGCATCATCAACGGTGTGGATCGATCCCATGTTGATGCGGCAACTTCTGTTCAACCTGTTCCAGAACGCGCTTGAGGCGTGCGGCGAGAGCGGCCGGGTCGAAATCGGGTGCGAGCGGCTGAGCAGGCAGCGCGCGACACATCTGTACGGTGAGCGACTTCTGCTCGGGCTTGATGACACCGTTTTGGAAACTACCGTTGCGGATAGCGGACCCGGAATTGCGCCGGAGCATATTGACCGGATATTCGCGCCGTTCTTCACCACCAAACTTGATGGAAACGGCCTGGGACTCGCGGTGGCTTGGAAGATCATAAAGGCACATGGCGGTGACCTCGTGGCGGACAACCGACCCGAAGGGGGCGCGCGATTCCGCATTTTGCTGCCGGTCAAAATGGATCATGTGAACAGGGAGCAGGGACTATGAAGTATTCCGTGTTGGTCGTCGACGACGACAGACTGGTGAACGATTACCTCACCGAGACTCTGGCTCGCGCCGGGTACGACTGTGTGTCGGTACTCTCCGGTGAGGAGGCGTTGGTGAAATTCAAAGCCCGCTCTTTCGATATCGTGCTGACTGATTTGAAAATGAAGGAGATCGACGGACTGGCGCTTCTGGATCATCTCAAACGGTTGAATCCGGAAGTAGTGGTCGTGATCATGACGGCATACGGCACGGTGGAGACGGCGGTGAAGGCGATCAAACGGGGCGCCTACGATTTTCTCCTGAAGCCGGTCTCGCCGGATGCTGTCGAGCATATCATGTCCCGCATCGCCGAGTTGATCCACCTTAAGACTGAGAACAGCCTGCTTCGCAGAGATCTGGCCGACCGGTTTCAGAATATCATCGGCAAATCCAAGATCATGAAGGAGATATTCGACCTCATCCAGTCGGTGGCCGATGCCCGCTCCACCGTGATGATCACCGGGGCGTCCGGTACCGGCAAGGAGCTGGTCGCACGGGCGATCCATTATGCATCCAACCGTCGTGAGGGCCCATTCGTGAAGCTGAACTGTGCCGCATTGCCGGAATCATTGGTCGAGGCGGAGCTGTTCGGCTATGAGAAGGGGGCATTCACCGACGCTAAAAAAACTAATCGGGGCCGGTTCGAACTGGCCGATGGCGGTACGCTGCTTCTGGATGAAATCTCCGAGATGCCGCTCAATCTGCAATCGAAGCTGCTTCGGGTCATCCAGGAACGGGAGTTTGAACGCGTCGGTTCCAGCACCACTATTTCTGTCGATGTACGCATCATTGCGACCTCAAACAGGAACCTGAAGGAGTTCATCTCAGCCGGGCTGTTTCGGGAAGATCTGTTTTATCGGTTGAATGTCATTCCCATTTATTTGCCGCGACTGAACGATCGAAAGGAAGACATTGCACCGCTGGTGAACCACTTCGTCGAGCGGTACAATCGCGAGAACCACAAGCAGGTCAAAGGGCTGAACGATGCCGCGCTGCGGCTGTTCGTGAAATATCACTGGCCGGGTAACGTTCGAGAGCTGGAGAATCTCATCGAGCGTGCCGTGGTTACTTCGCGCGCCGAACTCCTGACCGAAGATGATTTTCCCGTCGAGCTGGCGCTCGGACAGATGCCCGATGACATGCCGATGTTGAAGATTCCGATGAAGCTCGAAGAGGGGAGCAAATATCTGATTCTCAAGACCTTGGAGAAGTTCAACGGCAACAAGACCAGGGCCGCCGAGGCGCTCGGTATCACCACCCGCACCATCCGCAACAAACTGGCCGAATACGAAGACGAGAAAGCCACGTAGGCCGCCTTCCACCTGGACCCGCTGGAGATCACACATCACCCGGCTTTATAAACCGGATTTCCTGCCGATATTATGCCAGACGGGGTAAAGCCCCGTTGTGCGCACAAAATGCGCAAATAATAAACAGGTCACGATAAACGGAACGGACACCGTCGGTCATGGATCTTGCAACAGCCATCGGTCTGATTCTCGCATTCGGTGCGGTCCTGGGTGCCTTCAAGTTGGAAGGGGGCGAGCTTGACGCCATTTTCATCACCGCCCCTATTCTCCTGGTGATCGGTGGCACGCTTGGGGCGACCATCATTACGACGTCTATACATACGGTGAAGAGGGTTCCAAGCTATCTCCGACTGGCTTTCTTTGGCCCGTCTCATCCTCTCACTGCGACCATCGAATCAATCGTCCGCATGGCGGAGAAGGCGCGACGCGAGGGGATTCTGGGACTCGAAGGGGATCTCAAGCGGATCCACGATCCGTTCTATCGTAAGGGGGTTCAACTGGTGATCGATGGCACGGAAGTCACGGTATTGCGGGAGATACTGGAGACCGAGATGGCGTATGTCGAGGAACGTCACAAGCGAGGTATCACGTTTTTCCAAAAAGCCGGCGGGTTTGCGCCAACATTGGGAATCTTGGGAACTGTACTCGGTCTGGTGCACACACTGGGGAACACTTCCGATGCCAGTCGCATGGCAGCTTCGATAGCTGCCGCTTTCATTGCCACGCTCTGGGGAGTGGGATTGGCCAACCTGTTTTTCCTACCGGTCTCGGACAAGCTGCGCCTTCGTCACGAGGAGGAAATGGCCCATCTCGAATTGATCACAGAGGGGGTTGTGGCGATCCAGTCCGGCGACAATCCGCGAAATATCCGGACTCGTCTCCATTCATTTATTGCTCCGCAGCACCGCCGCGGCGAGGTCTGAGCCGTGCGCCGTACCCGTAAGAAGCATGACGGCCACGAGAACCTCGAACGCTGGCTGCTCACCTACGCCGACTTGATCACATTACTCCTGGCCTTTTTCGTGGTTATGTACTCCATGTCGCAGATCGATGCCAAAAAATTCGGCAAGATGGCAGAGGCGCTTCAAGGTGTGCTGAAGGGTGGGGACCAGTTGGTTAAACGCCCTGCGGAAAAGAGTAAAACCGGTCACGGCGTGCTCAAGCTCGGTGACCTGAATATGATCCAAAAGCAGCTTGCGGAGCGGTTCAAGGAAGTCAACCGCCAGAACGAATTCAAAGCCGAGATCACCGAGCGCGGATTGGTGGTGCATATTATGGAGTCGGCGCTGTTCAAGGAAGCCTCCGCCAATCTCGAACTGCGTGCGGTGGAGATGCTCGACCTCATCGCGGGCAAGATCAGCGGCCTGCCCAATCATATCCGTATCGAAGGACACACCGATGACCGCCCTATCAGTACGATCCAGTATCCGTCGAACTGGGAGTTATCGTCAGCGCGGGCAACCTCAGTGGTACGGTTCTTTGTCGACGAGGGGGCGGTCAAACCGGATCAAATATCGGCGCTCGGCTATGGTGAGTACCGTCCGGTCAGACCGAACAACTCCATCGAAAACCGCGCCCAAAACCGCCGGGTGGATATCGTGATATTGACGATGGAACAGACCCTCAAAGAGCCATCATCGCAACTATACTATCCTGCCGTCGCGGCGGGTGACACCTTGTAGCACCGATACAAATCTTCCATCATCGTTGGAAATCGTTTCCGATAACTACCTTTGACGCCGGCCGAGCGCACTGCCTCGTCGCCGCTATTCAATTGATTCGCATAGCATTACCGCATCACGCGGGAGCTTGGCACCGCCCTTGCTTTGCACCGGTCGGAGATCGTGTATACGAAAACGAAGGTATGGACAACAAGCTGACGCAGTTCATTTTCGACAAGATGGCGGTGCCCACCTTTCGGAAATATCTCAATCTCGGCTCGTTTCGACAGAAACTCATCAGCGGCAATCTGGCCAACGTCGCCACGCCCGGCTATGAATCGCGCGATATCGATTTCCAGGGGGAGTTCAATCGCCTGACCGCCAAGTCCAACCATCTTGCGGGGACTCGCACCGATGTCCACCACTTGCCCATCGGAGCGCATCAGGAACGGACGCCGGATGTGAAAGAAGCACGGATCGCGAATGGCGATATGAACTCTATTGACGTGGATCACGAGATGGCCGGCATGGTGCAGAACCAACTGGCGTACTCGGTGGCGGCGCGGCTGCTCCAGATGAAGTTCGCCGGTCTTCGCAACGCGATAAAGAGCGAATAAGGAGATCATCATGGGCGGCATATTCCATTCCATAGAAGTCTCATCCCAGGGTCTCACGGTCCAACGATTGAAAATGAACGTGGTGGCGGAGAATATCGCCAACGCCGAGACGACCGAAACGACCGAGGGTGGGCCGTACCGGCGCAAGCGCGTTCTGGTGGCGGAGCAGAAGGAGCCCGGGTCGTTCGAGTCATTTCTGCAACAGGCCCAAACACCGCTGGCGCAGACTGATCCTGGACATCGGCCGGGTAAGTCACTCATCATTCGAGACCAACTTGAGATGTCATCGGCCAAGCCACGCGAGGTCACCGATCCGGCCTCGAGTTTCAAGCTGGTGTATGATCCAACCAATCCGGATGCGGACGAACAAGGATACGTGAAAATGCCGGACGTGGAGATCATCAATGAGATGGTGGACATGATGTCGGCCAGCCGGGCGTATGAAGCGAATGCCAACGCGATCGCCGCCGCCAAACAGATGGCCAGAGATGCTATCGAGATATCGGGAAAGTGAGAGAGATAATATGAACATCAACCAAGTCGGCATACAATCGTACCAGCAGGTCAATCGTCGGGACAACCAACTGCCGGTCACTCAGGATCCGGCCGCACGACCGACGAACGATGCTACCGTTGTTATTGAACCGCAGGAAGGCACTTCGGGATCGAAACTGGCCGTGACGGCGCCCAAGGGGAGCTACGCCGATTTTCTGTCGGTCGACGAACAAAAAGCACTCGAACTTCTATTCGCCCGATTCAAAGACAACCAGCGGTTCGGGACCGGCTATAAGGCAACTGCCGCCGCCGAAGCGCCAGATCCGATGGTCGGGCAGATCATCGACGTGAAAGTGTGACCATGGCGACACCGGTGAACAATGTCACGCGGCTCGTACCTGGGCTGGTCGAGCGGCTTGGACGGAAGACGGTGCTCGACGAGATGGCGCCGGAAGGGGCGGCCCAGGCCAATTTCACCGAAATGTTCTCAAATTTCCTGAACGGCGTCAACGACGCGCAGCACTCGGCGGGACAGGCGCAGCAGGCGTTCATGTCCGGCGAGCCGATCGAGCTGCACGATGTGATGATCAAAGCGGAGGAAGCAGGGCTGACGATGGATCTCCTCTTGGAGATCCGGAACAAGCTGTTGAATGCCTATAACGAACTTATGCGCATGCCGATTTAGTCAGAACGACCAGCGGCACGCCATTCAGCCAGGGACGGCTGAACCGTGATAGACAATAGGAATTGCCATGAACGATCTGAAAAGCGGCTTTAAGAACTTCTCCGCCTATGTGGCCAACATGACGGCAAGCCAGGTGATGATGCTGTTTGGCCTGGCGGGTGGTACTATCGTTGGTATCTTCTTTGTGGTCGGCTGGGTGAAGGATGTCAACTATGCTCGCCTCTACACCCATCTGGACGAAGGTGAAGCCGGCGAGATAGTCTCCTATCTCGGCGACCAGAAGATCCCATACAAACTGACCGACAACGGAACCTCGATTGAAGTTCCCTCGGACCAGGTATACAAGACCCGCATTTCGCTGGCCGCCGAAGGGCTGCCCAAGGGGGGCGTGATGGGGTACTCCATATTCGACAAGAACAATCTGGGGATGACCGATTTCCTTCAGAATCTCAATTTCCGGCGCGCGCTGGAAGGGGAACTGACCAAGACGATCATGCAGCTTTCCGAAGTACAGGCGGCGCGGGTGCATATCGTCATTCCCAAGGACCGGCTGTTCAAGGAAGACAAACGTGAGGCGACCGCCTCAGTATTACTGAAGCTAAAGGGGCATTCGCAATTAGGGCGGCAGCAGGTGAATGGAATCACCCATCTGGTAGCATCATCGGTCGAAGGTCTGAGTCCAGGCAACATCACCATAGTCGATTATGAGGGGAATCTGATCTCGGGTGGCCAGAAAGCGGACCCGTTGGCCGGTATGTCAAGTTCGCAGCTCGATGTCCGGCAACAGGTGGAAAAGTATCTCGAAGAAAAAGCTCAGTCTATGCTGGACGGCGTGCTTGGACCCGGCAAGGCAATCGTGCGGGTCACGGCAGAATTGAATTTCCAGCAGCTGGAACGGACGGAAGAGAAGTTCGACCCGGACAATTCGCAGATCCGGAGTGAAGAGCACACCAAGACGACCAACAACTCAAGCAACAAAGCCCAGGACAGTGTTGGTAGTTCCCAGCAGGAAAACTCAGAGACCTATGTCACCAACTACGAGTTGAACAAGACGGTCGAGCATATAGTCAACGCAGTCGGAACGATCAACCGGCTGTCGGTGGCCGTCACGGTCGACGGCACCTATTCCGAGCAAGCCGCGGGCGGCGAGGCCGGCGAGAAAGTGTACCAGCCGCGGTCGCAGGAAGAACTGGATCGCCTGGCGGCGGTCGTGCGAAACGCTGTCGGATTCGATTCACAGCGAAACGATCAGATCGAGCTGTTCAACGTGCCATTCAACCGTGATCAGATTCAGGTGGAACAACAGCAGCTTGATACCATGTATCAGCGGGAGTTCTACTGGGAAATTGCCAAGAAAGTCGGCATCGTACTTCTGGTCATCATGGCGCTCTTGTATCTCAAGCGTAAATCGAAGAAACTGTTTTCGGCACTCGGTCAGATTTTGCCGCCTTCAGTGCCCCGTCAGGTAAGGGCGCAGGCGCAACAGGGAGGCGAAGAAGAGTCGGGGCCGATAGCGATGGAGCCGCGCAAGCCGCGCCTGGTTGATCAGATGCAGCACGTGGCCAAGGAAAAGCCGGAAGAAGTGGCCAAGGTCATTAAGACGCTCATGATTGAGTAGAGGTCGGTATGGAATACGAGGTAATGACACCACAGCAGAAGGCGGCAGTTGCCCTGGTGGCTTTCGGTCCCGAGGTTTCAGCGCTGGTTCTGAAGGGGATGTCGGAAGCCGATCTTGAAAAAGTGACGGTGGAAATTGCCAACCTACGCGACGTCCCCCCCGAGATCGAGCAGAAGGTAATCGAGGAGTGCCATCAGATATTCATGGCGCGCCAGTACATCTCGCAGGGCGGTGTCGATTTTGCCTCGCAGATTCTCGAGAAAGCGGTTGGCCCGCACAAGGCCAAGGAGATCCTGCACCGGCTCGAGTCCTCGTTCAAATCAAAAGGGTTTTCGCTTCTTAAGGATATCGACCCCAAGCAGCTCAGCGCGTTCTTTCAGAATGAACACCCACAGACCATCTCGCTGGTCATGACGCAACTGAGCCCGCAGCAGGCGGCGGCGGTCCTTTCGGAACTGACGCCGGAGCTTCAGGCGGAAGTAGCGCTTCGAATCGCCACGATGGAGAAGATTTCTCCTGAGATTCTGAAGGAAATCGAAGGGACGCTGGAAAGCCATTTCGGGGCGTCATCGAGTCGCGACCTATCCGTATCTGGAGGCGCCAAGGCTATCGCGGAAATCCTTAACCTGATCGATACCACCGCGGAAAAAAATATTCTTCAATCGCTTGAGGCTGAGGACCCGGACCTGGCGGCTGAAATCAAGAACATGATGTTCGTGTTTGACGACCTCGTGTTGCTTGATGACCGCTCCATCCAGCGGGTGCTCAAAGAAGTGGAGACGAAGGACCTGTCGATTGCGCTCAAGGCGGCCAGCGACGAGGTCAAGGGGAAGATATTCGCCAACGTCTCCGAACGTGTGGCGGTCATGATCAAAGAAGAGATGGAATTCATGGGGCCAACACGCCTTTCTGACGTGGAGGCGGCACAAGGGAGAATAGTCGAAGCGGTACGTCGCCTCGAAGAAGAAGGCCAGATATTCATTTCCGGCCGCGGCGGCAAAGAGGATATCATTGTCTAAGATTGTCCGAAATGTCACGGACGCGCCGGTGGTGTTTATCGGCGAACGGCAACGAGACCTGCAAGCTGAGACGAAAGCTGTCCGCATCCTGGCCGAGCATTATCCGACAGTCGAGTGCATTACCAGCGGCGACGACGTTAAGTTCATCCCGATCACCGAAGTCGTCAAGTTCGAACGGGCATTACAGCAGGCGCAGGAGTCTGCGCGGGATGAAGGATACCAATCGGGGCATGAGGCCGGGGTGCGCAAAGGGCTCGACGAGGCCCGCCAGGTACTGGCGCGATTCGACCAGGCCATCAAAGATGCAGTGACGCAGCGCGAGACCCTCCTGCAGCAAGCGAAGTCGCGCATTCTCGAACTGGTGCTGCAAGTAAGTCGCAAAGTGACATTCGATGCCATCGAGGCTGACCGCGAGGCGACGGTCGAGCTCATCAACGGCGTCATCAATCAGCTCATCGATCGGTCCCGGCTCAAAATCCGAGTGCACCCGGACTTTCTTCCGATCATGGAACAGAATATGAACCGATTCCTGAGCAGTTCGGCCGCGATCAAAGAGATAACCTTCGAGGCGGACCCCAGGGTCCGCCACGGCGGCTGTTTTATCGAAACTCCCACCGGCGATATTGACGCCAGGATCGAATCGCAGTTTGACGTGATCGCCGACACGCTGGTCGGCGCCGAGGAGTCGGCTTGAGTGTTGTGCCGTACGACATGTACGCCGACCGGATTGCGCGCGCCAGCACGGTCAAGCAGTTTGGCAGAGTCTCCCAGGTAGTCGGACTGGTCATCGAATCGATCGGTCCGGCCGTTTCCATCGGCCGGCTTTGCCGCATCGAAAACCAGGAAGACGGTTCCTATATCAAAGCTGAGGTTGTCGGGTTTCGCGACAACCGTTTGCTTTTGATGCCGCTCGGACCGATCTCGGGTATTACGCCGGGGGCGATAGTGACCTCGACCGGCGAGCAGTTGCGTGTGCCGGTGTCATCACGTCTCATCGGGCGGGTGCTGGGGGGTCTGGGGCAGCCACTTGACGGCAAAGGACCGATTGCCAGTTCGACCACCCGAGCTGTCAATGGCCGCGCGATCGCAGCCCTGGCACGCCAGCGAATCACCCAGCCGCTCCGGACCGGTATCAAAGCGATCGATCTCTTATCAACTGTCGGAAAAGGGCAGAGGATGGGTATTTTTGCCGGCTCCGGTATTGGCAAATCGGTCATGTTGGGCATGATGGCGAGAAGCTCATCAGCCGACGTCAACGTGATAGCATTGGTCGGCGAACGGGGGAGAGAGGTGCGCGAGTTCATCGAACGCGATCTCGGTCCCAAAGGAATGGAGCGTTCGGTTGTTGTCGCTGTGACCTCTGACCAACCGGCGTTGATACGTATCAAGGGGGCGCTGGTGGCGACCACTATCGCCGAATATTTTCGTGACCAGGGAAACGATGTCATGCTCCTGATGGATTCGGTGACGCGTTTGGCCATGGCCCAGCGTGAGATCGGTCTGGCCGTGGGGGAGCCGCCCGCCACCAAGGGGTACACGCCTTCGGTGTTTGCGATGTTGCCTGGCCTGCTCGAACGGGCCGGCACCAGCGAGCGCGGCTCGATCACCGGACTTTACACGGTGCTGGTGGAAGGGGACGATTTCAACGAGCCGATATCGGATGCCGTGCGCTCGATTCTCGACGGTCACGTCGCGCTCTCCAGAAAACTTGCGGCGCTGAACCAGTATCCGGCTGTGGACTGTCTTGATTCCATCAGCCGTCTGATGAAAGATGTGTCGACGGCCGAAGAGATGGCACTGGCGGCGAAAGTGCGTGAGCTGTTTGCAACCTACCGTGAGGCCGAAGATCTCATCAACATCGGCGCGTATGTCAAAGGGTCAAACGCGAAGATCGATCTGGCGATAGCCAAATATGACGCGCTGAATGCGTTCTTCCGTCAGGCGATATACGAGCAGTGCGAACATGCACAGGCGGTTGAGGGATTGGCGGCGATCGTCAATTCCTGAGCAGATTTCCCATGAAGAAGTTCAAGTATCGGCTGGAGCCGCTTCTGCGTCTCCGGGAACATCTGGAGAAACAGCGTCAAAAAGAGCATGCTGTGGCGATTCTGCAGGTCCAACGACAAGAACAGCATCTGGCTGAGATCGAGAATGCGCGAGGCGCCACCATGGATATTCAGCGACGGTATTCCGAAGTGGGCATTGCGGCATTCCGCCTGCAGATGACCTCCCGATACCTGCTCAAGCTGAAACGGGATTCCCTGACTGGCGGGGAGCTTCTGAAAGGTCTCGAGCGCGAAGCTGAAAAGCGACGCCTCCGCCTGGTCGAGGCCACCAAGCAGAAAAAGATCTTCGAGAAACTGAAAGAGCGGCGACAGGAAGCATTCTATCGGGAAGCGAATTCATCCGAAAGGAAGGAGTCTGACGAAATTGCCGGGCGGTCGTACACGGCCAGAGCAAGATGCAGATAGCGAGTGCTTCGCGCAGGCTCTGAAACGACTCTCAATGTTTCGCAACCGACTGCCGATATTCCTGACATAGCTTATGGCCGAGTCCAAACAAAAGACCGAGCGGTGCGCCTATCTGCGCTGCTGCTATCTCGCCGAGTCGCTTAAATGCTTCGGTTATAAGACCGATTGCGTACTCTATCAGCAGTCCAACGGCGAATCGTACAGTGAAGAGAAGTTCCATGAAGCGATGGATACCTTGATCAACAAGACCAAGGCAAAATTCGAGAAGATCCCTCAGTAACGCCGCCTCGAATCGAAAATCTTTCTTCATCCTCTCCGAAAATAATTCCCCATTTCTCTGTTGCCGGCGACCGCACAATATGCACCGAGTCGGTTATCTCCGGTTGAAGCAACGAGTTAGGTGCGTCGCAGACCCGGTGGCACGCGCCATGCTCAATCGTCTGACGGAGAACTATATGATCAAGGGTATGTACACCTCGGCGTCCGGTATGATCCCGCGCGTGAAGAAGCAGGAACTGGTGGCGAATAACGTCGCCAATGCCGCCACTGCGGGCTACAAGAAGGACGCCATATTCATACGGGAACTCTCGAAAGCTGAGCAGAAACTCACCCCCAAGCAGACCGACTGGCAGAAACCAATGGTCAATGAGACCTATGTTGATTACACGCCGGGGACATTTGATCGCACCGACAATCCGTTAGACCTGGCTATCGACGGCGACGGTTTCTTTCGCTTGCAGGATCAGGATGGGAACGAGTTCCTGACCCGCTCCGGCACATTTCAGGTCGACAATGCCGGCTTCCTTAGCTATCCCGGGGGCTTCAGGGTGATCGGCGAAAGCGGGCCGTTACTGGTCGGCAACGGTGCGGTCAATGTAGGACAGGGTGGGGAAATCGAAGTGGACGGCAATCAGACTGGACGGATAATCCCAATGACCGTTGACAATATGGACAAACTCGAGAAAGTGGGGGGCTCACTGTTCCGGGTGCCGGATGGCGTGCAGACTTCGCCGGCGGCCAATGCGATGCTTCGCCAAGGGTATTTGGAAACCTCCAATGTAGACATCGTCCGCGAGATGGTGGACATGATGATAGCATACCGCACCTATGAAACGAATGCCAAGGCGCTTCAGGTGCAGGATGAATCGCTGGACACGCTGTTCAAGCGGGTCGCCGGTAACGGATAGAGAACAAACAATAGGACATAAAGGACACGTGCCATGATTAAAGCAATGCGAACGGCTGCATCGGGCATGATGGCGCAGCAGATGAATGTTGACAACATCGCCAACAACCTGGCGAACGTCAACACGAGCGGCTTTAAGAAAAGCAAACTGGAATTTCAGGACGTGCTGTACCAGAACTACCGCAAAGCGGGGTCTGCGTCGGCCGTCGGCGCACAGGTGCCAACCGGCCTGGCGGTCGGCTATGGGACCCGCCCGGCATCGAGTACCCGCGAATTTTCCCCCGGCGATCTGCAGCAAACCGGCAACCCGCTCGATCTGGCGATCGATGGTGACGGGTTTTTCCAGATTCAGCGACCGGACGGCACCACCGCCTACACGCGCGACGGGTCGTTCAAGATTTCTGCAGATGGTCGAGTGGTGACGTCCGACGGTTACTTTCTATTGCCGCAGATCACAATTCCAGACAACACGACCTCAATAGCAGTGGGAGGGGACGGCATGATCGAAGTCATCCAGTTCGGACAGGATACACCCGCGCAACTCGGGCAATTGGAATTGGCTCGGTTCATCAATCCGGCTGGTCTGTCAGCGATTGGCAAGAACCTGCTGGTTCCCACGGCGGCATCGGGCACGGCCACTACCAACGTGCCGACCCAGGGCGGATTGGGAACGATCGATCAGGGGTATCTGGAAATGTCCAATGTCTCGGTGGTGGATGAAATGGTGAACATGATTGTCGCCCAGCGAGCGTACGAAATGAACTCCAAGGCGATCCAGACGGCCGATGACATGGCGCAGATCGCCAACAACCTCAAGAGATGATCTATGAAACGAGGATTTCCTTTCACCGCCTGTAAAGTGATGCTGGCTTTGGTCATGACCGTCTCCGTGGAGGCAGTGACGCTGGATGAGACAATCGCGCAGCAGGTGCTCGCGCAGAATCATCTCGATGCGAACTACTACGAAATACAGGTCATTTCGAACCGGTTGAAGACGACGGATATGGGTGACCTGACGGCTACCGTACGCCCCATCGGCACCAAGGAGCCGCTTGGTCTGTACACCGTGTATGTCGCGGTCGAGCGACAAGACAGTGTCGTGGAGTCCGGGCAGGTCAATCTGAAGATAAGAAAATTCGCCGATGTGCTCGTGGCCCGTGGGCCGGTCGGGCGACACGAGCTTGTTTCTCCTGAGAATGCCGAGCTTCAGCGGAGGGAGATCAGCGCCGTGTACGATCAGCCGATCGTTTCGTGGCAGGAACTGAGCGGACGGCGCCTGAGCCGCGCGCTCGGCAAAGGACAGATAATCACTGCCGGTGCGCTCGAACCAATCCCTGACATTGAGGTCGGGCGGGAGGTGGCAATCGTCTGCACGGACGGAGCTATCACGGTTACCGCTTCGGGGCAGGCACTTCAGAAGGGGCGTGCCGGTGAGTATGTGCGAGTCAAAAATAGGACATCCGGCAAAATCGTGGTCGCCAAAGTGATCGACCAGACCACCGTCACCGTGATGCCGTGACGTCATAGGATGCAAGGAGCAAGACATGAAAGCCAGCCGCATACTTCTGTTCATTCTGATACTGCTGCTTTTGCCGTTTGCGTTCAAGGGCAAGGGGCAGGATTTTGGACAGAGTCAGTCGCTATTTAGTGATATCAAAGCGCACAAAGTCGGTGACGTACTGACGGTGTTGATCTACGAACAGAATCAGGCCTCGAATCAAGTACAGACCAAAACTGAGAAGAGCAACGATGCCTCCACCAAGGGTGGCCCCGGTGTTGGGCCTCTCCTGAGATTCATTCCCGCTTTCAGCATGGATGCCGAATCCGAAGTGAATTTCAACGGCAAAGGGCAGAACCTGCGGAACGGCTCGCTTCGCGCCCGCATGTCGGTGACGGTGGTGGGAGTGAAGGACAACGGTGATCTGATTATCGAGGGATCGCGGGTGTTGGGAATCTCGCACGACCGCGAGACGATCAGCCTCAGCGGCGTCGTGCGCACCAAGGATGTAAGCCCGGATAATACCGTCAACTCATATCAAATAGCCGATGCCGAGATCAAATACACAGGCAAGGGAAATGTTGACACGGGGACTCGTCCGGGGTGGTTTGCCAGACTGGTAAGCTGGTTTTTCTAAGGAGCACACCGATGGTACAGGGGTTGTACATGCGACTGGCCACACCGGCTGGATTCTTCTTTATCCTGTTCCTGCTGATGCTCATCTGCACGCCTGTGGATGCGGCTCAGGTGCGGGTGAAGGATATCTGTACATTTCAGGATGGCCGCGAACTTGACCTGGTCGGCTATGGGCTGGTGATCGGCCTCGACGGTTCCGGCGACGGCAACGGAACCCAGTTCACCACGCAGTCGCTGGTCAACATGATGCAGCGAATGGGGCTGACGGTTGATGCCAACAAAGTCAAAGTCAAGAACATCGCGGCTGTCATCGTGACCGCGCGGCTTTCGAGCCGGATGACGGACGGTGCCTATTTCGACGTCACGGTGTCGTCGATCGGCGATGCCAGTTCTCTTCAAGGGGGCACGCTGCTTCTGACGCCGCTATCCGGCCCCGACGGTGTCGTGTACGGTGTGGGGCAGGGAGCGGTGTCGATCGGTGGATTCAACGTTCAGGTCGACGAGACCAACCGGATCGTCAACAACTACACCCTGGTGGGGCGTGTGCCCGGGGGAGGCAAGGTAACAAGAGTCCTTACGGCTGACGAGGCGAGCAAGGAGGTCATTCTTTCGGTACATGATCCCGACGTGACGACGGCCCAGCGCATCGCCGACCAGATAAATATCGAATATGGTACCACGGCGTATGCTGTCGATGGCGGCAGTGTGAAGCTGCACGTGCCGGATTCGCTCGCTGCACCGGGCCTGAGAACCAAGTTTCTGTCGGATGTCGGGCAGTTGGCCATAGTTCCGGACGCCAACGCGCGGGTGGTTATCAACGAGCGCACTGGCACCATCGTGGCCGGGCAGAACGTAATGATCGAACCGGTAGCGATCGCCCACGGCACTATCACGGTCAATATCAAGTCGCACCCGCTAGTATCACAGCCGGAACCGTTCAGCCAGGGTCAGACAGTCGTGACGCGTGAATCGGAGATTACGGTCGATCAGGAAGCTGCACGGGTGGTAGAACTCGACGCGAGCGTCAAGTTGGCCGATGTGGCCAACGCTCTTAACAAAATCGGCGCCACGCCGCGAGATATCGTGGCAATTTTCCAGGCTCTTAAACAGGCCGGTGCCCTCCGTTGCGAGCTGGTAATCATGTAATGAAACTAACTGTTCCCATAGCGGCGCCGCCCAATCCATACGGCGATATCGAACGACTGAAGGGTCAGCGCGTGGGTTCGCTTGAAGGCGAGAAAGCGCGGCTTCGCAAGGCAACGAAGGAGTTCGAGTCGTTTTTCACTTACTACCTGCTCAAGACCATGCGCCAGACCATCCCCAAAAGTGCTCTGGCGGATGCACTTCCGATGCAGGACGGCATGGGCAAAGAACTGTTCACGGACATGTTTGATATGGAAGTTTCCCGTACGATGGCCCGAGCCGGAAACCGGTCGATCGGCGACATCATGTACCACTCGCTTGAGAAGATCGTCGAGGCACAGTATCGC
Source organism: Candidatus Zixiibacteriota bacterium (assembly GCA_040753875.1). NCBI lineage: Bacteria > Pseudomonadati > Candidatus Zixiibacteriota > Candidatus Zixiibacteriota bacterium. Next base: position 156,720 of record JBFMDV010000005.1, on the reverse strand, counting down.
ACTCCGACCGAGACGCCAGAGCAGATTCCGGTTGCACGCGCCAAACGCGTTCCTATCGAATTGAAGCAGGAGTCGATCTCGCTGCCGAAAGCGACCGAAACAAAGGCAGTGCCGACGGCGGCGGAGCCGCTCTTCCGCCCGATCACGCCACCAAAAACACCCGATACCAAGCCCGAGACAAGCACCGATCCGATCCTTCGACAGTTCGGCGCACATATTGAGGATGCTGCGGAGAAACATGCGGTGGATTCAAGTCTCATTCTCTCGGTCATCCGTGCGGAATCGGGCGGCAATCCCCAGGCGGTCTCACCCAAGGGAGCCAAAGGACTCATGCAGTTGGCGGATTCGACTGCGCAGACCTACGGTGTGACCAACAGTTTCGATCCAAAAGAGAACATTGAAGCCGGCAGCAAATTCCTCAAATACCTGCTGGACAAGTACCAGGATGTGAAGCTGGCGCTGGCTGCGTACAACGCCGGTCCCGGCAATGTCGACAAGTATGGCGGGATCCCGCCTTTTCGGGAAACGCAGGAATATGTGGCGAAAGTCACGGGATTTCTAAGCGAAGCGACCGACGCGCGCCTAAAGAACGCTAAGGATTGACCGATAACGGAGATACGAGGACATGCGACCTCGGTGATAGGATTATGATCAACCAATTGATCGGAATCATAGGCAAGGAAGCGGCCTTGTTTGAATCTTTTCTGGACCTGCTTCAACAGCAAAAGCAGATGCTCGTGACCAACGATCTGGAGGGATTGAGGGTTGTCACGGACAAGCAGCGTGAGAAGCTGGTGGAAAGCCGCCTGCTCAATCGTCAACGCGAGGAGTTGATAGCACAGATCAAGGCAGCCAACAGCCTTGACGGCGACGTCACGATCACTCGCCTGTTGTCGCTGCTGGACGAAGGGCAGGCCAATCAACTGCGCACGCTTCGCGAGACGATCCAGAATCTCAACGAGCAGATCATACAGACGCGCAACAGCAACGCCATGCTGGTCAACCGATCGCGGGAATTCATCAGCCGCATCATGATCATGCTGTCGCAGATGCACACCGCGGACACGGGATACGGCCGAGGCGCCGAAACCACCGACCAACCGGCGGCGGTTGCCGTCGACAGGAGGGCATGATGCCGGGGCTGTTCCAGGGATTGGAATTGGGGAAACGGGCGCTTCTGGCGCACCAGTTTTCACTACAGACGGCAGGACATAACATCGCCAATGTGAACACGCCCGGCTACAGCCGTCAGCGTGTTTCTATATCGACGACCATGCCGGAGAATCTGACTTTCGGTTCGGTCGGTACTGGTATGAAAGCCGACAATGTCCGGCAGGTGCGGGACCTGTTCCTGACCGCTCAGTATCGCGAGGCGCAGAAGTCGCTGGGCCAATGGTCGTACAAATACAGCACCCTCTCACAGATCGAGGCTGCCGTCAATGAACCGCAGGATAACGCCGTCGGGGATCTGCTAAACGGATTCTGGGATGCCTGGTCGGATCTGTCTACCAACGCCGACTCATCCAGTAACCGGTCCAATGTCGTGGCCCAGGCCAACAAGCTGGTCGACGGTATCCATCAACTGGCCAACCAACTTGAGAGTCTTCGCCAATCGATCGACAGCGATCTGACGAATTTCACTAACGAAGTTAACCGCCTGACGGCCGAGATCGCCAATCTGAACCAGCAGATCAAGACCGCGGAATTAGGCGGGAATTCGGCCAACGACCTGCGCGACCAAAGGGACCTGCTAACCGATCAGCTGTCACAAATCATCGACGTGCGTACGCGCGAAAAGGCGAACGGCGAGACGATGGTCTACATGGGAGCGATGGTGCTCGTGGACGGCTCCGATTCGTTCGATATCGGCGTCAATGCCGTCAGCGAAGACGGCCAGTTCAGTCACCAGTTTGTCTGGGCTGGAACCGATGTCGAATTGCAGAATTACAACGGCCAACTGAGCGGGCTGCTCGAATCACGCGACGTGGTCATCCCGCGGTATATCGAACAACTGAATGAACTCACGCGGACGCTGGTCGAAGAGGTGAATGCGCTTCATGTCGCCGGCTATGCACAGGATGGCTCCACGGGCGTGGCGTTTTTCGATCCGAATTTCACCGATGCCGCCACCATCCGGGTGAACAACCTGATCCAGCTCGATCCCACCAGAGTGGTGGCATCGCAGGGACAGGACGGGGACAACCTGATCGCGCTGGCACTCAGCGAGCTCCGCAACAAGCGAACGATGAACAGCAATACGACCTCGATAAATGAGTATTACAACAGCCTGGTAGGGAATCTGGGCATCGAGACGCACGAGTCGAAGTCGTTTTCCGAGAATTTCGAACTGCTCGTGCAGCAGATCGAGAATCAACGACAAGCGGTGCAGGGGGTGTCGCTGGACGAAGAGATGACCAATCTCATCAAGTACCAGCACGCCTATGACGCCGCAGCACGGGTGATCACGACCATGGATGAGGCGCTCGATGTGGTCATCAACGGCATGGGCATAGTAGGACGATCGTAGCGGCGGCTCCAGTGGGAGCTCGCCTCCACGGAGGGCACAGTGCTGATTCTGACACGGAAGTTGGGTGAATCGATCACCATTGGCGACGACATCAAGGTGTCGGTGCTGGGGATTCGCGGGCGCCAGGTACGGCTCGGTATCGAGGCGCCGGCAAAAGTGGTGGTTCACCGTGAGGAAATCTATGTCAAGATACAGGCGGAGAACCGGAAGGCCTCCAAGACCGTGAAAGGGGACCTGATGGGGATGGTAAGTCTGTTGAAAGGCAAGATCAAGGGAACTCCCCGGCCGGCCGATGCGCCGACCGTCGATTACAAGGACCAACCCAAGCGGCGTGGCGACGGCCCAGATGACGCGGCCGGAGCCTCGAATAAAGGATAGCGGATCACTATGGCATTGCGAGTAACCAACGAGATGATCTCTGGCCGCGTGGTGTTCAATTTGCAGCGGTCGATCCGCCGTTATCTCAATCTGCAAACCAACATGTCCACCGGCCGCCGAATCAATTTGCCGTCGGATGACCCGCTGGGAGCGGTCCGCGATCTCAACTATCGCGCGGAACTGGCTCGGATCGAGCAGTACCAGAAGAACATCTCACAGGGACAAAACTGGCAGGCCACCTACGAGTCGGCGCTGAACGAAGCCAAGGACCTCGTCTCCACCGCCAAAGAGATCGCAATCGCCATGGCAAACGGCCATTACGATGATATCGCTCGGCAGTCCTCGGCCAATGAGGTCCAGTTGCTGTTCGATCAACTGATCCAACTGTCGGGCACGGAACTGGAAGGTCGGCAGGTATTCAGCGGTTTTAGAACGAAAACCGAGCCGCTGGCGCTCTATGCCAACGGTGTGGCATACCGCGGTGATACCGGCAAGTTCGAATTCGAGATCGAACCGGGCAGCCGGACAATCGTCAATCTGGACGGCGCCGAACTGTTTTTGCGTCAATTCGGGCCGCTCGGCGAAGATGCGGATCTGAATGTCGGGGTAACATCGTCGACGCTCCTTGCCGACTTGAATGGCGGCGCCGGCATCAGTCAGGTGCCGGGGACGTTCACCATCACCGACAGAAACCTGAATATCACTTCCACTATCGATTTAAGCGGTGCGACCACCCTCGGGGATGCCCTCGCCGCGATCAACGCGCAGTTGGCCGCTGACGGTATCACCAATCTGACGGCGACGCTCGGCGCCGAAGGGAACAATATCCTACTGGATTCAACGCCGAACGGGCTTATCTCAACCAGCACGCAATTGTCAAAACTCAACAGCGGCAATGGGGTCGATCTGAATCCCGGGAATATCCGCGTCAGCAACGGGGCTGGAGTGGACGTTATTGTCGATCTGTCCGGTTCGCTCACGGTTGATGACATCATAACCAAATTCAACACGCAGTTAGCGGCGAACGGTGTGGCGAATGTCACCATGTCGATCAATGGAACACAGACCGGGTTGGCGATCACCGACACGAATGGTGTGCCGCTGAATCTGACCATCTCGGAAACCTCGGATCAGGAACAGACCGCGGCCATGCTTGGCATTGCAGGTCAGGTGGGGGCAGCCATGACCGGCGCGGCGCTCAACCCGGCAGTGTTCTTCTCCGTGGCTGATACTACCGGTACGACTGCTGCTGACCTGACGATTCAGGGTGAGTTCTCGGCCGATTTCTCGGGCGGCGACCTTAATCCCAGGCTCACGTCGGATGCCCTCCTTACCAGTTTCCGCAATGGTTCCGGAGTGGACCGTTCCAGTTTCGTGATGTGGCAAGGGGGCTCTAACGCGACTATAGATTTGTCCAGCCCGTCGCTTGTCACGGTTCAGGACCTGATTGATGCTATCAATGCGTCCGGCCTGACCGTTACGGCGTCGATCAACGCCGCCGGCACCGGTATCCAGATCAACAACGATGATCCCAACAAGAGCTTCACCATCGAAGACGTCGGCGCCGGACGGGCGGCAAAGGACATGGGCTTGTTCGGTTCGAGCGATACGATGGGGACAATGCTTGTGCTGCTCAATGCTCTCAAGCGCGACGATCAGGAAGGAACCGGCATGCTGCTTGGGAATCTGGACAATTCTATTCAACACGTACTGAACCAGCGAGCCATCGTGGGAGCCCGGGCCCAGAAGCTCGAAGCTACTGATAACCGACTTTCCGACATGTTCGAGGGGTTCACCAAGCTGCTCTCGGAGGTCGAGGATGCGGACCTTACGACACTGGTAACCGACCTGGCCACATATGAAAACAACTATAAGGCTGCCTTGAATGCGTCGGCACTCATTGTGCAGCCAAGCCTCCTGGACTTCCTGAGGTGATGAGAAAGTGAGGGGATAGGACCCATGACCATCAATACCCACCGTTTCGGACCGGTGCAGATTCCGGATGACAAAGTCATATATATGGAACGCCCCATCCTTGGGTTTGAGCACCTTACCACTTTCTGTCTGGTCGAGCGTGACGACATGTCCCCAATGATGTGGCTGCAGTCGATGGAGGACCCGGCGGTGGCGTTCCTGGTGGTCAATCCGCGCTGCATTTATCCCGACTACCGGATAGAGGTGAATCCCAATGAGATCGCCGAACTTAGGGTGGCCAAAGTGGCGTCGGTCGAAACGTACGTCATCATTACGATGACCGACGATCCCCGCCAGACTTCGGTGAATCTGCAGGGACCGGTCCTGATCAACACGGAAAACAACCTGGCCAAGCAACTGGTGCTGGTCAATTCGGAATACACGGTGCGCCACCTGCTGTTCGCTGAACCTGTGGCTGAACGCCAGACCGAACGGCGTCACAAACTGGTCACCGTATAGTCGAACCGATCCGGGCAGGGACGGAACCCGGCCCGAGTACCAGATCGAAGGAAAGGGAATGGGATGCCCGTTCTGTCCAACATCGACATCACTCAATCTCGCCTGCCAGCAACTTCGACCGATCTCGTCGAGTTAACCAAGTTAGCAAATGAGGCCCTGGCGCGGAATGACAACACTGTCGCGTTTGAATTTCTGGAGCAGATAACAGCCAGGCCCGAAGCGTCGGTTCGCTCGTGTGTCGCAGCCGGCATCCTTGCGGCAGAAAGACGCGAGTTCGACCAGAGCCGAACCTATTTCAACCAAGCGCTCGCCAAATCACCACTGGATTTCGATGCCCGCTACAATCTTGCCTTGATCGAGCTGATGTCTGGGTCGCCTGATCAGGCTGAGGAGCATATTCGGACACTCTTGAAAAACAACCCAGACCACCATGAGCTTTTGAGCGATCTCGGGGTCATTCTCATGACACAGGGTCGTACCGGGCGCGCCCTCGGTTATTTTCGCCGAGCGCTGCGGGCAGATCCCAACTTGAGCAAGCCACGCGATGCCGCACTCGAATTCTACCTGGATAACAATCTGCTCGTGGAAGCAGGGCGGTTCCTTGATTGGAACGAGACGTTACACAATGTCTCTGCCGCCTCGCGGACGGAGATCGCTCGATGGCGAGAAAGACTGCTGGAGCATGACCGGCCGACTTCAACCGGCACCCCTGCCAACGCCGTTGTCGATGTGCCAATTCGCGCTTTCAGCCAAAGGTTGACCGGTCGCAAGCTGGCCTTTTTTGCGTCACATCAGACATTCATCAAGGACATCATGGCCGGAGTGGGTCAGCACAACCTGGTACGATTGTTCAGATCCGGCAGTGCCGACGACATGAAGCAGCTTCTGCGCTGGGCGGATCTGGCCTGGTTTGAATGGTGCGACGAACTTGTCATACAAGCCACGAAATGGTCCAGAAGATGTCCGGTCATCTGTCGCCTTCACAGCTACGAAGCATTCACCGATATGCCGTCGCGGGTTGATTGGAGCAAGATCGACCGGCTCCTGTTTGTCAGTGAAGCGGTGCGACGCCTGGTCGAGCCGCAACTCCGTGGGCGCGTTAAAACGCATGTGATAACCAACGGCGTCGACCTGGACAGATTCCGGATTCCCGCACGGAAGAGATACGGCAAAAGAATCGCGTCGGTCGGCTATATCAACTACAAGAAAAACACGCCGCTCCTCTTGTATTGCTTCAAGAAGATCCATGAATATGATCCTGCCTACACTTTGCACATCGCCGGCGAGCACCAGGATCCCCGCATGCAACTGTACATAGACAACTTCCTGAGGCGTCACCCGCTGCCGGTTCGTTTCGACGGTTGGGTTACCGACATGCCTGCCTGGTATGCCAACAAAGATTTTGTCATCTCGACCTCGCTCTTCGAGTCGTTTCACTACTCCATCGCCGAAGGAATGGCGTGCGGTCTCATGCCGCTCATCCATGATTGGTACGGGGCAGATATGGTGTATCCCTCGGAGTATCTGTTTGGCGACCCGGATGACTGTTTGAAACTGCTTCAGACTTTGGAGCAGGAAGACAGGGCATCAAGGGCGGAGGCCAATAGAGTCTTTGTTTGCAAACAGTACGACCAGCGACGCAAACAAGAAGAGATCGAATCTTTGTTGTGCGAAGTTCTCATGGCCGGCACGGACGAAGGGCGTCGGGCTGAAACGTTGACATATGAGTAAACGAAGAAAAAAATCACGCACCGAATCGGGAGCAAAACGCCAGGGAGCAGCAATCCGGTTGTCGGCGAACGCCGAATCTCGGACATGGTGGCTTGAGGCATTGGCCGCCGATCCAAACGATCCACGAGCGCTGGCGTTTCAATACCTCGATTCAAAGCTCCTGCCCGAAGCCGAGGCCGCAGCTATTCGTGCGCTCGACCTGCATCCCGGAAACCCAGATTGTTATTACGTCAGATGCGCCGTGGCCGTGCAATTGGGCGAGTATCGTCAGGCTATTGACTCGGGACGACGCTGTTTGGAACTGTTGGAATTACCGAGCGCTGCGACCCCGGTGCAATCAGCACTGACGGATAGTCCCAATCTGCGGGCGCGCTTGTACGCGTTACTTGGAATTGCCAATGAGCAAACCGGCGCTGCCGACAGTGCTATCACGCATTTCGAGCGTGCCATCAGCATTCAGCCACACAACCAGTCGGCCTATCTTGGCCTGGCTTGGCTCTACCGGCGGCAGAACAGGATCCCGGAGGCAGAAAAGGTTGTAGCTCGCGGATCAAAACAGTGTCCCGAAGCAACTGAGCTCGGGATGCTGTCGGCGATTCTGAAGCCACATGCGACGGTATCTGCCTGCATGATCGTGAAAAACGAAGAAGATCAACTGCCCCACTGCCTTGATTCGATTCGTGATTGGGTGGACGAAATTGTCATTGTGGACACCGGTTCCTCAGACAAAACCGTGGAAATTGCGACCTCCTACGGTGCCCGGGTTTTTCACCAGCCCTGGGAAGGAGACTTCTCCAAGCACCGCAATCACTCACTTGACCAGGCCACCGGGGATTGGATCTTCATCATCGATGCCGACGAACAGTTCTGCGCGGATGACCGGCCTAAGGTGAGAGCCGCGCTCGACTCGGACGATGTTGATATCATCTCCATCAACGTGTTTAACGTGTACGGCAGCGATGAAGCCACCACCACGTTTCTGCCGTCGATCCGTCTCTTTCGCCGTCGACTTGGACTTCGTTACGAGGGAATTGTCCACAATACGCTGTTGCTTCCGCCCAATGCGTCGGTCGCCCGTGTTTCGGCGCGCCTTAAGCACTACGGCTACGACCTTTCACCCGATAAGATGAAACAGAAATTCGAGCGGTCGCGCGCCTTGTTGGAGTCGCAGTTGGCCGCCGATCCGGACAATCCGTTCGCGCTCTTCAATTATGCCCAGCTTCTGCGGGGGGCCGGGGAGAATTCGCTTGAACTCCATGCTCCGAAGATACTCGAATCGGCAGGCCGGGCGGTTTCACTCACGAACCCCGATGACCCATCGCAACGGCACATTCATTTGATGTGCCTTGACCAACTTGGCTGGGTGAACATGTACTTGAAGAAGTACGACGATGCCGTGCAGTACGCAGGTCGCGCGCTTTCACTCAAGCCGGATTATCTCGATCCGCTGCTATTACTGGGACATGTTTATGCCCGAATGCAGAACTATGATCAGGCCACACAATGGTATACCAAGTATCTCAAGCTGCAATCGGAATATGACAGTTCACTGGAGACCGAGAACATCATCCTGATGCATATCGACAGCCGTGCCCAGGCGCTCTATGGCCTGGCGGTGATCGCCGAGCTTACCAACCACCCGGATCAGGCGCGAGAACTTTATGAGCAGACGCTGGCCGTCAAGTCCGGGCATCTTGAGGCCAACGCCAATCTGGGGAGGCTCCTGCTGGGTGATGGGGACCTGGCCGAGGCGAAGAACTGCTTCCTGCGCCAGTTGCGGACAACTCCGGATTCCATAGACGCACTCCTCGGCCTTGGCTACATTTCCATGCAGGAGCATGCGTTTTCCGATGCCGAGAGGTATTTTCACCAGATACTGGAGATCGACGATCACCAGGTCATGGCGCTGATACGGCTGGGACAGATTTCACTTCGATCGGGGAGTGCGGATGTTGCGCGCGCATATTTCAACCGAGCAAGCCAAGCCGATCCGGCAAGAACCGTCGAAATCGCTGAATCGTACTCACGCGCCGGGTTTTATCGCGAAGCCATCTCATATTACGAGCGCCCCCTTGGGAGGGACAGCGGCTCGTCGGAGAACTTCAACGACCTCGGGAATTGCTATTTCAGGCTTGGAGAATTCGATGAGGCCGAACGGTACTACCGTCGAGCCACAGAGACTGTTCCGGTCGCACCCTCGGCCTATCGCAACTACGGACTCGTGCTGGCTCGTCAGGGCCGCCGCAGTGCGGCAGTCGAACCGTTCGAGCGGTACCTCAAAGCCGGCTCGGAAGATGTCGAAATCCGGCGCTTGGTGGCCGATTTTCATCGAGCCGACGGAGATCCGGCGCGAGCGCTCCCACACCTTGAGGCCATTCTCAAGGTCGAGGCTCTGGACACCGATGCTTTGCTGGCCCTCGCCGACTGCTATCTTCAAATGGGACATAAAGATGCGGCGATCCTCGGATATGAGCAAGTTCTCCGGTTCCACCCTGGCCATCCCGCAGCGGCTAGGCGGCTTCAGGAACTTCAAGACCCCGCTCCAACCCTTTGACCCTGCCTGCCCTCCTGAAAGCAGTCGGGTCTGTCCACAAAGCGTAAAGTCTGCCAAAGATTTGCCGATGATGAAAGCATGAAATCATAATCTCTATGAACAACCATAAACATGCTCAACCAAAAAAGCGAAGGAGGGTTTCCAGAACGAAGTCAAGGTTCAGGTGTCAATTGGAGTGGGGCACCCTTACGATGCACGAACATTGGAAGTGACGAATCCGGAATGAACAACAGAATGGTTTGGCAAGGAGTCCAAACATTTCACGGAGGAATTGAGTAATGTCACTTCGCATCAACCACAACCTTGCGGCGCTTAATGCCAACCGCAATCTGAAACAGACGACCGGCATGATGTCCAAGTCGATGCAGAAGCTGTCGTCCGGTTTCCGCATTAACGCGGCTGCCGACGATCCGGCCGGTCTGGTGATTTCCGAGCAGTTCCGCTCGCAGATCGCAGGTCTGAATCGCGCGATTCAGAACTCCGAAGGATCGATCAGCATGATTCAGACGGCCGAGGGCGCGTTGACCGAAATCAACAACCTGTTGATCTCGATGCGCGAACTGGCCATCCACGCGGCCAACGAAGGGTTCAACGACACCGACCAGCTGGCTGCCGATCAGGCTGAAATCGCCAACGCGTTGAAGACCATCGATCGTATCGCGGCCAACACACAGTTCGGCACGAAGAAGATCCTCGATGGTTCCAAAGACAACATTGCGACCATCACCAGCGCCAACTCGTCCGGTTTGACCATCAAGCAGTCGAACATGAGGACCGGTGCGCACTCCATCACGGCCACCAAGACCGCCGACTCGACCGCCGGTCTGAACACCACGTCGCTGGGTATCAGCCTGACCAACACCGACGGCGATCCCTACAATCTGTCCGAGAAGATCCACAATCTGGACGTCGTGCAGGCGTCGGACGTGGCCAAGAAGGTTTCCGGCAGCGTCACGCTGGCCGACGCCTTCGGCAACGACCTGACTCTGGCTGCTGCGGCCACCGTGGCGATGCTGTCATCGACCGCAGCCGTGGGTGCGGCGGCTACCGCCAGCAACGCCGGCACGTATACCTTCGTTATCAATTACCAGGAGAACGGCGAGTCTCCGACCGGCAACCAGACGTTGAACGTCGACGTGGTCGTTGGTGACACTTCCGCCACTATCGCAGCCAAGCTGCAGACGCAGATCAACCTGAACACGGCGCTCTCCGGCAAAGTGGTCGTGACGGCGACCGCGGGTACCAACCCGCTCCGCATCAAGACCGCCAATCAGGGCGCTCAGTACTCGTTGGCCACCGCGGCCTCATCGACCACGGCCAGCCAGGGGTACTTCTCAGTGGCGGCCGGTGACGCGCGCGGCGTATCGGCGAACCTGCTGAACTTCACGGTCGTCACCGACAAGTGGGCCAGCGGGCGCACTGCCAATGCCACCGTTGCGGCTGCTTCCTACAGCTCGCTGGCAAGTCTGGTGACCGCGATCAACACCGCTCTGGCCACCACCGGTGGTACCGGCGGTTTTGGTGTGATCGTTGCCGGAGTCAATGATATCGAGGCCGCTGTGGTTAACACCAACCAGATCCAGTTCGCCACGCGCGATGAGGGGTCTGATTATTCGATTAAGTTGAATGCCGGTGTGGCCGGTTTCGGCAACCTGATCAACGTTCTGAAGCTGACGACCGACTCGCTGGCGGTCACCGGTCGTGACGCCCTGGTGAGCTTCGACGGCTATACCAACAACGTCACCAAGGTGAAGTACAACGCCACCAACGCGGTGACGCTGTACAACAAGGCGGTCGGCGCCGCGGGTCGCGGTTCGATCGGTTTGACGATAGCCACCGCCCTGAACGGCGTGAATGTCGGCAACCTGCTTCTGGACGTGAAGGCGGCCAAGTTTGACGTCCGTCTCGACGGCGGTCCTGCGACCTCCGTGTCAGCTGGTGTCAACACCACCATCTTCACGGCTGACCGTACGCAGTCCGTCATTCTCAACTACGCGCTGACCTCTCAGGGCGGCACGGAGACGATCAACAACACCGATCAGTCCCTGGTCTTCCAGATCGGCGCCAATGTCGGTCAGACGACCGCGATTGGTATCCGGAACATGTCCGCTTCGTCCCTGGGCAAGGGTCAGCCGGGCAATTCGTTCGCATCGCTGGCGCAGATCGATGTGACCACCGTGTTGGGCGCTCAGGATGCCCAGGTTCTCATCGATGCGTCGATCAACGAGGTGTCGACGGCCCGTGGCACGCTGGGAAGCTTCCAGAAAAACACTCTGGAATCCAACCTGCGTAACCTGCGGATTGCCGCTCAGAACCTGACGGCTTCCGAGTCGCAGATTCGTGACACTGATATGGCTGAAGAGATGTCAGAATTCACCAAGAATCAGATTCTGGTGCAGGCCGGCACCGCCATGCTGGCGCAGGCCAACCAGATGCCGCAGGTGGTTCTGTCGCTCTTCCAGTAATAGGAACATGAGTTTCGGAGGAGACGAAAGTCTCCTCCGAACCGAATAGGACCACGAACCGCACACCAACAGTGATGTCATGGTTCTGACAGGAGTTTCATGGCTGCGCTTACTTCAATTGACGGACTCAGCTCCGGCCTGAACACTACCGAAATCATCGACTCCATTATTCAGGTGGAACGTCGCCCGGCCGCCCTTATGGAAGCGGAGCAGACCGAGAAGACGAATATCGTCTCGGCCTGGAAGGCGTTTCAGGCGAAGCTGCTGGCGCTGGTCACCGAGGCCAACCAGTTGACCAAGCGCTCTTCCTTTGAAGCCTACTCTCTGAACGTATCCGATGACACGGTCTTGACCGCTACCAGTACTGGTCGGGTGAGCACCGGATCGTACGATGTTCAAGTACTTTCGGTGGCCCGTAACCACCAGATTGCCAGCCAGGGTATTTCAGACCAGTCGCTGGCTTTGCTCGGTACCGGCACTATCACGATCCAGATCGGCACCGGTTCGGCCAGGACCATAACGGTTGACAGTACCAATAACTCCCTCGAAGGGATTCGCAAGGCCATCAACGACGCCAAGGTTGGCGTTACGGCGTCTATCGTGAACGATGGTTCCTCCTCCGACCCCTACCGGTTGGTGCTCTCCGGTGACAAAACAGGTCAAACGAACGCGATTACGTTCTCGGCGAGTCTTACGGGCGGTACAGGGCTGAATTTCAGCACGTCGACCTTCGACAGTCCGGAATCGCTGATCCGCAATTCGTCGTCCACGGCGCAGATCACGCTGGGCGGCACTGCCTCGTACACGGGCAGCAGCAACAAGATCTACACGTTCACAGTTGCCGGTACCGGTGCTCAGACCGTGGGAACCAACAATATCACGCTCAACTGGAGCGATGGCATCAACAGCGGCTCCATTCTGGTCACTCAAGCCGACACCGAGGTAGCGCTGGTTGGGACCGGCGCCGACGGGTTAAAAATATCACTCGGTTCGGGCGTCCTGTACGGCGGAGACAAATTTCAGGTGGGTACATTCTCGCCGCTCTTGCAGCAGGCTGCCGATGCCCGCATCGCCCTCGGCTCCACCGGCGGGGACGGTTCTCCCATCACGGTCTCGTCGAAAACCAACGAATTCAAGGATGTCATCGGTGGCGTGACACTGAATGTGCGTAAGGTCTCCGACCCGGGTACCGCCGTCACTATTCAGGCGGATGTAGACACCTCTGGCCTGAAAGACAAAGTTAATCAATTCATCAAGCGGTATAACGATATCATTGATTACATCAACGAGCAGAACAAGTACAACAGCGACTCCAAGGAATCGGGCGTGTTGTTCGGCGATTATTCGCTGCAGTCGATGCAAATCTCCCTGCGCGCCGTCATCGGGTCGCGTGTCGCTGGGCTCACCGGCAACTACAATCAGCTGGCCGCTATGGGTATTCGCTCCGGGACCGACGGCAAACTGAGCATACGCGACCAGTCCAAATTCGATTCCGCGCTTACGAGCAACCTCGATGATGTCATAAAGTTGTTCACGAGTTCCGGTTCCTCGACCAACACCGGCATCGAATTTGTCTCCTCGACAGACAAGACCAAAGTCGGTGAGGATTACGTGGTTGACATCACCAGGGTGGCCACCCGTGGCGGCTTCCGCGGCGGCAGTATGGCGAGTCCGGCTTCGACGCCGCTCACCCTGACCAGCAGCAACAATCGCCTCAAGCTAACCGTCGACGGTCTAACCTCCGCTGAAATCGTGCTGGCGGAAAAAACGTACGCCACCACCAGCGAGCTGGTGCAGGAACTCCAGGATCGCATAAGTGCCGACAGTACAATCGGCAGCCGTGGTGTTGTCGTGACCTGGGTCGATGCCGGTGTTGGCACGGGTTACCTTGATTTTCGCAGTTCGAGCTACGGCGCATCGTCTCGTGTTAACACGGTGGCGATTTCCAACAGTGCCACCAGCGCCCTCGGCTTAGACACCGGCATCAGCCAGACCGGTACTGACGTGGCGGGGACCATCAACGGCGAAGAAGCCGAGGGGATCGGCCAACTCTTGACGGGCAAGACCGGCAATACGAGCACCGAGGGGTTGAAGCTGAAAGTCACGTTGACGTCGCAACAGATGCTGTCAGGGGAGGATGGTTCGATCACGCTGGCCAAAGGCGTGGCCTCCAAAATGTACGACCTCACCAGCAGCCTTACCAGATCCGGAGATGGATTGATCGACCGTCGTATACGCGGATACGAAAATCAGATCGCCGACCTGAAAGAGCGGGTCGAGGATTTCGACAAGCGGCTGGCCTCACGTCGTGAGAGGCTGCTGGCGCAGTTTATTGCGATGGAAGAAGCGCTGGCGCAATTCAGCACCGAAGGTCAGTATCTGACCGGACAGCTCAATGCGCTCAGCGCCAACTGGTCGTTCAATAACAATTCGACTTCGAGCAACAATAGTTGATGTAACATAGGAAGAACGGAACGGCGATGGACACCAAGCTCGACACCTACAAGACAATCGATACGCTCGGAAAATCGCAACTCGACCTGATCATCCAGGTCTACGACGGTGCGCTGAGGTCGTTTGAACGCGCCCGCACCTGCTACCAGACGCAGGATACCGAATCCGGCTACCAGGAGCTCGAAAGGGCCAAGCGGTTCCTGATGCACCTGTACACAACGCTGGATTTCGAACGGGGTGGCGAAGTGGCGGACCGGCTGGGGCACTTGTATGCCTTCACACTCAACCAGATCAACCTGGTAGAGGCCACACACGATCTCAAACAACTTGACAAGAACGTTGCCGTCATGCGAAATCTTCGCGATGGCTGGGCCGGTCTGAAGCGGCAGTTACCGGAAACTGAGGAAGGACAGTCGGTCTCCGAATCAATGGCTTCCGCCGGACAATTCGAGGCCTCGGCCTGAGAGCGCACCTATGAAAGAGACCAATGTCAGCCAAATGGAGCGTGAGCTCGTTCGCCTACTGAACGAGGAGTACTCGTTTTACCAGTCCCTGTATCTGCTCCTGGACAAGCAGCGGGACCTCATCAAGTATGACCGCGATGAGCATTTGCTTGATCTGTTTGCCGAGATCGAGCGGTGTCATGTCCGGATCAAGGAATCCGAAAAGAAGCTCGTGGAGCTGCGCGGTAAGACGCCGTCGGTATTCCAGGCCGCTTCGGACAGCTCCGAAGTACGGAAAATGGTGAACTGTATCACTACGCTGGTGAAGAAGAACATCAATTTGGTGAGCGAAAACGAGGCGTATGTCCAGGAGCGCCAGGACCGCATTCGCCGTGAACTGGAAGAGCTGCGCGGAAGCGACAAAATTCTCCAGTACTTTCGACAGGAAGAGCCGTCGCCGCAATTTGTCGACGGCAGGAAATAATATGCGCTGCGGCCGTGGCTGATGTCGCCGGCCGACAGCGATCGCCCTAATATAGGATGTAAGGAGGGTGATGTATGAAGATAGGACCGACCACGCCGGGTGGAGCTTCGAAGCCGAATCGTCCGGCCGTTACAGCCAGTAGCGATAACGTTGCCGGCGCGCAAAAACACTGCGACAATGTGACGATTACAGACGACGCGCGCCGTCGATTGTCGCAATTGGCCGCGGTGGCCCGCGATGAACTCCTCGGGCAGGACCAGGCTGACGGCGGAAATCCGGCACGCGATCTGGCCGGCAACAAGCGCATCGCCGAAGTGAAGCGCCGTATCGAAGAAGGTTATTACGGGCGGCCCGAGATTAAGGAACAGATTGCCGACCATCTTGCCGATGATGTATAAGACAGACGACGGGGTGCATGAGCTATGACGACGGTGACTGTAGACAACCGGGTAAAGCAGATTGTTTCCAACATTCGTAATCTGCCGACGCCACCGATTGTATTTCATCAAATCCAAAAAGTCATCAATGACCCCAGAACGTCGGCGGGCCAGATAGCATCGATACTATCCGAGGACCCGGCGATGTCGGTCAAGGTGCTCAAACTGACTAACTCGGCCTTCTACGGCTTAACACGGGAGGTTGATTCCGTCAAACAAGCGGTCGTCATCGTCGGACTCGAGGCAATCAAGAATCTCGTCTTGTCAGCGTCAGTGCTGGACATGTTCAAGGGGAAGAACATCGACCAGGAATTCGAGGAGAAATTCTGGCGTCATTCGCTGGCCACGGCTTTCTGCTGTCGTTTGATGGCGCGGAAGGTCCAGGGCAATGCCATGGTCGATCCCGACGCTGCCTTTTCGGCCGGGCTGCTTCATGATATCGGCAAGATCATTTTGTGCGCGTTCCTACCGGAAGAGTACCGTCGATTCAAAGAAGTTCGTGTTACCGACAATCAATCCGAGACCTACAAAGTAGAAGAACAAGTGCTCGGTTACACCCATTGCCAGATTGGCTCACTGCTGGCTGTCCAGTGGAAGCTCCCCTCACGGCTCGGCGAAGCTATTACCTATCACCATCACCCTGCCGAGAGCCCGGCCCCTGAGCCGCTCATCCATACCGTTCACCTGGCCAACTACATTGCCAAGAAGACGTTTTATGATCGGGATGAAGCGCACCTGGTGGGCGGGTGGGACCAATCGACCCTGCAAGTCCTTGGCGTCGGCATCGAAGACCTGGAAGGCTTCAGCCAGGCCCTCCGCGAGGAGTACGTGAAGGCCGAGACGTTCATGAAAATGGCCGGCATCAGCTAAGCGTGGCGCGTCGACGTGCGTGATTGGCGCCTCTCCTAATGGGGAGGCGTTTTCTTTTGGGCGATGTGACGGAGTGACCGTATGTCCCGTTTCAGGCAGACGCGGATGCCACGCGCGCGCCATCGAATCTCAAGTAACAGAGCAGCGACTGCGGGTTGGGAATAATGATGTGCTCCGGGAACTCGGCGAAATGATCGCGTGACCATTGCGAGCGATGCGTTTCATAGGCGTTGCCGAACGCGCTCCCCTGAGCCGAAACCTCGAGAGGCGTAGACACGAGACAGGCGCGCCCACGATGTGCGCAATCCCGCAACAAGCGTTGGCCGTCCTCAATCGAGAAATGCTCGATGACATCAATGAGAAGGATAAGATCGTAGTATGTGGTGAGCCGGGGGACAGCAACCAGCGCATCTCCGATATGTATATTGCTGTAGATGAGGCGATGCAGCGGCGTGACATACTCCTCGAATGCCTCAATTCCGTCGATTTGAGTCTGCCAGTCGTTGTATCGGTCGCGTCCGTCCCAGAGTTCGAGATACTCCCGGCACAGGAAACCGTACTTGCCGAACCCGATGCCGATATCGAGGACCGACTTTGGTTTGGTGGCGCGGATTATTTCAACGATGGTGCTGATCTGCTGGGCGCTGCTTGATGGCATAGTTCCTATCTCACTTGCGAGTCCACTCCTTTAGGGGATGGACAGTTCTGACATTCCTCGTCCGATACCATTGTTATCGGCGCGTGCGGTCATCGGCTGAAGGTGCGGCCGGTGACGTAGGGGAGGCGACGTCAGGCATTTGGCGGAACCAACAGTCAAGTATGCTGTTGCATCGCAAAATAACAGTTGACAAGTGCGACCATCCAAAGTAAACTTTAAGACTGCGTCCAGGCCTTGCCAGGCGTACAACCTGATACGGGACGGGCGATTAGCTCAGATGGTTAGAGTACTTGCTTGACATGCAAGGGGTCACTGGTTCGATTCCAGTATCGCCCACCATTAGTTTTGCGGGAAGCCGATGGAGTCTCACTCCGGCCGGCCGCCCGCCTTTTTTGATAGAGAAGTAAGTTGATGTCACAGGTGAGCATACAATTTCCGAACGGATCGGCCAAAGAGTTCCGCTCCGGCGTGACCGGCGCCCAAATCGCCGAGTCCATTTCGCCTCGGTTGGCTAAAGAGGCTATTGCCGCCAAAGTCGATGGTGTCGTGCGTGACCTCAGTTATCCGATCACCGCGGGCGCTCCGGTGGAGATCCTGACTTTCGATCAACCCGAAGGGCGTCAGGTGTTTTGGCACTCGTCATCGCACATTATGGCCCAGGCGGTACAGGAACTGTTTCCGGGCGTCAAGCTGGCTATTGGCCCCCCCATCGACGAAGGGTGGTATTACGATTTCGACGTGCCACAGCCGTTTTCACCGGAGGATCTGGCCCGGATAGAGGAGCGGATGGGGCAGATTATTGCCGAGGACGCCGTTTTCCGTTGCGAAGTGAAAAGCCGGGAGCAATCGATGGATTACTATCGCTCCAAGGGCGCTACGTACAAAGTGGAGCTTCTTGAGGGGATAGCCGACGATACCGTCACGTTCTATTATCATTCGCGTTTCGAGGATCTCTGTCGAGGACCGCACATCCCGCGCACGGGGATTGTGAAGGCGTTCAAGCTGACCGCGACCAGCGGCGCCTACTGGCGCGGTGATGAGCATAAGCAGATGCTTCAGCGTATTTATGGGATTTCGTTTCCCAAGAAGGCGATGCTCGATGAATACCTGGCGCGCATCGAGGAAGCCAAGAAGCGGGATCACCGCATGCTGGGCAAACAGCTCGAGTTGTACCATATCACCGAAGAAGTGGGAGCCGGCCTGATTCTGTGGCTGCCGAAAGGTGCGCGTATCAGGACCATTATAGAGGATTTCTGGCGCTCAGAGCATCTGCGAAACGGCTATGAACTGGTGTTTTCGCCGCACATCGCCAATCTGGACCTTTGGAACAAGAGCGGCCATACCGGTTTCTACATCGAGAACATGTACGCACCAACCATGGTGGACGAGCGGCCGTATCAGCTCAAGCCGATGAATTGCCCGTTCCATATTCAGATGTACAAGTCACGACTCTGGTCCTATCGCGACCTGCCGCTTCGGTGGGCGGAACTTGGTACTGTCTACCGCTATGAGCGGGCGGGCGTGCTTCATGGGCTCATGCGCGTGCGCGGATTCACCCAGGATGATGCCCACCATTTTGTGACGCAGGAGGGGATGGAGGCCGAGCTGGTCTGGCTTTTGGATTTCTGTGTACACATTCTGAAATCGTTTGGCTTTACCAATTACGATGTGTATCTTTCCACCCGACCGTCGGAGAAAGCGGTCGGCGATCCGGCCGATTGGATCAAGGCTGAGGACGGTTTGCGAAAAGTACTGGAGCAGGCCGGTATGGCCTATCAGGTCGATGCCGGCGGCGGGGCGTTCTACGGCCCCAAGATCGACATTAAGATCAAAGACGCGATCGGCCGAAGCTGGCAATGCTCGACCATCCAGTTCGACTTTTCGTTGCCGGAGCGCTTCGATCTGACCTATGTCGGTCAGGACGGCCACCAAAAGCGGCCGTACATGATTCACCGGGCATTGCTCGGATCGATCGAGAGGTTCTTTGGCGTGTTGATAGAGCATTATGCTGGCTCGTTCCCGCTGTGGCTGGCGCCGGTGCAGGTGAAAGTGCTGCCGATCACCGACGGCTTCAACGAGTATGCTCGTGGTGTGGTTGAGGCTCTGAAGAAAGATGATATACGGGCTGCTGTTGACGACCGTTCCGAGAAGATCGGCGCCAAGATACGAGATGCCGAGATGTCCAAGGTCCCTTACATGTTTATTGTCGGGGAACGGGAGTCGAAGAACGGTTCGATAGCGTTGCGCAAGCATGGTATCGGCGACCTCGGAGTGAAATCGCTTGGCGAGGTTGTCGGCATGTTGAAACAGGAAATTACGGGTAAAGGACTCTCGTAGGAAAGACGCTGTAGTTACAGGAGGAGTGTATCACCACTAAGGACATACGTGTCAACGATCGTATCCGCGTGTCGCCGGTGCGACTGATTGGTCCGGCCGGTGAGCAGATCGGCATCGTGCCGACTCGCGAGGCCCTGGACCGGGCAAGGGAATTGGGTCTGGATCTGGTGGAGGTGGCCCCGAACAGCCGCCCGCCGGTGTGCCGCATCCTTGACTTCGGAAAGTACAAGTACGAATTGTCCAAGAAGGACAAGCAGGCCAAGAAGAAACAGCACACCTTCCAATTGAAGGAAATGCGGTACCGACCCAAGATCGATGAGCACGACTATCTGTTCAAGACCAAGCATGTACGCGAATTCCTCCTCTCCGGGAGCAAGGTGAAGGTGTTCGTGTTCTTTCGGGGACGCGAGATGGCCCACACCGAATTCGGCCGCAAGATTCTCGACCGTGTGACCACCGACCTGGCCGATATCGCGCTGGTGGACCTGCCGCCGAAGCAGGAAGGGAACAACATGAGCATGGTGCTCAGTCCCAGGCCGGAAGTCATTCGCAAGGTACAGGCATCCAAGGCGGTCCAGAAGAAAGAGGCCGCCGCGCCGGAGCAGCTGGTCGACGAAATCGAAATAGAGAGTGGTGACGAGACTCTGTCGCAAACGTAGGCAAGAAGAACTGAGAATAAAGGAAATCGTATGCCGAAGATCAAAACACGCCGCAGCGCGGCGAAGCGGTTCAAGAAGACCGCCACCGGAAAGTTCAAGCGCAAACGCGCCTTCAAAACGCACATCCTGACCAAGATGTCCACGAAGCGGATTCGCCATCTGCGCAAAGGGGCGCTGGTGTCCGATTCGGACCTGAAACGGGTCAAGCGGATGCTGCCGAACGACTGAGCACGACAATAAACAGAAAGTGGAGATACAGAAGAGATGCCTCGCGCCAAAAACAACGTTGCGGCCAAGCGCCGCCACAACAAGGTCCTGAAAAAAGCCCGCGGCAATTTCAGCGGGCGGAGCCGTCTGTACCGGACTGCCCTCGAGACCGTCCGCCGCGGTCTGCGGTATTCCTACCGCGACCGTCGCGCCAAAAAGCGGGAATTTCGCGTTCTCTGGATCGCGCGAATCTCGGCCGCCGCCAAGCTGTGCGGTCTCAATTATTCCAGCCTGATGCACGGCCTCAAGAAGGCCGGGGTGGAACTGGATCGCAAAGCCCTCGCCGATATTGCCGTCCGTGATATGGCCACGTTCACCAGCCTCGCCAATATCGCCTCGGGCAAGTAGACGGCTGAACGCGGTATGGCGCTGGTTGACGACATACGAGCGATCGAACGGGAAGCTCTCGAGCGAATCGGACAGGCCGGTTCGCTCGATTCGTTACGGGAGCTCTCGGTCCAGTATCTCGGCAAAAAGGGGCAGTTGACCGCCGTGCTCAAAGCGCTCGGTTCGTTGCCGATCGATGAGCGCAAAGCAGTCGGCGCCGAAGCCAACCGGGTCCGCACCCTGCTCGAACAATCGATCGAAGAGACTACGTCCAGACTTGCGATAGCGGCTGGCCCATCAGTTGACCCCACGCTCCCCGGCATTGGCCAATACATCGGCGCCGTACATATCATCAATCAGGTGATGGGGGAGATCTGCGACATTTTCCACGGTATGGGCTTCGAGATCGCTCGCGGCCCGCATATCGAAACCGACTACTACAATTTTGAAGCGCTCAACTTCGCGCCGGACCATCCGGCCCGCGATGAGCACGATACATTTTTCGTCGAGGGGGGACGTCTGCTCCGCACCCACACCACGCCGGTCCAGGCCAGGGAGCTTGAACGACGCACGCCTCCCATGAAGATCCTCATGCCGGGGCGCACGTTCCGACACGAAGATGTCTCCACCCGATCGCACATTTCCTTTCATCAGGTCGATGGCTTCCTGGTGGACAAGGGTGTATCGGTAGCGGACCTCAAGGGGACGCTGAATGCCTTCTGCAAGGCGTTTTTCGGTGCTGATGTCAAGCTCAGGTTCCGCCCGTCGTTCTTTCCGTTCACGGAGCCCTCAGCGGAGGTCGACATCTCCTGCTTCCTTTGTCATGGCAAGGGGTGCCAGCTTTGCAAGTTCGCCGGCTGGCTGGAGATCCTTGGCAGCGGGATGATCCACCCCAACGTGCTTCGCATGGCGGGACACGATCCCGAGATCTACTCGGGCTTCGCGTTTGGCATGGGAGTGGAACGCCCGGCGATCCTGAAATATCGCATTAACGACATTCGACTGTTCTTCAATAACAATCTTCGGTTCCTCAGGCAATTCGTGTAAACATGCAGCTCTCGTACCTTTGGCTGAAAGAACTGACCGGGCTTAATTGGTCCGCACCGGAAATGGCTGAGCGGCTCACCCTATCCGGCTGCGCCTGCGAGTCGATTGAGCCAGCAGGCGCTTATCTAAAAAATGTCATAGTTGGCCAAGTGACAGCGCTGGAGTCGGTGCCGGGTGCTTCCAAGATTCAGAAAGCGACGGTCGACACCGGTCGCGAGCGACTACAGGTGATCTGCGGGGCGCCCAATGTCGCAGTCGGCCAGAAGGTGCCGCTTGCCCACGTTGGTGCCCGACTCGCCGGCGATATGGAGATCAAGAAGGTAACGATCCGCGGCGTCGAATCCTCGGGCATGATCTGTTCTGAAAAGGAACTTGGCCTCTCGGCCGATCACTCGGGGATCATGGTGCTCGACAATGATGCCCCCGTCGGCAAACCCTTGATCGAGCATTTGGATCTCGATGACTACATCATGGGATTTGAGGTCACGCCGAATCGCGGCGACCTCCTTTCGGCTATCGGCATCGCGCGCGACCTGGCTGCCCTGGGTGGGGTATCACTCAAGTTGCCGACAATCGCTCTGCGCGAATCCAAAACCGGCACCAATGAATTTGTCAGTGTGAAGATCGAGGACCCAAAAGGTTGCCCCCGATACGCGGCCCGGATCATACGAAATGTCAGGATCGGTCCATCCCCATGGTGGTTGAAAAAGAAGCTCATGTTGGCCGGTATCCGGCCTATAAACAACGTGGTCGATATTACGAATCTGGTCATGCTCGAATCCGGCAATCCGCTCCATGCGTTCGATCTGGAGCTCTTCGGTTCGAACACTGTAGTCGTGCGGCGGGCCCGCGAAGGCGAGAAGTTTGTCACGCTCGACGAGCAACCCCACACACTGAGTTCTCATGTCCTCCTGATCACGAATGGCGTGGAGGGTGTAGCCGCAGCAGGGGTGATGGGCGGCCTCAGGTCGGGAGTCCAGGACACAACTTCCACGATTCTCCTTGAGGCCGCCTATTTTGACCCTGTTGTAATCCGCAAGGGGCGCCGCGAGCTTGGTCTCAATACCGAGTCCTCCTATCGTTTCGAGCGGGGCGTTGATCCGAACGGCATCCCGTATGCCATGGACCGGGCAGCTTTCCTGTTTCAAGAGCTTTGTGGCGGCGAGGTGCTCACCGGTATGGTGGATTCCTACCCGGAGCCGCGGCGGCCGAAGTGCATCGGTCTCAGACCGGAACGATGCCGGGCCTCACTCGGTACGGACATCTCGACCGACAAGATCGCGGGTATTCTGAATGCCCTGGGTCTTCCCGTTGCCGAAGGGAACCAGCTTCAGGTGACGATTCCCACGTTTCGCTCCGATATCGCAAATGAAATTGACCTTATTGAGGAGGTGGCGCGGATAATCGGTTGGGCCAACATCCCTGACGCCGTTTCAACAAATGGTCCCCTTTATACGCCAATCCATGAGCGTGACCGCTTCGAAACGGATTTGCGGCACATTCTCACTGCCGCCGGGTTCGACGAGATTCTGGGGCATGGTTTGGCGGACAGCCGGATTGCGGAACAGCTCTATCCGGAGCTTCCGAAAGTTCGGCTCGTCAACCCGGTGTCCGATGAACTCGACATCATGCGGAACACGCTTGTCCAGACGGCGTTGACCGCGGCATCGCACAATATCGCCCATAGACTTACCGATATTCGGCTGTTTGAGATTGGAGCTGTCTACTGGCCCCCCAACGACAAAGGGGAATGGGTCGAGGAGGACCGCTTGTCTTTGCTCGCCACCGGTAACATTCCCGGCAACTGGAAAGTCAAGTCGCGCCCGGCCGAGTTCGCCGATCTTCAAGGCGCGATTGCGTCGATAGGGCGTCATTACGGCTGGCCGGAGATGACCTTCGCGCTGACTGCCGTTCCGTTCCTGGAGAGTTCGGCGTCCTTCAAAGCGTCCCTTGGCAGCACGACGATCGGCAGTCTCGGATTTATCTCCGCTGAAACGCTCAAGCGATTTGACATAAAGCAAACGGTGTATTATGCTGAATTCAATCTTGCCGCTATGATGGATTTGAGTCACGAGCGACGCCAGTTCGTGCCGCTTCCGGCGTACCCGTCGGCTCCGCGCGACCTTGCCGTGATCGTGGATGAGCAGGTGCCGGTAGGCCAGATCCTCAACCTGGTTCGAACTATGGCCGGTGAGATTGCCGAGTCCGTCGATATGTTCGATCTCTACACCGGCCAACAGATCGGGGCGGGGAAAAAGTCGGTGGGGATAGCGATCACATATCGCTCCCGCGAACGAAGTCTCGCCGGTGACGAGGTGGACGTCGTCCAACAGAAGATCGTCGCCGAGCTGAAAAAGAAGTTCAACGCTGAGATTCGGGAAAGGTAAGCATGGCTGACAAGCTGCAGGCGCTGGAAGAAAAAGTTGACCAGCTCGTCCAGCTGGTCGAGAAGCTGCGCACCGAAAACAGCACCGCCAAAGCGGAGAACCTGGAGCTCCGAAATGAGTTATCCCGGGTGCAGGGCGAAGTGAACCGACTCCGCGTAAATCAGAATGACCACTCCCAGGCGATCAAGGACCGGCTGCAAATACTCGTCTCGCATCTTCAGGAACTGGAGCAGATCAGCCGGTAAGTTTTTTGTTGACATAAGACGACCAAATTGGTATAAGATTTTGTAAGATAGTCGGATAGGACAGGAACATCCCGTGGTGTGGTAGCGAAAGGCCCTATGTCTGACTCGTGTGTGGAAAACAAGGTTATCGTAAAGATATTTGGTGAAGAGTACCCTATCACTGGTGTGAGCGACCCGGCGCACATATACAAGGTTGCCGAGTACGTTGACGCCAAGATGAGAGAGGTTGCCCGGATCAGCCGATCGAAGGCCCGGGACAAAGTCGCCATATTGACGGCATTGACGATCGCATCGGAGCTCGATGAGACAATCGAGCAGTTGCGGTCCGTCACGGATAGCCGGAACACCGAGATCGACGGCCTGCTGACGCGTCTGGACAAGGCGCTGACGCATGAACCATTGAATCTGGGCTGACATACCCCGTCCGCTCCCTTCCTATCCTTCCAGTTTGAATTATAGATTCACCCGGCGGATCAACTGCCCGGGTGGGAGGACATCGTGAACAATCTCGTCATAACGCTGGTGGTGGCGCTGCTCGTCGGTGGAGCAGCTTTCGTCGTCGCCTGGGTGCTGGCGCATCGCGTGGGCGAACGCAGTGTTGCGAACGCTCGCGTTGAGGCCAAGCGCATCCGGGCGGAGGCGGAAAAAGAAGCCCAGATGAAGAAAAAGGAGGCCGCTCTCGAGGCACGAGAAGAGTGGCTGAAGATAAAGAGCACGTTCGAAAAGGAGATGGAGGAGAAGCGGCGCGAACTCGAAAAGCTGGAAAAGCGGCTGGACGAGAAGGACGGCACCCTCCAGAAGAAATTCGATTTTGTCGAGTCGCGTGAGCGAGACCTGGTTGGCCGCGAGAAGGCAATGCAGGCTCGCGAGAAAGGGATCACACTCCGCGAGACCGAGCTCGACGGCATGATTTCCACGCAGAATGAGAAACTCCAGAAGATCGCCCAGATGACCCCCGAAGAAGCCAAGCGTCAGCTCATGGAGAACATGGTCAGCGAGGCCAAAATGGAGGCCGCGGCGTACATCAAGGAGATCCGCGAGCAGGCCGAGCAGAACGCCGAAAAAGAGGCCAAGGAGATCATCCTGTCGTCGATTTATCGCTGCGCCGCCGACCACACGGTCGAGTCGACCGTTTCGGTGGTGAACCTGCCCAACGACGAGATGAAAGGGCGCATCATCGGGCGCGAAGGTCGCAATATCAGGGCGTTTGAAACCTGCACCGGCATAGATGTTATCGTCGATGACACACCGGAGGCGGTCATTCTATCCGGATACGACCCGGTTCGCCGCGAGATCGCGCGCATGTCACTCGAAAAGCTCATTTCTGACGGCCGCATTCATCCCACCCGTATCGAAGAAGTGGTCGACAAGACCAAGCGGGAAATGGATGTGATCGTGCGGGAGGCCGGGGAGCAAGCCTGTTTTGAACTCGGCATCCACGGTCTGCACCTTGACGTTATCAAGCAGCTTGGAAAACTGAATTACCGGACCTCGTACGGACAGAATGTCCTCGCTCACTCCAAGGAAGTGGCCATGCTGTGCGGCCTCATGGCGGCTGAATTGGAACTCGATGCGGTAATGGCCAAACGGTGCGGCTTGCTGCACGATGTCGGCAAGGCCATCGACCGCGAGACGGAGGGGACGCACACTCAGATCGGCGCCGACTTCATTCGGCGATATAAGGAATCGGAGTACGTGATCAACGCCATCGAATCGCACCACGGTGACGTGCCGATGTTGAGCCCGTATCCGGTGCTGGTCCAGGCGGCCGACGCCATTTCCGGAGCCCGTCCTGGCGCTCGTCGCGAACCGCTCGAGGCCTACGTCAAGCGTCTGCAGCAGCTTGAGGAGTTGGCGGACAGTTTCAAGGGTGTGTCCAAGGCGTACGCCATCCAGGCCGGACGTGAGGTCCGCGTGATCGTAGAGCACGACGTGATCGATGACCTCGCCAGCGCCGTGCTGGCGAGCGACATCGCCGCCAAGATCGAAACGGAGATGCAGTATCCCGGACAGATCAAAGTGACGGTGATACGTGAGACTCGCGCCACCGAGTTCGCCAAATAGAGTCGCCGAGCGTCCAAGATTGCCGTTGCGCGTCGTGGGGAGTTTTCGTACACTCCGCACGACGCGTTTTTTTCGAGAATAGTGCCGGTCAATTCAGGCGGCGATGACCCGGTACGCGCGAGTCCGCCTTAGAAAGTTTCCTCATGTCCGAGTTCACCATTATGTTCATCGCCGATATTTGCGGTCGCCCGGGTCGGCAGGCAGTCGCTCATCTGTGCAAATCGCTCAAAGAACAGTATGCTGCGAATTATGTCATAGCCAATGTCGAGAACGCCGCCGGCGGGTTTGGCGTAACACCCGAGATGTCTCGCAAAATCTTCAGCTACGGCGTTGACCTACAGACCTCAGGCAACCACATCTGGGACCGGGTGGACATTATCGAATATCTGGAGGCCCGCCCAAAACTGTTGCGTCCGGCCAATTATCCATACGGCGTGCCCGGTGCCGGCGTCTATCTCGACACGTGCGGTGAATTCAAGGTCGGCGTCGTGAATCTGATGGGCCGGACCTACATGAGCGACACCGATTGCCCGTTTCGGGTCGCCCGGCGCGAGGTTGCCCAGTTGACCAACAGCACGAATATCATTTTCGTTGATTTTCACGCTGAGGCCACGTCTGAGAAGCAAGCGATGGCGTATTATCTTGATGGTCGCGTGTCAGCCGTGATTGGAACTCATACACACGTGCAGACGGCCGACGAGCAGATCTCCGAAAAGGGAACCGCGTACCTTACCGATGCCGGCATGACCGGCCCGCACGATTCTATCATCGGCATGGAAAAGGGACCGTCGCTGGGACGGTTTCTGACCGGCATGCCCAAGCGGTTCACCACTGCAAGTGGGGACGTCAAGCTGTCCGGCGTGATCGTTAAGGTGGAGCCGGAGTCAGGCAGAGCCACGCATATTGAACGCTTCATGGTAGCTTTCGATATTGCCAAGGTCGGTGCCAACGCCATTCAGGTGGAAGATTGAGTCGGGTGTACCTGTGGACGGCGTCATAATCGACGGGAAGCTGGTAGCCGATATAATCCGCAAAAAGCTGAACGGGCGAATCGCGGCACTTGCCGCGTCCGGCGTGACGCCGGGCCTGGCTGCCGTGCTGGTGGGCGACAACCCTGCCTCCAAAACTTATGTCAACGCCAAAGCCAAGGCATGTCAGGAACTAGGACTCTATTCCGAAGTGATCCGGCGGCCGGCGACGCTGACACCGGAGGAGCTTTTCGGGATTGTGAAGCAACTGAACGCCCGTCCCGAGATCCACGGCATTCTCGTTCAGTCACCGCTGCCCGGTCACCTCGATGAACTGACTGTAACGTTAGCCGTAGATCCGTCCAAGGACGTCGATGGTTTCCACCCGTATAACGTTGGGCTGATGCTGCTCGGTCGTGGAACGCTTTTGCCGTGCACGCCGCACGGCATCATCAAGTTGCTCGAACATTATCAGATCGATCCATCCGGTCGTGAAGTAGTGGTCGTGGGCCGCTCGAATATCGTCGGTAAACCGGTGGCCGCGCTCTTGATGCAGAAAGGGAAGATGGCCAATGCGACGGTCACCATCGCTCACTCGCATTCCAGGGATCTCCCGGGCATTACTCGTCGCGCCGACATTCTGATCGCTGCGATCGGAAAACCGCGGACAATTACCGGTGACATGATCAAACCAGGAGCAGTGGTGATCGATGTGGGTGTCAACCGGGTCGACGATGCGACCTCGGCCAAAGGGTACCGTCTGGTCGGCGATGTGGATTTTGGTACCTGCGTAGCAAAGGCCTCCTACATAACGCCGGTCCCAGGTGGCGTAGGACCGATGACTATCGCCATGCTCATGGCCAATACGGTTACCGCTGCCGAAAATCTCACACACGGCGTACGCGGATAGAACTCAACGAGCTGCAATCAGTTCCTGAAAATGTGCAAGCTCGTGCACGTCAGGATATGGGGGAACTTCCAGCGCCAGGACTTCGGACCGTTTATCCGCAGGTCCTTCACGAAATGGCCGTTTCTGTCCGTCTAACGTATTGTCATTCATAATGATAAATAGTAGTTGGCAGTAGGTGAGGTTCAATTTCCAAAGGGCCGAAAAACCTCACTGTGCAAGTTCTGCAAAGGCACAAGCTTTGCTGTTTGTATAACACTTGCACAACGAGAATGCACCGCAGGTTTGAATGGAATTAAGTGAAGACTGTTGTAGCTGCCCTTGTCGGATTCCTTTGGTTGGGCGCAAACAGCCCGTTTGGGATTGATTCGGTTGAGGCTGGAGTAACTGCCACGCCGGCTGCCGGTGAGTTGGCGAAGATCATCCTCAACATCTCGCCGAATCAAATCGTAGGCGCACCGTTTCGGACCGGCGCCGAAATAATCCTCCTCGATTCTGCCAACAACCTCCAAACAGATTACGACCTTGCCGCCCAGCCGATCTGGCTGGTGCCGGACCGAGGACAATTAGATCCCGACACACTCAGTAATCCCGCACTTATTGACAGCGGCATCATTGATTTTCTGCCTGCTTCCGTCAGGTTTTGGGGAAGGACAGGGCAGGTCGCCATTTATGCCACGAACGGTACGATTCGTTCGTCGAGCGTGACAGTGACCGTTAGCGGCTATGATATTCTCGCCGGACTCGATCATGTTGGTGCGCCAATTAGTCAAATTTTCACCGGTAATCCGACCAGCGTTCGTGTGGTAGTCCAGAACAAGGGGAACCTGATACCGAACTCTCCGGCCACGATCCGAGCTTCTTTCCGTTCTTCCGCTACCCAGTCCACGGCGCAATTCACACCTGCGTCTTTGGGTGAACTGGATACCATAACCGTCACCTTGCCCACTGCCGGACTCACGCCCGGCCCCGACACATTGGTCTTGCAGGCGGAAGCAGTGTTCCCGGTCAATGGCGCCTCCGAGACCACAATCGACGAAAAGTTATTGCCGGTCACAATCCTGACATCGGTCACCCTTGCCCCAGTGGCCGGTACGTTCCAACCGGATTCCGTGTATGCCGGGGTCGATTTCCCGCTGTCCTACGACATTGCCGCGCCGAATTTCGACGGGCCAATCGACAGCAGCTCAACGATAGTGGAACTCGTTGATCCTGCAACTACGCTCCCGGTGGCGACCATCCGTCAAGGACCTGCATCGGCGTCATCGTTCAACAACGGTGTCATTGCGTACGGTGCTCTGGTCGGTCGCATAGATTCCGCGCTGGCGCTCGTCTCGCAGTCCTACGCTATCCGCCTGAGCCATCGGGTTCTTTCCGGCGGCAGCGTTCTGTCAGTGACCACCATTTTGCAGGACTCGCTATTTCTGTTGCGCCGTAACCCTCTGGCCTACGTAACCGGCACCCTGGCACCGTCTCAGGTGGCCGCAGGTGCTGAAGCCGTATTCAGTTTCGACCTTGTCTTCTCCGGAACGGTACCGGTCGAGATCCAGCCCGGATCATCCGTGTTCACGCTGACAACCAGCGGATTCAGTTCGTCGGTCAGCATGAGCGCCGCCTTCACCCAGTTGGTGGCCGGAGTGAACCATGTGCAGACAGCGCCGGTGTTTATCCCGCCATCGCTGTTGGGCCAGAACCTAGCCGTACTTCTGACGTTCAACTATCGCCGGTCGGCGTCGCCGAGCTATCTCAATTTCCTCACGACCTTCAACAATCAGTTGGTGCCGGTCGGTGAACTACCGGTCGTGCAGATTCTCCAGGTCTCGTCCCTGGCTCCGAACGTCCCCAAAGTAAACACGGGGCAGCATTTTCAGATCAGTTGCCTGCTCGCCAACCTGACTGCCGCTCCCTCGGACAGCGTTGACCTTCGGCTTGCCACGACCGGCGCCTCGACTTTCACGCCGCTATTGACAGTTCCCTCCGTCCCGGCCAATGACACGGTGGAACTGTTGTTCTCGGTGACTGCAGCCCAAACCGAGGATCCGGCGGAAATATTCCGTGTCGATATAGTCTCTCCTGATGTCAGCCAACTGCCCCCGGTCGACAACGTGGCGTTGATGACGGTCGAGCGACCAGCTTCGCTGGCGCTGACCTATACGGTGGTCGGCGGCAGCGCCGGGTATTTCACGTATGGCGAGACCTTTTCTCTTACGGTGACGCTGTCCAATTTTGGCCGTTCCGGTATCAGCCCGGGGCGGTACCGACTCACCACCGGAGGCGCAGACCTCGGGTCCCCGGATTCGCTGGAAGGCTCGATTGACGCACGTCAGCCGGTTGGTTTCATTTTTCACGCGCCGTTTCAGGATCTATCCACCACCATCAATTTCACCGTAATCGAGCAGCCGCTTGATTCGAATACATTGCAGCCCGCGCCTCTTCAGGGTCCAGTGTTTAATTTGCCGGTGATGGTGGTCAGTACCCAGGGGGACCTCCTGTTGACCGTCTCGGACCAAGCGCCGGGAACCGTCATAGTAGGTGCCGAGACGCGCCTGCTCAGATTGCATCTGGCCAACCGGGGACAATCGTCGGCCACGGCGGTGCGCGTGCATGAGCTTACCTTTCGCATGAGCGATATCGAGGGGCGTCCGGTCGAAGTCGGACAGATCGTAAACCCTACGCTGTCCGGTTTGTTCGCCAATGGCACCAAGGTGGCCTCAGCTTCGGCACAAGATAGTCTGCTCACGTTCACGTTCACCGACTTCATTATTCCAGAACAACAAACATCAACCCTCGATCTGCGCGCGTTCATTCTGGCCCTCGCGCCAAGGGGGTTCGGTCTGCGTCTCGATACCGGAGCGGTGGACATACGCTTTGTCGAGGGGCCGCGTGCGGACAGCGCGGTGAAAGTGGTGGGAGCTGCCGGTGGCCCCGATCTGGTAAGTGCACAGTTTGCAACGGCTGTGGCGGACTTTGCCAGTTCATTCGTTGTCCAGGACAACCCGTACCGTCCGCGGGAAGGCCCGGCGCGATTCAGCTATGTGCTCACCGATCCGACCGGTGTCTTGCTACGCGTTTTCAGTCTCCAGGGGGAACAGGTATATGAGATCACCATTCCCGAAGGAAATGGCGCTTCAGGTGTGGGCACGCACGTCATTGAATGGGATGGTCGAAATGGAAGCGGACATGCGGTGTTGAACGGTGTCTATATCGTCTCGTTGACGGCGCTTCGAAGCGGCGTCGAAAGCAGGCTTAAACTGGCGGTAGTCAAATGAATCACTGCTACCGGCTACTGATGCTGTGCGCCCTTTCTGCTGTCCCGGTTGTCGCGATGGCTGATGATGCCGGACGTGAGAGCATTTTCTCGCTTGGCGTCGGCTCGCGGGCGCTTGGAATGGGAGGCGGCTATACGTCGCTGGCCAACGACGCCTCGGCTGTCTACTACAATCCATCGGCATTGCCGGATGTCGATTTCCAGCAGGTTTCTCTCATGCATGCGACACTTTTTGAGGGGACCATTTTCGATGCCGTCTCCTGGGTCTACCCGGTCACGCAGCGGACCGGATTCGGCGTTGGCTTCATGCGGGCGGGGACCGGAGATCTGATTCGCCGTCGGAACTATGTCGATCTGGGCCGTTTCGACTATGCCACCTGGCAGTTCCTGCTGTCGTACGGTCGCCGGCTCGAACAGAACATCTCGGTCGGTTTGAGCCTGAAAATAGTCAATCAGTCGTTGGGTGAGTTTTCCGACTACGGCATCGGCGGCGATCTTGGTTTCAAGATCGCACCGCATCATCACCTCTCGTTTGGGCTTGCCATGCACGATCTGGTCCCGCCACGCCTTATGCTGGATTCGGCGACTGAAGATGTGCCGCTATCGGTTGTGGGCGGCGCCTCGCTGCACTCCGTGGGGCTGTCGAGGACCATGAAATTGACGGCGACTTGTGATCTGGAAATGGTTGAACATCGCTCGACCAAAATACACGCCGGTGGTGAGTTACTATTCTACGAGAACTATGCGTTGCGCTGTGGCTACGACAGGGACAATCTCTCCTTCGGCGCCGGATTGGCCAAAGGGCATGTGAAAATCGATTACGCCTACAAGCTGATCAAGTACCTGCAGGACAGCCACCGTTTCACTCTCTCCTTCTTGATCGGGGAGTCCATGACTCAGCAGGAGGCCCGGCGGGCGGCCGAAGAGGCGCAGCGCGGCACGCGACTGCTTGAGGACGAGCGGAAACGACAGTTTGAGTTTTATAAGAGAAAAGGGGATGAATTCTACCGCCAGTTCCGGCTCGATTCGGCGCTGGCCAATTTTCAGCGCGCTCTGGCGTTCGACGAAAACAACCAGGAAGTGATCGGTACGGTGGCCGCGGTCGACAATGCTCTCCGGGTGCAGCGCGAGGAAGAGCAGCGGATCCAGCAGGCGCGGTCGGAAATGGAGAGATCGATCGCCGCTTATTTCGATCAGGCCAAAGCATTTTATGACAAGAAATACTATTCCGCGGCCAGCGACCTGCTGGCCTTGATATTCGACATCGATCCCAACAACGCCGAGGCAAGTGTCCTTCAGGAGCAGATTCAAGCCGCACGGAGCGACGAAATCGAGCGTACACTGCAGTCGGCGCGGACAGCATCCGAGCAGGGAAGGACCCTCGATGCCATCACCGCCTACTCTCGCGTGCTTGAGCTTGATTCCACCAATGCTGAGGTGCGTCAGGCCCGCGCCAAAGCGCTTTCGAGCCTCGACGTTGCCCAGCAGCTCAACCTGGGAATCGCCCTGTACAACAAGGGACGCTTCAATGATGCTACGAGGCAGTTCCAGGCGGTGCTCAAGGCTAATCCCGAAGAGCCGCTGGCTTTGGAGTACATGCACAAACTCACGACTCAGCCCCGGCAGGCCTCGACGCTCGAGGATCTCCAGCGCGACAAACAGATATGGCCGCTCTACCTCGATGGTTTGCGCCACATGCGCAACAGAGACTACGAACAGGCAATCGAGGCGTGGGAGAAGGTGCTCGAAGCGTATCCTGACAACGCCAACGCCAGGGATAACCTCGAACAAGCCAGACTCCGCTTGAAAGCAGAGAAACCCGACTAAAAGATCGATACGGCCGGTTTTTAGTCGATAGCTGAGGCAATCTCGGATACCTTCACCGGTATGTTCAACCGCCCCATCAAAGAGATCGACGCCGAATTCCCAGCTGAAGAGAGATATCTGGAGGGGATACGCCGGCTGGCGAAAGAAAGCTGCACAGCGGCCAACATGCCGCAGAAGGATACGGCATCAGTCCTGCTCGCACTCGAGGAAGGGGCGACCAATATCATTCGCCACGCCTACCTGTACGAAAAGGGGCTGCTGCGTTTTCGGATCGTCATTTACAAACGGCTCATCGCGTTTTCGCTGATAGATTCCGGCCGATCGTTTGAACCGCAGGGAGGCGGGCGGGTCGACCTCGCCAAGCTGGTCGAGTCCGGGCGCAAAGGCGGGCTCGGCTTTTACATGATCCAGAAGATCATGGATTCCGTGGAGTATATCTCATCGGGCGGCTACAACGAGCTGCGCATGATCAAACGGATCGAGAAGCCGTTTACGTCGGCGCCGCCGCTTCTCCGGCGCCTGTTCACGCTTCGGGTCAAGTTCTCGTTCTGGACCTTCTTCATCGTCAGCCTGATCGTGGCCGGGGCCTTTTACTATGTCGACAGCCGCACCACCCGGGAAGTGTATGCTCATCTCGATCAGACGGTCGAGGCGCTCGGCAAAACCATCGCGGATCAGGCGGCCGGGTACATTCTGAATCGGCGGAGCGATGTCGAGTTCGACGAATTGATCGTCAGTTACGTACGGTCCAACCCCATGCTCCGGCAGGTCGTCCTCACGGACAACGCCGGACTCATCATGGCGCATTCCGAGGACATCCGCAATATCCGCAAACCGTATCGGGTACCGGCGGAAGTGGCGTCCGATGCGATCGGGGAACCGGTCCGTTTCGAATCAGGCGGGGCGGGCATGAACTATGTCGCGCTGCCGATCAAGACGGGTGAACGGACGCTCGGTCTCGTTCATGTCACGTACTCGTCACAACAGATGCACACCTTGCTTGCCGATGCCAGGCGCAAAACGCTGGTGGTGACCGCCGGGCTGCTCTTTATCGGTATTTGCGGGATATACCTGCTTTCTAACTACTTCGTCAAGCCGATCGCCAAAATCACCGAGCGCGTGCGCCGGTTCTCATCGGGTGATCTTGAAACCGAACTGCCGTTGGAGGGAGCCGACGAGTTCTTCGAGATCAGTCGCGCTCTGAACGACATGATGACCCGGCTGAGCCGGGACCGTCGCAATGTTATCGAACGGGAGAAGATGGCCAAAGAGATCGAGGTCGCCTCACAGATCCAGAAGACACTTCTCCCGCAGCAGTTGCCACAGCTCCCCGGCATGGAGATCGAGACGTTTTATCGCGCCGCCTCAATGGTGGGCGGAGACCTGTACGACGTGTTCGCCATCGGCGAGGATCGATACTGTCTGGTGGTCGCAGACGTTTCCGGGAAAGGGGTGCCGGCTTCGCTAGTCATGTCAATGCTCCGCACGGTCATTCAGATCCAGGCCAAAAACGCCGTGTCGGTCCGCCAGACAATGCTGTCGGTCAATGATTACCTCGTGAAAAACGTCCCGCCTGGAATGTTCATCACGGTCCTAATGGTGTTGTACGATGCCCGCCACCGGCGCATCCATGTTGTCTCCGCGGGGCATACGCCGATGCTTTTTTATCGTGCTTCCAGCCGCGAACTGATCCGGGTCAATCCGGGTGGCATGCCGTTGGGCGTTGATGTTACTTTGGGCAAGGGGTTCTCCGAGGGACTCGAAGAGTTGTCACTTGATCTCGCACCTGGCGACCTGTTCTTCATCTACACTGATGGTGTCACCGAAGCCACCGACAACGAACATCATCAATACGGCTTCGACCGCCTGGCACGTTTCATGGCCGATCACTTGCGCAACGGGCACCCGCCCAGCCTTGGGTGGCTGTCGGCGGAACTGGTGAACGAGCTCGATTCCTTTTCCGGATTCGTCAAACAGGCCGATGACATCACGTTCATTATGGCTCAGGCTGTCCGCCAGTCGGACTGACCAGTGACTCATTACCCCTCCATTGCTCACTCCTGATCCACGAGCCTGCACCACACGATTTTGCTTGCGGCCATGGCAGGGTTGTGGTTGATTGGGCGGGTGAAATTACGGGCGGAAAGCGAATAGCGGGCGATGGAGTCTATCAGCATTTCGTTGTCGGAGAGCGGACCGGAACGAGCTGTCTCAGAGATCAGAGTAGATGGCGTCATCGACACGCTGACGGCAGGGGAACTTGAGGAAGTCATAGACTCGCTCCTCAAGCGGGGGCGCTATCGCCTCATTCTCGATCTGGCGGGTGTTGACTATATCTCCTCGGCCGGATGGGGGATATTCATTTCACACATCAAGGACGTACGGTCTCGCGGCGGTGACATCAAGCTGGCAGGTATGATCCCCAACGTGCGGGAGATATACGAGCTGCTCGAATTCGACAATGTCCTGCATGCTTACCCAAGCATGGATGAGGCGCGCACGACGTTTGATTTCACTGCTCCCCACGAAGAACCAAAAAAAAAAGCCGGGAAGTAACTCGGCTGACCGTTATTGAGACGCTCAGTCAGGCGAGCTTGCCGCACCATGAGGCGAGCGTCTCCTTTTTCGACGATATGGCCGAACCGGCCACATCCGATCTGGATACTCGCGTTCTTCGCTTAGTCCGGCAGGATCCCTTTGCCACAATCGCCGACCTTCGTCGTGAGCTGAATCGGGCGCCGAATGCGCCACTGGTGAGCTGGTGGCGCATCTTTGGCGTCTTGCGACGGCACAAGTTGCTGCTCAAACGTTCCCGTTTTCGCTATGCCCGTCGCCGGGTGTAAGTCCTTGTCGAATTTTAGATTGACAGCGTGCACCGAGCCGGTATATTACTTGTAGAGTCGGAGAGTGATCACTCTGATGGACTTGGCACTCGACACCCAATTGGCCCTTATCATCCTACTGGGCATCCTGGTGGTGGTGCTGTCGTTTCTGCTTTTCACCCGAATCCGCGCCGAGAAACAGCGACAGTCCGCTATCGAACGGATGGATGTCGCCCAATTCATCGATTTTTTGCGTACCAACAGCGTTGAAGGTACGATCCAGGTGGTTGCCGGCAAAGTATCGGAACTCCTGAAATCCACCTTTGCATGCGAACGCATAGTCTTCCTTCGCAAGCAGCGCGGATTCCTTGAATTGAACTACTATCACGGCATCCGGAGGTTTAATCGGATCGACTTCCGCATGCGATTTTCGCCGGCCATAGTCGAGCGTGTGCGTGACAGCTTCGCCCCTCGTTCAGTAACATCGCTCAGCGCAGAGCTCCCCGACCTGCTGGCCAGTCGTCTGAAGGAATACGAACTGGACACCTTCTTTCCGATTTTCTGGCGGGACAACCTGTATGGAGTGTATTTCGTCAAGAACTCGCTCGGCACTATCACGCCGACATTCGCGTTGCTGGTGGCCGGGCTGGCGCAGTCGTTGTCGGCGGCGTATCACATCAAGTGGCACGAGACCCGCTACGAGAAGCTCCTCCAGAAGATGACCGATGAGGTGCAGCGCACTGCCGTGCCCACCGCCGATAGCAAGCGCATGTCTACGTCGATTCTCCGCCTGGTGCGACATCGCAATTCCGAGAGTCTGGTCCCCAGGCTCATGGAATCCGTGCAGCAGGAACTCGGCTTGAGCCGCCTGGTGTATTGCTACGAGCCGAAGGATGATCAGTCTGCGGTGCAACTGATATCGAGCGGCCTTCCTGCAAAGATGGCCGCACCTGAACGGCGCTGGTTCAGCGAATTGCTGAGCCGGATTGGACAGGAGGGGGTGGCCGAAATCGATACGCTGATATCCGATCACGAAAGCTCGCCGTGGCCGCGGCAAATGCGTGAAGCCGGTATCAAGTTTCTCACGCGATTTCCATTATCGCCCCGCCGATCCGGCTTGTTGGCGCTGAGCGGCGAGCGCCCTGCGGCCGAATTGGGACGACTGCTGGCGGCACTGCAGCACCCCACCCAGGAGTTGTACGACAACGCGGAACAGTTCGAGCAGGTCGAAGCGCTGTCGTACACCGACAACCTGACCGGACTGGCGAATCAACGCTATTTCTGCAAGCGATTGTCCGAGGAGATCGACCGCGCCCGAAGGTATCACCGGTCGCTGGCGCTGATAATCTTCGATATGGACGACTTGAAAGGGATAAACGACCGATTTGGCCATCAGGCGGGTGACACCGTACTTAGGCGGATGGGTCAGATACTACGCACGTCGATCCGCGCGATCGACATTATCGCCCGGTACGGTGGCGACGAGTTCTGTGTGATCATGCCGGAAGCCGATGGCGCCACTTGCGAGCGGTTCATGCAGCGCCTCCAGATTAAGATCGCAGGTTCGCGATTCATCGTTCCCGAAGCGGACCTCGAAATGAACTTCACTATTTCGCAAGGGGGAGCGACCTTTCCTGACCACGCTTCCGATACGGAGAAGCTCATTTTCATGGCCGACATGGCTCTGTTACGGGCGAAGGACATGGGCCGGAACGCCTGCGTCCTTTATAGCCAGGCTCTCCAGACCGAGAGGTAACTGGAACCACCGGGTGCACGTCTGTTTTAAGCTTTACAGGATGAAGCGAAACGGGCTATATTGCCGTGCCCAATGTGTGGGCATGGACGGCCGATTGAGGAGACTTTCGAAAACGAGGATACGTATGAGGTACATGGAGTTTGCGCGTTCGGTGTTGTTGGTGACCGCGGCGGCCCTGTGCCTGGGCATGTCGCTGCGGGCCGCCGAATACAAGATCGGCGCCGAAGATGCTCTGGAAGTAACGTTTTGGCAGGACAATCGCCTTAACAAGACCGTTCGCGTGGGGCAGGACGGCAAGATCACACTCGATATCATTGGACAGATCGATGCCGCTGGCAAGACGACAGTCGAGTTGCAAAACGACATCGTGCGGCAGATCTCCCGTCTTAATTCCAATATCTCGCAGGCTGTTGTGCGAGTCACTGAGTATAACCACAACTACGTTTTCGTCACCGGGCAGGCCCGCACTCCCGGCAAGCGGACCTTTGAAGAAATACCTGACTTGTGGACGATCATCAACGAAGCCGGTGGGGCTTCGGAGACCGGAGACCTGTCACGAGTTGCCATCATCAGGGGAGGCGAGGATGCGGGCAAAGTCGAGGTCGTGAATGTCAGCGCTGCGATCGCGTCCGGCCAGGTCGGGAAACTGCCGAAGATCCGCCGCCAGGACACGATCGAGATACCGCGGACGCCAGGAGGGCTGACGTCGCCTGACCTCGCCCAGAGCCAGGAACGCCGTAGTGTCGTATTCGTCTACGGAGCGGTGAATCGTCCCGGTCCGATCGAGTTCCAGCAGAATATGGATATTGCCGAAGTCATCGCCGCAGCGGGTGGCGAACGCGCCGATGCCGATTTGAAGCGCGTAAGAGTATTGACGAAGGACAACAACTTCTATAGCCAATCGTTTCAGTACGATCTGGAGAAGTATTCAAAATCAGGGAAACCTGCCCGCTATACCATGCGTAAAGAGGACGCGTTTATCGTGCCGGCCAAACGTGGTGGGTTTTTGGGGCTGCGGCTCGACGTGCAGACGCTGGCGACCCTGGCCACCACGACCACCACGGTCATCCTGTTGATAGACCGACTTGGTCAAAACGACCGCGGCACGACCGTCAACGTCCGCTGAGAGGAGCAGCGCGGATTCAAACGCCTCGAATGTGTGGAAATCCTCGGGGATGCCGATGAGTGAATGGCAGTATGGAAACCTATCGACTGAGCAGTAAACTTCGCGAGAAGGACAAAGAATACCTGATCCAGACGGCCAATGATGCCAACCTGGGGCTCGTGGCCACGACCATTTTCGTGGACGGCATCCTCACTGAAACCACCAATTGTCCCCATCCGGATGACATCCGACCGCAGGAAGTGCTGTCGCTGGTGAAGGCGTCGCACGAAGAAAAGAAAAAAGAGATCGAAACACTTCTGCAGTCGTACCGGCGGGTTCTGGAGTCCGGCGAGGCCGAGACGATGCATCACCTCGGCACGGCGTTTTATTATAAGGGGTTCTATCAAGAAGCACGCGAGCTGTTTCGGGCTGCGACGTCGATCGACCCCAACCATCACCAGGCGCTCAATCAACTGGCTCTCACCGAGCTGGCTCTCGGGAATGTCCGTACGGCGATACTTGCGGCGCAGGCTGCGGTGGCGAAACGCCCGCGATATGCAGACTACCATAATAATCTCGGCGAGTCTTTTCTGGCCGATGGCGCCTGTCATAAGGCGATCATGGAATTCGAGGAGGCGATCAGCATCAATCTGTATTATGCCGATGCCTATTTCAATCTCGGGCTGGCTCAGTTGCTCAACGCCCAGGCGTTCCCCGATCGGGAACAGACCCAGGACCGGATCGCACGTATGACCGACTGCTTCTACAAAGCGTCACTCATCAACACCGCCTATCAGGGGCAATCGCTTGACGAAGGTCTGGCGGCGCTGAAAGACGGTGATCTCAATCGGGCGTTGCACACATTCAAGTCCATCAGAGAAACGAAAAAGGAGCACCACCGACAGGAATTCGCGGGCTTCCATATGAAGTTGATCCTGTTCCCGGAGTGGGCTTCGGAAAAAGCCGTGACGGACCGCATCGAATTTCTGACCCAGGAGATCAGGAAGAACCCGGCGTATGTGGACCTTCAGGCGGAGCTCGCCCAATGCTACCTCGAGCAGGGCCGGATCGCCTGGCAGAAGGGCGTCGAGCAGTATAAGCAAGCCGCCGATATCAACCCTTCGCTTGCAAACCTTCAGACCGCCCTCGAGCAGGCCCAGGCACTCTACGGCCACTTGTGTGCCACGGTCAGTACCATCTCGGAGAAGTCGAGCTGATGGCCCATCATACGATCTCTATCATCGATTTCTTCAGTCTCGAAAGCGCTCTGGCGACTGAATTTCGACGGCTTCTGAACACGCTGCAGAATCCTTTGCACGATCATGAATTGAAATCAGTGCTGGTAACCTCGGCCATGTTGTCTGAAGGCAAATCGACCGTGTGCGCGTTTCTGGCGGTTACTGCAGCCAAAAAGGGTCTGCGCACGCTGCTGGTCGACAGCGACCTTAGGCGACCCAGTCTCCACAAGCTGTTCGTCATGCCGCGGGAGTTGGGACTGGTTGATGTCCTGGCTGAAGGGGCTGCAGGAAAGAGTGTGGTCAAAAAGACCAGCCTTGATAAGCTTGACCTGGTGACGGCCGGCAAGGTGGTGGCGCATCCGGCCGAAGTGTTTGACGCCCCGGCGATCGGTCGCCTGATTGCAGAAATGAAGTTCTACTACGACCTCATTGTCGTTGACTCCGCGCCCATTATTCCGGTGTCTGACCCGATGCTGCTGGCTCCGGAAATGGATGGTGTTCTGATAGTGGTTCGGGCCGGTTCCACCCAGCGGGATGTTGTTCACCGCGCCAAGGAGATCATGGGAGCTGCTACCAACCGGGTGCTGGGAATCGTCTTGAATAACGCCGAGAACAGCCTGCCGTACTACTACGATCAGGGGTACTATGGTTATGATTACGGGCAGAAGGCTCCGGGCGGCGGAAAGTCCGGCGTCAGGAACAACTCCAGGAATCACAACGGTTCCGAATCTCGCAAGGCGGCTCCGCCTGACGAGAAGAAGAAAGTCACTCCCTGATCATCCGCACCGTCGGTCGCGAACAGTTCTGGCCAGGTGATCGTCATGCTGAATCTCCTTACTGTTGATCTCGAAGAATGGTTTGTTGTGGAGGCACTTTCCGGACGCCACGAATACGACCAGTGGCCCGAGCTCCCTTCGACGGTAGTCGGCAACAGCCGCCGGTTGCTGGCGCTGTTTGAACACAAACGGGTGCAGGCTACCTGGTTCGTGCTTGGCTATGTGGCCGAGCAACATCCGGAGCTGATACAAGAGATCGTCGACCACGGGCATGAAATTGCCTGCCACAGCTATCGCCATTGCCGAGTTGACAAATTGTCGCCGGAGGAATTCCGGCAGGACACCTACCGGGCTGCCAACGCGATATTCGGGGCCGTAGGGTTCCGCCCGCGTGGGTACCGGGCACCCAGTTGGTCGATGGGACCGCAGTCGGCTTGGGCGTTCAAGGTCCTCGCCGAGTTGGGGTTCGCCTACGACTCGTCGATCTTCCCCATCAAGCATGATATCTACGGCATGCCGCACGGGCCTCGGGAGCCATTCAAGATGACCTTTGACGACGGTTTGACACTCTGGGAGATCCCCAACTCGACCTTCCGCATATTCGGTCGCAATCTTCCCTTGGCCGGCGGTGGATACCTGCGGCACTCACCGTACTGGTATTCCCGGTGGATGATCCACAATCTTAACAAGCAGAAGCTGCCGGCCATGGTCTACATTCATCCATGGGAACTGGACCCGGAACCGCCCCGGGTTGAAGGACTGAGTCCGGTGCAGCGTTTTCGCACTTACGGTTCCACCGCCATACTTGCCCGCAAAGT
The DNA here is from genome assembly GCA_040753875.1 of Candidatus Zixiibacteriota bacterium. Classification (NCBI taxonomy): domain Bacteria; kingdom Pseudomonadati; phylum Candidatus Zixiibacteriota; species Candidatus Zixiibacteriota bacterium. The sequence goes on along the minus strand of JBFMDV010000005.1, from coordinate 114,468 downwards.
GGAGCGGTTGCTAAGCGAATTCGAGTTCACGACGATCTCCGATTACCTCGGCACCATCAGTCGCAAACGGATCGGGTTCGAGTAGCCGCCGTCAGCGTGCGCTATTCGCCCGCCGCTCCCTATTGGACTCGGGTCCGCCGACCGTGAAAGCCGAATAAACACTTGACGAATCCGTGTATAAGGTATGAACTTACGGTACTGGATACGCCAAACGAGGAGAGACACACGATGAGACGATCTATATTGATGCTGCTTGCGGTGCTCGCGGCGATGCCATCGGCTGATGCGGCTCGGAAGAAACCCTCAGCCGGGACCATCCAGGAGGGCGTGTACCGGGACAGTAAATACGGTTTTGAACTGAAAATGTCCGAAAACTGGAAGGCTATCATCAGCAAAGATGAGGACAACCTTCGGCTGGCACTGGTGCAACGGAATTACGGCATACCACCCCGATACCAAAACGCGCCCGATTATACGGTCATCCCGCGGATCGCGGTGTTTGCCGACACGAGCACGCTGGGAGCTGCGGCCATGCTGGATTCACTACTGAGTCAGACCTGTAAGTCGAAGCAGAAGAAAGAAATCCTGAAAGAATTTGAATTCCTTAATTTGAATGATATCATTCCGCGCAACAGGAAATTCACCCAGGTAGCAGGGGAAGCGGCGGTCGTCTGGGAGGGAACTGTCAAGTACGTCAAAGACATCTCGACCTCGACTTCCGATGTCGGCGGTGTTCGCGAGTCCGGAGCGTACGGTGGTGCTGTTATTACCACCAAGAAAGGTAACACGATCCTGCTCTTTCATCTTATGTGTGAAGACGATTTCTATAATGATGTCATGAAGGATGCCCTGGGAATCGTGAATTCCCTCTCGTGGCCAAAACCGACGGAGTGAGCTTGAGGGCCCGGGCGCAAATGAGATTGACCACCGACCACTCCAGCCGTATACTGGCGGCACGTTCCTGACGGCAGCTTACAGGAGGCGCTATGTGGGTCTTACGTGCAGTGTTGATCGTCGTCATCATCATTCTGATGGTGGCTTTCGCGTATAATAATTTCGGCCCCGATCAGAAGGTGGATGTCTATTTGCAGCCGTTTTTCCCGAATTACGTCGATGTCCCGCTGGTGACGGTCGTATTCTGGTCGTTCGTGGCCGGCGTCCTCTTGTCGTTGCTGCTGTTCATCACCATGTACGTCAAGCAGACCGTCGACGGTCACGCCGCACGCAAGCGGATCCGGGCGCTCGAGAGTGAAGTGGCCATTCTGCGGAACCGCCCGATCGAAGAGTCCGTCGAGTTGCTTCGCGGCGCGGACAGCCGGATAGTCGAAACCAAGTCACCGTTCATGGAGTGATGATCGTGGCCGAATCGCTGCTGTTGCTTATCGTCGTGGTCGCCGGCGCCACCGCTTTCTATCTGCTGTACGAGCGGTATTACAAGAAGTCGGTAACGCGGGATCAGTCACTGTACCTGGAGTCGTTGCGGAATTTGCTCGACGGCAAACATGAGGCGGCTTTCACCAAGCTGCGTCAGGTGGTGGCCGAGGACACGAGCAATATCGATGCGTACCTTCGATTAGGGCAGATCCTCCGGGAGCATAACCGTCCCGACCGGGCCCTGCAGGTACACAAGGACCTCACGCTCCGATTTGGGCTCTCCAAAACCGAGAAAATATCCATCCTGCAGCAGTTGGCGTCGGATTATATCGCGTTGAACGAGACGCAAACAGCCCAGGCAGCGCTGAAAGAACTGGTATCGCTCGACCCTGACAACCATTGGGCGTTCACACAGCGGTTGAAGATGGAAGAGAAAATGCAGCTCTGGGAGGAGGCGTACGAGTCGGCGGCACAACTTCTGAAGCTCGAATCGAACAAATCCAAGAAACCGTTGGCCCGGTACAAGTGCCAGCAAGCTGACCAGCTGTTCAAGAAGCGGGAGTATCACAAATCCCGTGTCGTGTACCGGGAAGCGATCGGCCTGGATCCGACCTGTGTGACCGCCTACCTGGCCGTGGGTGATTCGTACTACGAAGAAGAGCGATTTGAGGATGCGGTCAATTTCTGGATGAAGTTGATCAGTGCCGTGCCGGAACAGGCGCACCTGGTTATCGACCGACTCAAGAATACGCTCTTTGCCCTTGGGCGGTTCGGGGATATTGTGGAGATATGCCAGACCATACTCGAACACTCGCCGAAAAACCTCGAAGCGCGTCGCGCGCTGGCCGAGTTTTACCAGAAAAAAGGGGATCTGGAATCGGCCGGGGAGGCGCTCGAACAAATCCTCGATGATCAGCCCGATGACCCGGTGGCGGTGCTGGACCTGGTGCGCATCTATCTGGAGCAGGGGAATCATCCCAAGCTGATGGAGTTGCGGCGTAACCTTGACCGGCGCCGGGAGAAGCTCAAAGGCACATCTCACACTCGACCGCAGACCGTAACCACACCCGGTCGCTGACCCTGGCATATGGTGACGACGCGGGTGATCATCGTGGCACGCGCGCTGGCTTGGGCGAGCCTTTTCGCCGCGCTGGCGACTCCCAGTCTCCTCGGGGACGATCCCTATTCATTGATCAGGAGGGGGCACCTGGCCGAAGCGGCCGACTCACTGTCGGCCGTGACGAGCGCTGCCACCCGGGACGGCAATCTGCTTTTTTGCCAGAGTCTGCTCGAAAAGAACGGTGCCGACGCCGCCCGCACGATGCAGGCGGCGCTGGATGCCTCGGCCAACCCGCGCTATCAAGAAGAGATTTACCTCGGTCTGGCGCAGTACTACTTTATCAAGCAGGACCCGCAGCAGGTCATCAGAGTGGTCGGCGAATATGTTACTCGGTTTCCGGCCAGCAAATATCGTGCCGTGCTGCTCCGCTATGCTGTTGCCGTCGACGAACAGAGCCGGAACTACGACGCGGCGCTTAAGGAGATCGACCGCTATCTTCTGGCGTATAAGGACGGCGATGATCGTCAATGGGGGCTCATCGATAAGGCGCGCATCATGCAGGCCAACGACAAGACAATCGGTAATCTGAATATGCTCAAGAAACTGTCTCAGGAGCGGTCCGGTCCCGGAGTGCCTCTAGCGCTGTTTGCCCTGGCAACAGTTGCGGCAGAGCAGAAGCGCACTGACGAGGCCGTGCTGAACTACAATCTCCTCCGCGACGAGTTTCCCAACGCTATCGGCATCGATCTGTTGGAGGAACAGATCGGCAAACTCCCGCCCGCGCAGCGTGATCAGACCCGCGCCGAAGTGGTTACCGGCACCTACTACAGTGTCAAGGCAGGCGTGTTTTCGTCGCCCGACAACGCGCAGAGTTTTGCCGCCCGCCTCAAGGAGTTCGATAAGCAGGTTTCGGTGGTCGTCAAGACCATCTCGGGAAAGACGTATCACATCGTCTATGTAGGCCGATTTGGAACGTTTGAGTCCGCCGGTCAGCTCAAAGAAAGACTGGAGAAGTCCTTCGATGAGACCTTTCAGGTGGTGGCGCGATGAGCGCTCAGGGGGACCAACAGAACTCCTTGACTCCCTTGATGCGCCAGTACCACGCCGTCAAACAACAACACCCCGACAAGATCCTCCTGTTTCGCATGGGGGATTTTTATGAGATGTTCGGCGACGACGCCGTCAAGGCGGCGCCGATTCTTGGCATAGCTCTCACGTCCCGCGCGCACGGCAATTCCGAGCGGATCCCGCTGGCGGGCGTTCCCTATCACGCCGTCGATCGGTATCTGGCCCGGCTTCTGGCCAAAGGGGAGAAAGTTGTGGTGGTCGAGCAGGTTGAAGACCCGAAAACGGCCAAGGGGATCGTCAAGCGGGAGATTGTCGAGATCGTGACCCCCGGCACGGCTACGATCGACCTTCCCGATCCAGCCTCTCAGCCGCTGTGTCTGGCGGCGCTGTTTGCATCAACGGACAGAAAGCTCGGCATTGCCACACTGGACTTGAGTACCGGCGCGTTTCAGATCGATGAGGGACCGCTGCCTGATATGGTCGAGCGATTGCGTGTGGCGGAACCATCGGAATTGCTCTTTCCCTCGGAATTGGGTCGTGAGCATGTTGCAACAATGATCGGCGTGGCCAAAGACTCGCCGATGCTGACCACGTATGAGGATTGGAATTTCGATCTGGCGACTGCGCGGCGGGACCTGAATAATCAGTTCGGGACTGCGACACTCGATTCCTTTGGTGTGGACCATTGTCATCTCGCCCTGACTGCAGCTGGTGCGATCGTCAGATACCTCAAAGAAAACCACCGCGAGAAGCTGGGGCACCTGACGCGATTGAACCGGTTCGAGGAAGCCGAGTTTATGACGCTCGATTACAGTTCGGTCCGCAATCTTGAACTGGTAAGAAACCTGACCGATGGCGGCGACAGTAACACGCTTCTTTCAGTTGTCAATTTCAGCCACACCGCAGCGGGTGCGCGACGCCTTCGACAGAATCTGCTTCGGCCTTTCCGCACCAGGCAACGTATCGAAACCCGCCTGTCCGGAGTCACGGAGCTGGTCAAAAATCGCGATCTCTGCGGCAGTATCAGAGAAAAGACAAAACAGCTTCCCGATCTGGAGAAACTGAACGGCCGACTCGGCATCGGCCGGCTCAATCCCCGACAGATGGTTGCCGTTCGCGACGCGCTCACGACGGCACGCACGATCAAGCAGATTCTGGCCGATGCTCGCAGCCGGCATTTGGCCGATATCGGTGGCAAGCTTCCGGATCTGGAAGCTGTCATCGAACGGATCGGTCGCGCTCTCGTCGATGATCCGCCGGTGGCTGTGAATAAAGGGGGCATGATCCGACCGGGGTTCTCCGACAAGCTGGATCAGCTGAATGACTCAATCCGAGAGGCGCGGCTCTATATCGGTTCTCTGCAAAAGTCAGAACGAGAACGGACCGGTATTGCAACCCTGAAAGTCGGGTTCAATCAGGTGTTCGGCTATTACATCGAGGTCACCCGTACCAACAGCGGCAATGTGCCCAACGAGTACATCCGCAAACAGACACTGGTCAACGCCGAACGGTATATCACGCCGGAGCTCAAAGAGAAGGAAGAGTTGATCCTGGCCGCCGAGGAGAAGATCAACCGCCTGGAAGGGGAATTGTTTCAGGAATTGATCGACTTCCTGAATCGCGGTATCGTTGATCTGATCCTCACGGCAGAGCTTTTGGCCGAGATAGATCTTGTCTCCGCGCTGGCCGAACTGGCGATCAATCGAGGGTATTGCTGTCCCACGTTGTTCGATGACACGCGGCTTACCATTGTGAACGGCCGACACCCGGTTATCGAAGCGGTGCTGCCACCCGGCTCGTTCGTAGCGAACGATATCGCCCTTGCCACCGACACCAACCGCATGCTCATCCTGACCGGACCGAACATGTCCGGGAAGTCAACCTATTTGAGACAGATCGGGTTGATCGTGATTCTGGCGCAGATCGGCTCCTACGTTCCCGCCGACACCATGGAGCTCGGGCTGGTCGATCGAGTCTTCACCCGCGTCGGCGCACTCGACAATCTGGCCCGCGGTCAATCCACCTTTCTTGTCGAGATGGTGGAAACGGCGAACATCATCAATAACGCCACCGAGCACTCGCTGATTCTGCTTGATGAAGTTGGCCGGGGGACGTCCACGTTTGACGGTCTTTCGGTGGCGTGGTCCGTGGTCGAACATCTCAACGAGCATGCCAAAGCCCGGACCGTGTTTGCGACGCATTACCACGAACTGACCGGCCTGGCGGAGATATATCCGACAGTCCACAACTTTCAGGTCAGCGTGAAGAAGTGGGAAGACAAGGTGGTATTTCTTCACAAGATTATCCCGGGCGGGTGTGATGATTCTTACGGTATCGAAGTCGCCAAGCTGGCGGGGTTGCCGCGTCCCGCGATCAATCGGGCGAAGCAGATTCTCAGGCTGCTGGAGTCCGGTAAGTTCACCCAGAGCGAGCTGGGGAAGGGGCTGTACAAGGAGAAGATCCAAACAACGTTGTTCGAGCCGCGCATGAGCGAGGTGGAGAAAAATATCGCGGAACTTGATCTTGACCAACTCAGCCCGGTGCAGGCGTTTGACCTGCTCAGGCGATTGAAGGAGCGTCTCTTGTGAGCAGCACTGGAGCCCAGCGGGTCCGCACACCGATTCGTCCGCTACCGGAACGCCTGATCAATAAGATCGCCGCCGGTGAGGTGGTGGAACGCCCGGCGGCGGTGGTCAAGGAGCTTGTCGAAAACGCGATCGATGCCGGCGCCACGCGGATCGATATCATCATAGACAAATCCGGCACCCGGCTGATCAAGATCGTCGATAACGGCTGGGGGATTCCGGATGACCAGATCGAAATCGCCTTTTCGCGGCATGCAACCTCCAAAATCTCCAACTTCTCCGATCTTGATCGGATCGTGTCGTATGGTTTCCGAGGCGAGGCGCTCCCATCGATTGCCTCTGTCAGCCGCATGCGGATGGTGTCGCGGACGCCCGAGGCATCGTCGGCCGCGGAGATTGTCTATGAAGGGGGCGTGCTTGAGTCGCACCAGCCGGTGTCCTGCCCGCCCGGCACTACGGTCGAAGTCGAAAATATCTTCTACAATACGCCGGCGCGGCGCAAGTTTCTCAAAGCGGAAACCACTGAGGCACGCCATATCTCGCGCGTAGCCACCGCGCTCGCGCTCGGGCGGCCCGATATCGGCTTCTCCTATTCGCTGAACGGCCGCACTATTTTTGCCCTGCCTCCGTCGCAAGATCTCGCTTCACGCGTGTCTGGTGTGTTAAGTCTCAAGAGCAAGATCGTCAAGGTTGACGGCGCGACTGAGGCTGTGAGAATCGCGGGGTTTGTGGGCACGCCGGACACGGCGACGAACAATCGCTGGGGCCACTACCTCTTCATAAACGGTCGATTCATTCAATCCCCCACTCTGTCGCATGCCATCAGTGCCGGTTATGGCGAGTTATTGCCGCGAGGCCTCTACCCGGTGGGCGCTCTGCTTCTGTCAGTCGAACCAACCGAGGTCGATGTTAATGTCCATCCGGCTAAGACCGAGGTGCGGCTCGCCAGAGAGCGGGAACTCTATGCCGCTATCATGGAGAGTGTTAAGAAGGCTCTGGCGCAGGACGGGATCATCCCGATGTTCGCAACCCGTTCGCATGCGCCGTCCGGACACTTGGAGCAGAACAGACCGACGGTGATCCCGGGCATCGGCTCACACCCGATCTCAAGCCAGGAACAGCTCAACGAACTTTTCCGCCGCCCGACAACAGCCACGAGCCTTAGCCTGCCGTCCATCGTGCATGTCGATACGCATACCGGAGAGATCATCGAGCAATCGACGCCCAAGCCGCCCGCGCCGGACGCTGCCAGACCGAGCGGGCCCACGGCCGGTGTCAGATTAGTGGGGCGTTTTGCCGATCTGTATTTGTTGCTGCAGGCCGGAGATGACCTCTATATCGTCGATCAGCACACGGCGCACGAGCGGGTTCTGTACGAGGATACGCTGCGAAGGATCGATCGCCAGGCGATGGTCGGTCAGCAACTGTTGTTGCCGGTGCAGCTCGAATTGAATCCGGAACAGTTCGGGGTCTTTGGCGAAGTACGAGAACTGCTGAGCCGGTCCGGTTTCTCCGTTGAGGAGTTCGGCGGTCGGATGGTGCAGATCGAGGCTATCCCGTCGGTTTTGTCGCGAAAGTCCCCGGAGCGCATGCTACTCAAGGTGATTGATGACCTGGTCTCCATGCGAAGGTCCGGGCAGGATCTGAAAAAGGGAATGGCCCAGTCGATAGCCTGCCGTGCTGCGGTCATGGCCGGAGACCGACTGAGTGACCAGGAGGCCGTGGTGCTCCTTGACCAGTTGCTTACGTGTGAGAACAGATATTCGTGTCCACACGGCCGCCCGACCTTCGTCAAGTTGTCCCGCTCGGAACTCGACCGGCAGTTTGGCCGTGCCTGATTTCCCGCCCATACCGATCATTTGCGGACCTACCGGGTCCGGCAAGACCGCCGTCGCAGTTGTCTTGGCCAACCAGTTTCCGCTTGAGATCGTCTCGGCCGACTCACGCCAGATAATCAAGCACCTGGATATCGGCACCGCCAAACCTACGATCGAAGAGCAGCTGCGCGTCCGTTTTCACCTGCTTGATCTGGTGGAGCCAGGAGAGCGGTACAACGCCTACAGGTTCATAGTCGATGCCGAAGCGGCGATCGGCGATATACGCGCGCGACAGCGTTTGCCGATTGTAGTCGGCGGAACCGGCCTGTACCTTCGAGCGCTCACGGAAGGGGTGATCGAAATTGAACAAGACGACATGCCCGTTCGCGAGCAATTGGAAAAAGATCTGGCTCGGGTCGGTGCGGAGAAGATGCACGCCCGACTGCGGCAGATCGACCCACTTGAAGCGGCACTGGTTCACGCCAACAACACTGTTCGTGTCTTGCGGGCACTGGAGATTTTCGAACTCACCGGACTGACCAAGTCACAACTGCGAACTTCGTCGAACCATCGTCATCCAAAGTATACCTACGAATATTTTTGTCTGCTGCCCCCTCGCCAACACTTGTACGACATCATAGACCGGCGGGTAGACCAGATGATGGCGTCGGGACTATTGAACGAACTCGAGCGTTTGGTGTTGCAAGGCATGAAGGACGCAATCAGACGGTCCAATATTATCGGTTACGATGAACTCCTGGATTTCCTCGATGGGCGTCTCACTATTGACGAGGCAGTGAGTTTGATGAAGCAGTATACCCGGAGATATGCCAAACGACAGATGACCTGGTTCCGCAAACAAACAGGCTGCCTGTATTTCGGTGAACCAGGGCTACTGATGGACGCCGTTGCAGGACGATTGACCACTCTCTGGTCCGAAAGGGAAAAAACTTGACACTATTTTACAGTACCCGTTATATAGCAAGGGCTTAGCCGTGGCGCTATAAAGGTTGTGCCGCGTATAACCGATAAATGGAGAAAACCCCATTGACCGATTCAATGGCGGCACTGTGCGTATGAAAAGACGATTTGAATTTGCGACATGGGTCCTTTTGTCTCTGGCTGGCGTTGCGCTGCTTCTCGCCGGTTGCGGCGGCTCTAAAGGGATGAAGAATAGTGGGCTCGATGGCGAATATCGGGCCGATCACCACGACAGCCTGGCGCCAGACACTTCAGACGGTTCTAATACCGACATTGACAAATTTGCTGCTCTACCGGCGGATTCGGAATCGATTCTGGACGACGAGCTTCTTGAGCAGTTAATACTGGATCCGGAATGGCCCAGCGACAGCGAATCGAATGGCAACGATTCCCTCTGGCGCATGTTCGCCATGGCCGAAGAATATTATGCCATGGGGGGGATCGCCAACCGCGAAGGAGGTTGGGAGGAGGCGCAGTATTATTTCGAACGCGCATTGAAAGTGCTCGCCGGTCTCGATGTCCAGACCGACTCCACGCTCACTCCCGAGGCGGTGAAATATAATACTCTGCTCGACAACATTGTCGCCGATTACCGTGTTGCTCTCCGGTCACTTGGCCGCCTTGGAGAAGACGCGGCGCCATCGGCTATTATCGAGCGGTTTGGTGACCTGGAGTCGAAACTCGAGCACGATTCCATGGTGGTGTTCAAGCGTGAGGGGGGACCGGCTTCCTACGACCTGCCGGTGGTGATGAATGACAGGGTGCGCAGTTCGATCGTGTATTTCCAGACGGTTGCCAACGACGCGTTCCGTCGGTACCTGAGTCGGTCAAGGAAATACAATCACCTGTTCAGCAAAGTCCTCGCCGAGTACGGCCTGCCGCAGGATCTCGTGTATCTGTCGTTGGTCGAATCGGGGTACAACCCCCACGCGTATTCGTGGGCCCGCGCGGTCGGTCTCTGGCAGTTCATCGCGAGCACCGGAAAACTGTATGGACTGGAACGAAATTGGTGGATAGATGAACGGAAGGACCCGGTGAAATCGACTCGCGCGGCGGCCCGTTTCCTCAAAGATCTCTACGACAAGTTCGGCAAATGGGACCTCGCGATGGCGGCCTATAACGGCGGGCCGGGACGGGTCGAGCGGACGATGAAAAGCCAGCGGACCGATGATTTCTGGAAACTCCGCCTCCGCCGTCAGACGATGGACTATGTGCCGCTGATCTATGCCGCTACCATTATCGCCAAGGAACCGGCCAAGTTCGGTTTTGGCGACGTGTTGTTCGAGCCGGCGGTGTACTGGGATGAGGTCGTCATCGATAGGTGCCTGGATCTGCGCGACGTGGCTTCGCGCGTTGGCTGCAGCGTGGACACCTTGAAAACCCTGAATCCCGAACTGCTTCGCATCTACACGCCGCCGAACGACAAGAACTACGCCCTGAAAATCCCGCAGGGGCTCAAGCAGAGTTTCTGGGCCGTGTACGAGCAGCTCGAGTCTCCCAAGGAGGCGGCGTTCGCACATCACAAAGTTCGTAAGCGCGAATCGATCGCCTCGATCGCGAGCAAATACGGCGTGTCTCAGTACGCCATACTTGAGGCGAACAATCTGCCCAAGGGCACGAAACTAAAGGCCGGGCGAGACCTGATCATTCCGATACCGGCTGACCACGCCTCAACGAGTACACCGTCGCCGGCGAAAAAAAGCGTCAAGAGAGCGATCAAGCCCACTGACGTTTCCGGGAGTGTGTATACTGTCCGCGAAGGGGACACGATGTGGGATATAGCCCGTGGTCTTGGCGTGACAGTAGACGAACTCCGGCGGGTCAACAACATGGACAAGCGAGCCCGCCTGCGCATCGGTCAGAAACTCCAGATTCCGGCCAGCGCTATGAACACCCCGCCCACTTCGACTTCAAAGACGGACGCTGGGAAGTCGCGCTCGTCCGCTCCTGCAAGTACGGCCGCCAAAGTGTCCGTCCATACGGTACGCTCGGGCGACAGCATCTGGGGTATCGCGCGGCTGTACGGTACATCGGTCGAATGGATCCGGCGGATGAACGGTCTGAGCAATTCGAGCCGGATTCACGCCGGCCAGGAACTGATCGTTCCCGGCGAGCAGGCCTCAGGCGAATACGTGGTGTATCGGGTGAAATACGGCGACACGCTGACGCGAATCGCCCAGAAGTACCGGACCACCATTGACAAGATACTGGCGCTGAACAGCCTCGATGACCCGCACCAGCTTAAGATCGGCGACCGGATCAAAATAGCAGTTGACTGAGGACGGAGTAAGATGGCACGGACGCGCGACGTCGTTATCGGAATCATTATTGCTGCGGCGTTTCTCATGGCGCTGGCAGTGTTTGCTTTCATGGTGATCGGGATGCTCTCGCAAACCGATGAACTCGAGTTTACCGGTCTGAGCGGCGGGGAGGTGGGTATTGTCGAGATGTTCGGCATTATCGACGAACAAAGCGCCCGTCCGGTCATACGGCAGCTCGATCGTTGGGCCAAGAGCGGCTCGATCAAAGCGATTATCGTACACATCGACTCACCCGGAGGCGTCGTAGCGCCATCGCAGGAGCTATACGATGCCATTATCAGGGCGAAGAAGGAGAAGCCGGTTGTGGCGGCGATGGCGTCGGTGGCAGCCTCCGGCGGCTATTATGTCGCCTGTGCTGCCGACCGCGTGATCGCCAACCCCGGCACCATCACCGGTTCAATTGGAGTCATCTTCCAGTTCCATACCCTCAAGGGACTTCTCGACAAGGTTGGGGTGGGCACAGAGACCATCAAGTCCGGCGAGCTCAAAGATGTTGGCTCATACGCCCGCCCGATGACCGAGAAGGAGCAGCAGATGCTCCAGGCGGTAGTGAGCAATACCTACGAGCAGTTTGTCGAGGTAGTGGCGGCTGGACGCCAGAAAGAGAAAGAGGAGATATATCCGTTGGCCGATGGATCAATATTCACCGGTCTGCAAGCCTATAATCTCGGCCTCGTGGATACCTTGGGTGGCTTGCAGCAGGCCATAGAAGTTGCGGCTGAGCTGGCGGATATCCAGGGAGAACCGAACGTGGTTCGGCCCTACAAGCGGGAAAAGATTTCCCTTTTTGACCTTATGGGTCAGATGGCCGGCAAAGTGAATGGTCAGATCGATCAGGCGTTCTCCGGTCCTCAGCTACTGTACCTGTATCAGTGAGTTAGCCCGCTTTTTTGTCGCTTTTTTCAAAAAATCGCTGGACAGCCGAAAAGTTTTTGTTTTCCTTTGCCGGCGACATAGAGTATCCTGCACTGCCCCAAAAGCTTATGGGCATGAAATGGATGACCGTGAGGCAGTGGATTCAGCCGGAGTTGTGGACAAAGAAACTAATGCAGTATAGACTCGATTGTCGAGGGAGGTCGCAGTGACGAAAGCGGACCTGGTCGAGAAGGTGGCCGAGAAAACCGGCCTGACACGAACGGACGTAGCCGTTGTTGTGGACTCTTTTCTGGACACGGTGAAGAAGGCCGTCGAGAACGGACACAATATCGAGATACGTGGCTTTGGCACATTCAAAATCAAGCTGCGTAAGGCTCGGAAGGCTCGCAATCCCCGCACGGGGGATGTGGTGCCGGTGCCGGATCGCAAAGTGCCGGTGTTCAAGCCGTCCAATGAGTTCAAGAACATGATCACCAAACTTTCGCTGTAACATTTGTCTAAGATGGAGGATTGATGCCCTGCGGTAGGAAACGTAAGCGCCACAAAATCAACACGCACAAGCGCAAGAAACGTAGACGCGCTGACCGTCATAAAAAGAAAGTACGCTAAGCCCTGTAGGAACAGCGGGCCCAACCGCACGGTGAAATCCTTCCCTGTGTGACCGCTTCAGTCCGGTTCTCGCGTGAAACCGCCAGACGCCGCGACGATGTATCCTTTTAGCCTGCAAGCGCTTCTCACAGCGGAAATGTTATGAATGCCTGCCTTCACCGGCAGGCATTCTTATTGCCATGGCGTTTGGCGGTGAAACACGCTCTTCTCATACCGACTGCGCTGGTATGCTTTGCCTTCGCCGTTGCAGCGAAGACCGCACGTGCCGACCGGACCGATTTCATGGTGAATGACGATGGCACGGTCGCTGAGCAGACACAGCCCCGCGTGGCGGTTTCATCGAACTGCTTCATCGTCGTTTGGTCTGACGCTCGCAACGGTAACAGCGACATTTACTACCAGAGATTCAGCTCAGTCGGCGCGGCCATAGGGCAGAATCAGCGAGTAAACGACGATACGACATCAGCACACCAGGCGGGTCCGGCTGTGGGCGTCGATTACGCGGGCCATTACACGACCGTCTGGCAGGACTATAGATATGGCACGTACCCATTTGATCCAGAGATACTAAGTCAACGCTTTGACACCAATGCGGCATTCCTGAGTACCAATGCCCGACTGACACTCGAATTGCCCGACTCCCTCAAGGAGAATCCGGATATCGCTTTGGCACCGTGGGGTGATGGGGTGGTGGTGTGGGCGGATTATCGTAATCGCAATTGGGATATCTACGGACAACGCATTTCCGCGAATGGCGCCCTGCTGGGAGTCAATTTCCGTGTCAACGATGACCTGGCCACCGCTCAGCAACATGCGCCGCGTGTCGCCGTGTCGCCGGACGGATGGTTCGTGGTGACCTGGTACGACAACCGCTCTGGCAATGACGACATCTACGCGCAGCGTTTTGATTCATCCGGTACGCGCTTTGGTCCTAATATCCGCGTCAGTTCCGATGGCACCAATGCCCGGCAGGCGTTTCCAGATGTAGCGGCTGACGCCATGGGGCATTTCACGATGGTCTGGACCGACTGGCGCAACGGTGTGTATCCGGCTAATCCCGACATCTACGCGCGAAAATACGATACTATCCTGACGCCTCTTTACTCCGACAGGAAGGTCAACTTTGATGTCAATGCCCGTCCGCAACGGGACCCGTCGATCGCAGCCGACCGGATGGGAAACGTCGCGATCCTGTGGGCCGATTCCACCTCCAGTTCGTGGGATATAGTGGGGCAGATGATCGATGTCGACGGAGTTGTGCGGGAGACGAATTTCCGTGCCAACAGCTCAGGAGACAGCGCGCAACTCCAGCCGGATGTCGCGCTCGATGGTCGCTATCGGTATGCCGTCTGGACGGACCGGCGTTCGGGACAATACGACATTTTCGCTTCCATCACCACCTACAATACACCTCGTCTGATCGCCGCACCGGCATCGCTGGCGTTCCGTATGTCGCCGGGAGGAGCTCTGCCGACATCGGCGCGCGTGGCCTTGAACCATGGCGGATACAACTCGCTGCATTTTCAAGTCACTGCCGCAGCCTCCTGGTTGAGTGTCTCTCCGACGAGCGGCGCGACGCCCGACACGCTCACAGTTTCCGTGGTCGACCAGTCGATGGCCGAAGGAACATATATTGCTGATATCACACTTATCGATACTGATCGCGCTGATTCATCGCAAGCCGTGCCGGTCCGACTTGAAGTATCCTCGGAGAGTCCGCTACAGAACAGCATCGCCATCACTTCCGCGGAAGTGCGGCCTGGCACGGTCCGCTCTGTTCCGATTACACTGACGCTTGTCACCAGCATTCAGTCCATTGTACTGCCGCTGAAATGGGACAGCACAGTGATCAGCGTGGACTCAATCCAATTCGATACCAGTATGCCTGCCACTGCGCTCATGGAATGGCTGCCCGACACGGTCCCTGGGCAGGCGATCATTCGAATGTTCGCCAACGGTACGGCTTTGTCCGTCGGTACACATGTGCTTGGGGAACTGTTCTTCACTGCCGGCCAATTGGTTGGTGTCAGCCCGATCGATACTACATCCATTGGCACCGGTCATCTTGAAATCATAACGGCCGAGGGGCAGTCGCTCGTTCCTTGGTTTGAGCGCGGGACGGTCACGGTCTCCCTGCCGACCTCCGCCGATGACCCCACAGAAACAGGATTACCCCAGGAATACACCCTTGGGCAGAATTACCCCAACCCGTTCAATTCTTCAACCGTTATCCAATATAGCCTGCCACGACGCAGCAGTGTGACGCTCGAGATCTTCAACATACTGGGGCAGCGGGTCGCCACGCTGGCAGTTGGCACGCAGGCAGCCGGGCAGTACCGGGCATCCTGGAGCGGCGAGTCGGCGGCCGGGCGTCTGCTGACATCGGGTATCTATTTCTACCGTCTTGAAGCCGCCGATGTGTCACTTGTCCGGAAAATGGTCCTGATCAAGTAGGCCTGCAGCCGGGATCATTCCGCCGGCATCAGACCTCGGGTCCCACACAACCTTTTCCCTGATTCCACGTAAACTCCCTCTATAAGAAGTTATTGCTTCACGATGGAGGATCTATGGTGCGTAGAGCAGGGCTGATCGCGCTGGCGGGACTGCTGGCGGTCGGGGGAGCGGTATTGGCAGAAGACAACAGCGGACGAATCTATGGCCGGATCACCACGACCGACGGTGACGTCTACCGCGGCCTTATCCGGTGGGACAAGAATGAGACAAACTGGTGCGATATCCTCAATGGAACCAAAGAGCTGTCGGACGAGGATCGGGACAGGTCAAGCCGCAGCCGTCGATCCAAGCGAACCACCCGAATAGAGGTGTTCGGTATAAAGATCGGTGAGTCTGACGGAGATTTCTCGTGGTCGGGCTCGGCCTCATCCGGGATTCGGTTTGGACATATCAAGAGTCTGGAAGTTGACGGGGATGACGAGGCAATCATCGAACTCAAATCCGGTCAGACGGTCACGCTGTCGGAGGGCTCCACTGATATCGGGTCGGACATAAGGGAGATAATCATCGAAGATGAAAAGCAAGGGGAGACCGAGCTCGCCTGGGACGATATAGAACGGGTCGATCTGGAGCCGGCGAAGACCGGCGAGGCCTCGGTGTTCGGTGAGAGACTTTATGGAACTGTGACGACCCGACGTGGGGATGAGTATACCGGGTTCGTGTGCTGGGACATCGACGAAGTGTTCACCAATGATCTCCTTGAGGGAGAACAGAAAGATCGGGATCGCAAGGTCAAGTTTGATCGGATCGCCTCAATTGCGCGCTATAGCGCAAGCGCGGCAAGCGTGGCGCTCAAGTCAGGCGAGGAGTTGGTCCTGCGTGGGAGCAATGATGTCGATGAGAGCAACCGCGGTATCCTGGTGGCGGATCCCGGATTTGGGCAGGTTCAGATCGAGTGGGATGATTTCGATAAACTCGTGTTCAGCCAGGCGCCGCAGCCACTCACATACGCCGACTTCGACGGTGGGCGGCCGCTGTCCGGCACCGTGTACACAGAGGATGGAGACAGCTACACCGGAACGATCCGATGGGACAACGATGAAGAGTCCACCTGGGAATTTCTTGATGGCGCCTATCGGAACTGCGAGTTCGACATTGAATTCGGCCTCATAAAAGAGATCTCCAAACAATCCTTCCGTGCCAGCAAGGTGACGACCTGGGATGGTCGCACCTTCGTGTTGCGGGGCTCCAATGATGTCGACGAGGACAACAAGGGGATATTCATAACCACTTCACCAAAGGGACGTGAGGTGGAAGTGGATTGGGACGAGTTTTCCCGCGTGGAGTTTACGCGCAAGTAAGCGTGGTGATTTCCGGGGCGGCACTGCCCGTGAATTCGGGCACCTGATAGCACAAGACCCTCTCGCAGGCGAGAGGGTCTCAAATCAACAGCAGCTTCTACCGTCTACAAACCCTGTTTCGCCTTTTTGGCGTCTTCAAGCTCTTTGATGTGCTGCTTGGCAACCTGCACGTCTCCGTTTGCCTTGGGGTTCCCCTGCGCGATGCGGACGAATTCTTTCCAGTTGGCGATATTCTGATCAGTGGCCTCCTGGTCCTTCGATTCCATCGCGACTGCGTAATTGTAGGCAGCGCGGAACCCTTTCGGATCGGCGGTCAGGGCCGACCTGAATGCCTTGGCGGCGCCGTCGTAATTCTCCTGCCCGAGATAGATCTTGCCCACAGCAAATTGGGCCTCATAGTTCTTCGCCTTTAACTTGATCGATTTATGATAGGCAGCCAGGGCTTCGGTAGTCTTGTCCTCTTTTTCAAGGCCTTTGCCCAGCCAGAAGTACGTCTGCTCATCAGCGCCGCCAAGCTCGTGGCATTTCTGTATCGTTGCCACCAACTCCGTGCTGTTCCCCTGCTTCAAACAGACCTTGGCCAGTTCCTTGTAGAGTGATGCGTTCTTGGGGTCAAGCGCGAGCGCCGATTTGTACGCCATCTGCGCCTCCACAAAGCGATTCAGCACGTACTGGACCCGTCCCAGGCTGGAGAAAGCCTCGATACTCTTGGGGTTTTTCTCCGTGGCCGACTGAAGCATCTTGGCCGCATCATCGTACTGCTTTTTCTGGAAATACACGGCGCCGAGGTTCAGGTAGGCGTCGAAATAGTTGCCGTCGGACGCAATAGCGCCCTTGAACGCCAGTACGGCATCATCGAGCTTTCCGGCCTGCATGGCGGTGACGCCCTGGTTGTATAACTCTTTCGCTTTCTCATCCGCTGATGCAACCCCTGGAAGCAATCCCCAAGCCACCAACCCCAGCGCCAGCAGTACAGGCAAGGCTCTCATCGTCGACTGTTTTGCCATGTAGTTCTCTCCTTTCCAATAGTTCCTGATATCTGATACACTTCTTGTTTCCATTTGGGTCCCGGCGCTTTACAGCGCTTGCCTGAACTCAGCCAACGTCTTGGCTATCTGCGGGTACTTGAGGGCCAGGATTCTGGCCGCAAGCACCGCCGCGTTGCGCGCCCCGGGGAGTCCTATGGCGACGGCGGCTACCGGGATTCCGGGCGGCATTTGCACTACCGAAAGCAGACTGTCAAGACCATCAAGAGCCGCCGGCAGCGGCACCCCGATGACCGGCAGGTTTGAATGCGACGCCGCCACGCCGGGCAGTGCCGCCGACAAACCGGCCATGGCTATAATAATTTCGTAACCACGCTGCTGTGCGTTTGCGGTCAGATCGGCAGTTTTCTCGGGGTGACGATGGGCTGACGAGATCTCGATATCCCCCTCGATTTGGAAGGCCCCAAGCTGCTCGCGGCACTTCTCGGCATATTCGAGATCACTCTTGGAACCAAGCAAAATGAGTACCTTAGGCATTTTACCTCATGCTTGCGGCTTGGCCTGCAGGACCCTGAACCCAATGTCCCGGCGATACGTGGCCCCGTCGAACCTGATCTTTTTGACCGCTGCGTAGGCTCGGTCCAACGACCCCTTTAACTCAGTATCCACGCCCACCACGCCAAGCACTCTTCCGCCCGCGGTGAGCCAGTTGCTGCCGTCTCGTCGCGTACCCGCGTGAAAGACAAAGACACCGTTGTCCTTGGTATTCTGCAGGCCGTTTATCGCCATGCCGGTGGAATACTGGCCGGGGTATCCCTTCGATGCCATGATCACGCACGCGGCCGCACCCTTGCGCCAGTCCAGCCTGCCGAAATTCCCGAGCTTCCGTTCCACCACCGCCATCATCAAGTCCACCAAGTCTGTTTTTAACAACGGCAATACCGCCTGGGTTTCCGGATCGCCGAACCGGCAGTTAAATTCCAGCACCTTTGGTCCATTTTCGGTCAGCATTAGTCCGGCGTATAGCACCCCGGCATAGTTGATCTCTTCGCTTCGCAGGCCGGCGATCGTTGGAGTCAGCACATGTTCTTCAATCTGCTCCAGGATCTCCGGTGTAACGAAATCCGTCGGACAATACGCCCCCATACCGCCGGTGTTCGGCCCTTTGTCCCCCTCAAGCGCCTGCTTGTGGTCCTGGCTGGGGAGGAGCGGTATGACCACCTTGCCGTCGGTCACCGCCATGATCGATACTTCCTGTCCGCTGAGAAACGACTCTACAATGATCCGGTCCCCGGCCTTGCCATAGATCCGCTTGAGCATCATGGCTTCGATCGCCGCGACTGCCTCATCAAGGGACTTGGCAACCGTAACACCTTTTCCGGCGGCAAGACCATCCGCTTTGATGACCACCGGATACTCCACGGATTTGCAGAACCCAATCGCTTCTGCCGCCATCTGGAACGTGCGGAACGGCGCTGTCGGGACGTGGTATTTCTGCATGAACTCCTTCGCGCGGATCTTGCTTGCTTCGAGCTGCGAGGCACGCTTGTCGGGTCCGAATATGCGGAGTTTTCGCCTCTGGAATTCATCAACTATTCCCTGCGCGAGCGGTTGTTCGGGGCCGACGACCGTGAGATCGATCTTGTTCCGCAGGGCAAAATCGGCCAGCGCCCGGTTAGACTCCAGCTTCATGTTGACGCACTTGGCCAGAAGCGAAATGCCGCCGTTGCCGGGGATGCAGAAGACTTTGTCGACTTTCTTGGACTGGCGGAGCTTCCAGATTATGGCATGTTCGCGGCCGCCAGAGCCGATCACCAATATATTCATCCAACTACCTGTTACACGGTTGAATCAATAAGTATACCGCCTGCGTCCTGAATTTCAACAGTTTTTTGAATGCTGGCATTGATCCGGCGGTTTCCCGTTGCCAAATCGGACAATTGGCTTATCTTGTTGCCAATACTTGCTCTAACAACGGCGGGCGGCTCCGGACCGGGGCGCCCCGGTAATCCACGCAACAGGGAGTTCGCTACACTATGATTCGTCAGGCAATTCTCCTTTCGTGCCTCAGCGCGCTGGCGTGCGTTCAAACGGCGCGGGCGGCGGCGGAGCCGGTCTCCCAGATCAAGGTTCACCAGATGACCAAGGCACAGTATCTGGACATGATCAGCCTAGGGCTTGACATTCTCGAAGCCGACGGGGACCAATTCGAGATACTGGCCAAGCCGGGGGACCTGGATAAGCTCCGCTTTCTCGGCATTTCTTACGATGTCGTTCAGGCGGACATGGCGGCGTTTTATGCTTCGCGTTACGAACCGACCGTCGACTACGGCGGTTTCCGGACGCTCTCGGAGATCGAGGCGTATCTCGACACGCTGGCTACCGTCTATCCCAATCTTTGCACTCAAAAATTCTCTATCGGCACGACGATCGAAGGTCGGCAGATGTGGGTGATCAAAGTCTCCGATAACCCTGCTGTCGACGAGAACGAACCCGAACTTTTTTACAACTCGCTTATCCATGCCCGGGAGCCCGCCGGTGCTGCTGCCTTACTGACGTTTATCGATTACCTATTGTCAAATTACGGCGTGGACCAGGGGATCACGGATCTTGTCGACAACAGGGAGTTCTATTTCCTCCCCGTCACCAATCCCGATGGCTATTACTACAATGAGGTCACCGATCCAACCGGAGGCGGCATGTGGCGGAAGAACCGTCGTGTTGTCGGCGGCGACTATGGGATAGACCTGAATCGTAATTTTTCCGCCCAATGGGGTTTCGATGACCTCGGCTCGTCTTCGCTGCCTGCATCGGAAACGTACCGAGGCACCGGCCCATTCTCCGAACCCGAAACACAAAACATCCGCGATTTTGTAAATGCCCGCCAGTTCGTCATATGCCACAATATTCACACCTATTCCAATCTGGTGCTCTGGCCGTTCGGCTACGACCGTATCTACACGCATCGCGACGATTTCTTCAACAACCTGGGGGACTCGATGACGCAGTTTAACGGCTACACGCCGCAAGTGAGTTGGGTGCTGTACCCGACGAACGGTGCGGCCGATGACTGGATGTGGGGAGATACTATCTCCAAACCTCGCATCATCTCGTTGACGACCGAGATCGGCGGACCGAGCGACGGTTTCTGGCCGCCCCCTTCGCGAATCCCGGTGCTGGAAGCCGAGAACATCGACCCGCAGTTGTTCCTGGCCAGGATTGCGGACAACCCCTATGTCATTGCACCGCCGACTGAGCCAATTCTCGCGGTGCCGGATTCCTCCGGTCCGTCGTACTCGGTGCACTGGCATGTCGATGATTCGATCAACACGCCGGTATCCTATCGTCTCTACGAGCTCACCGGCAAGCAGACGGTTACTGATGATGCGGAAGTGGACCACGGCTATTGGGACGCAGCCAGGATGATCCGTTCCACCGTGCGCAAACATGCCGGCACCTGGTCGTGGGGCAGCCAGAGCGCCAACCGTGCCAATCACTGGCTGGTCTCGCGGACGCCGTATCTGGTCACGTCGGGGGATTCCTTGCGCTTCTGGATTTGGTATGATATCGAGCAGGATTGGGACTACTTCTACGCACAAGTGTCGACCGACGGTGGCTACCAGTTTGCGAATCTGGCCAACGACCTCACCACCAACTCCGATCCGAACAATCAGAATCTTGGAAACGGTATTACCGGAAGTTCCGGCACTTGGGTGCGGGTGGCGTATGACCTGTCGGCATACGCGGGTCAGCAGGTCATTATACGCTTGTCGTATTTCACGGATTCATACACTCTCGGCCTCGGCGTCTGGCTCGATGATATCGGCAACGTGGATATGTTCGCCGGCTCGACGCAGATCGGCGGGACGATCATCGACACATCATACGCATTCACTAATAGGACGCCAGGAACTTACTGGTATCGGGCTCGCGCAACCGATGCTCAGGGTCAGGAGGGACGGCTCGGCAATCTGGTTGCCACCTCCGTGTACGACCAGCTCGTTGCGGGTGATTTCAACAACGACGGCACGGTTGATATCGGCGACCTCAGCGGTATGGTCGATTATCTGTTTTTCGGTGGCATCGGCCCTGACCCGTGGCAACTTGGTGATCTCAATTGCGACAGCGCGGTCGATATCAGCGATCTGCAGGCGCTGATCGATTATCTCTTCTTCGGCGCGCCGCTGCCGGTCTGTCCGTAATAGTGGCGAGATCTGTCCACAAGCACAAAAGCCGGCCCCTGTGTGGGCCGGCTTTTTCGTTCGGACACGATTGCACATAATCTGTTGACAAGGCGTCAAAGGGGTTCGTATCTTGACCCCCTGTTTTCGGTACGGGGCGGCGATTCATTGCGCTCGCGGCCCGGAATCGGATTGAATGATAGTGTGGTTTGGACATATTCCTGAGGAGGCGGTGATGAAACGACTGTCAACCTTCCTGACAATAGCTCTGGTGATGGCCGTTCCCATGTTGGTGGTGGCGCAGGAGCAGGCGGCGGAAGAGAAAGATGCACTGGAGGTGGGTATCCGCGGCGGACTTGGGGTCCCGGTAGGCGGCATCACCAGTTGGAACGATTCTCTCGGCGCCAAGGTTGGCTGGAATGTCGGTTTCGAGGTCGGCTATTTTCTTACCCGCGAGATGGTGCTGGGACTCGGCTTCTCGTTCAATGAGTTCGACATTGAGTCCAATACGGCATCACTGGACATAAAACACCGTCTGTACACGCCCAAACTGTATTTGAAACGCTATTTCTTTGGCGAATCCAACTGGGTCCCCTATGTCAAGGTGTACGCCGGGCTTGATTTTCCCAAATTTGCCACCTTCGTTGTCGATCAAGGGGTCGGCAAGTTTCGCCAGTTGTCCTATAAGCCCGGTGTCGCCGCAGGGCTCGGTGCCGGCGTGTTCTACTATACATCGGACTACGGCGGCTTATTCGCCGAGGCCGAATTCCAACACGGCTTCACCAAGGATGTGAGCAAGACATGGGGCGGCACGAGATACGTCTTCGGTGAATCGAGCAGTGCGCTTGAAGTGCGTGCCGGTATCAACGTGTTCTTTGGCTCAGGCCAATAGCAATTCACGAACACCATAAATTGTGAGGCCCATCGGTAACGATGGGCCTTTGATTTTGAGTTGCCCGCGGTGAATGGGGACATTACGTTTCAGAACATGGCTGCCACCCGCCTGCTCATGGTTGATGATGAGTCTGACCAGCGACAACTGCTGGCCGGTTTTCTCTCGCGTTCGGGTTACGAGATTACCCAGGCGGGAAGCGGGGAAGAGGCGCTCGAACGCTATCCCGGCGTGTTCGCTCCGGTGGCACTCATCGATATGAAAATGCCCGGTATGACCGGTCTCGAATTGCTCGCGCGGCTTCGCGAACTCAATCCGCTCATTCAAGTCATCGTGCTGACCGCGTTTGGCTCGGTTGAGACGGCCGTCGCCGCTATGCGAGCCGGTGCCTACGATTATCTCACTAAGCCGGTCGAGGATCTCAATGAACTGCTGGTGAAACTCGAGAAAGCGACCGCACAGAACCGCCTGGTCGTAGATAACCAGATTATGCAGGATCGGATCGCCGACGTGTTCCCCGCTTCTGAACTGCTCGGCGAGTCGCAGGCCATCAACAAAGTCCGGGAGCTCATAAAACTGGTTGCACCGCGTGAAGCAACGGTATTGGTGACCGGTGCCTCCGGAACCGGCAAGGAACTGGTGGCGCGCGTTATCCATGCGCTGTCCCCACGGTCCGACAAACGGCTGGTAGCTATCAATTGCGCGGCGTTTCCGGAGACACTGCTCGAAGCCGAACTTTTCGGCTACGAGAAAGGGGCGTTCACGGGAGCGGACAAACCAAAGCAGGGGCGGTTCGAACTGGCTGACGGCGGCACTTTGTTTCTTGACGAGATTGGTGAAATGCCCCAGAGCATGCAGGTCAAACTTCTGCGTGTGCTTGAGGACCGGCATATCCAGCGGCTCGGCTCCGTGAAGGAGATATCGCTTGATATCCGCATCATCGCTGCTACCAATCGCGATCTGGACAACATGGTGAGGGAGCTGGCGTTTCGCGAGGACCTCTTTTATCGCCTCAATGTCGTGAGAATTCAACTCCCGTCACTGGCCGAACGACCGGGCGATACCCTTCTTCTTGCACACAAGTTCCTGGAGAAATTCTCGCGGCGACTCGGCAAGCAGATCGATTCTATCACGCCGGACGCGGCGGCGGCGCTGGCCGCATATTCCTGGCCCGGCAATGTGCGGGAACTGGAAAACGTGATTGAGCGAGCCGTGGTATTAAGCACCGACTCTGCAATAGACAAAAATGACCTCACCGGTCTCGCACCGGCGCGAACGGGTGTTCAGCCTCGTGAGGTCCGCCCGCTCGGTGAAATTGAACGCGAACACATCCAGTTTTGTCTCGATCAACTTGACTGGAATCTGGGACTCTGTGCCGAGCGCCTCGGAATCCATCGCAACACCCTCCGTAGCAAGATCAAAGAATACCAGTTGAGCCCGCAGAAACTCCGCTGACATTTTTCGTGCACATCAGCCGTTCCGTGCACAATTATTGTGCGCAGGACGCGGTTTGGTATTGTCTTTCGGCATCTTAATTTATTGAAATATAAGTAGTTATGCATGTTGGCATGGCAGTTGTATAACTCTGTGTCGAGATAGACGAAAAGTACAGGAGACGAACATGAACCGATTTCAGACAATACTTGCTTCCGCCCTAGGCTTGGTTGGCTTGGTGGGTTGCGATGACAACAATCAGATATTTGACCCGGTCCCGGCCACGCCGCAGGGGGTTTACAGCGTTACCGGCGACCAGGCTGTCTATGTCTATTTCAACGGCGTGTACGAGAGCGACATACGAGAGTATCGCGTATATCGTTCGCTACAGGCCACGACAGATTACACGCAGATCGGTACCGTGGCTGCCGACCCGAATCCCAATCTTGATCTTCTGATCTACGAGTTTATCGATGCTCCTCTGACCAACGGCACAACCTACTATTATGCAGTCACTGCTGTCGATGATGCCGGCCACGAGTCCGATCTCTCCGCCGAAGAGGTATTCGATACGCCGCGACCGGAGGGGGAGACAGTCCTGTTCCCGAACACCGTAGAGCAGAGTTTGTCCGGATTCAGTTTCGCAGCGCACGCCCAAGTTCCGGATACCAGTCCCGCCGCCGACATCTTCATAGACATCTTCCAGGGGACATACTATCTCAACGCGCGAGATATCCAGACTGACATACAGGACATGGGATACACCAGTGATTTCGATGAGATTGGATATTCACCCGCTAATGGTTGGTCTGATCTCGGTTTCATTGAACTGATCCCAGGTCATACCTACGTGGTGTGGACGCGCGATTCGCACTATGCGAAGCTGCGGGTGGTTGCGATTCAGACATCGTCCGGCGCTGTTAATTGCCAATGGGCGTACCAGACCGCAGTAGATAACCGCGAGCTGGTGGCGCCGTTCCCGGGCGAACAGAAACCGGTGCATGGTCGGGGTTACTTGCGACATCAAACTACGAGCGAAAGCTCGACGCGATAAAGCCGAAAGGATGGCATGATATGTTACGCAAATGGTACCTTCTGATGGTTGGAGCCGCACTGCTGGCTCTGGCCGCTGTGCCTGCGACGGCGCAGAATATCCAGCGGGATTACGACGAGGATCAGCGCAGCGATGACTACCGCGACGACTCCTATCAGCAGGATGAAGCTCGCGAGCGCGCCCGGATCGACCGCTATCTGGATGTCGAGGTCTGGACAGACCAGTCCGACGGCGACTATTATGAAGGAGACAACGTCAGGATCCACTTCCGGGCAAACCGCGATGCGTTCGTGGCGATATACTCGATCGACAGCCGCGGCCGGGTGAATCTCCTGTTCCCGTCGAATCGCGCCGAGGACAACTTCGTGCTCGGAGATCAAACCTATACGCTGCCGGGTCCGAACGACGATTACGATCTCGTGGTCAACGGACCTTCGGGGCGAGAATATGTCCAGGTGATCGCGTCACGCGAACGATTCCCGATTCCCAACTGGTACGGTAACTCGGGTCTGGTGGCTGACGAGGACGATCGCGACGACTACATGGATTACTTGAACAATCGGTATTTCGTCCGCTATGGCGGCCAGCGGTTCGCCTATGACCGGGCGGTGCTGTTTATTCGTGAGTGGGAGCCGACATACTTCCGGCCGATCTATTATCCGACCTACCCGAGCTGGTCGCTCTACGGCAATCTGTATATCGATTATCCGTGGGGCGGCTCAGTATATGTCAACGGGATATATTGGGGTATTGCGCCTCTATACATCCCACGTATCCTGGTCGGATGGCACACCTTCACGATCTACGACCCGTGGGGGTACTGCTGGGAACGCGACGTACACATCAGCCGCTACAACACCGTCGTGCTGGACCACCGGGTCATTCGTACCAGTTCGACGGTTGTCTCCAAATTCAAAGAAGTGCGACAGGTGGGGTATCGCGATCCAGTGCGCAACGGGTACCCGCACTATAAAGAGACCATTGGTAAACTTTCAGCCCGGGTTGATGGGCAAGGTGGTGGAGCCAGCGGCACGATCTCGCGAAGCAAGACGACTGTCGGCGAGTTCGCAGGTGGCGATATCAGTCTGCCAAAGAAATATGCTCGCGGCTCGACGAGCGTTAGACAGTCCTCACGAGGCCTTGAGACCACCGGCGGTTTCGATGATCGCAAGGGTTCGCAGGAGCTTTCGCGACGATCAGTTCGTACGGGCGGTTCGTCCGAGTCGCAGAGCACCGATCGGTCGAGAGACAACACGTTTGAACGCCGCTCGGTGAAGAACCAGGGTTCCAGCGACGCCGGCTCGTCCAGCAGCGAGCGGAGCCGCCTTAGGAATAAGCGAATCGAGACTCAGTCTGAGGGGAACTCCGGATCGACCAGCCGCAAGCGGGAGCAGCAGGTCGAAAAGCGGCAGGTGAGCCATCCGCAGCAGAGCGGAGGGAATGAAGGGTCGAAGAGTGAATCAAGCGGCCGGAAGCTTGAAGGGCGCCGGGTATCGCCATCCGGTGGGAGTGGCAGCGGCCAGTCTCACAGCAGTGGCAAGCAGGGCGGACAGAGCGGACATTCGAAACCCTCAGGAGGCGGTGGCGGCAAGGAGAAGCGGTAGTTTTGTCTTGACCGGACAGCGAGGACGTCCCTACCGTACAGAAAGCTGAGAGTGGTACTATGAAGAAACTGCTTGAATCAGTGCTGTTGGCTGCGGTGTTGATTGCCCTTCCATTGTCAACGATCGCGGTCGAAAAGAAGCAGAAAGAACAGCCGGCCAAAGTTCAACCTAAACCTGCGCCGAAAGCTCCGGCGAAGGTGCAGGAGCCGCCTAAAAAGGAGCCGAAACAAGGGGAAGAGAAAAAATACGACAAGTTCGTCGATGCCAATAACAACGGCATCGATGATCGTCTGGAGAAGGACAAGAAAAAACCAGATAAGTAGTCGTGTGACGCCAAGAAACGTATCAGGCCGCTATCAGAACAGCGGCCTTTCTTTTTGCGTACATGTCGTTTAGAACCAATTCCTCTTGACTCTCGTTATAAAAGCGATAGATTTATTTCCTGCTGCCATCATGACTGCCAAAAAGGCAGTTGGCATGAATGGAACAAGAGTATGACGGCGTTCGAAAACCTGTCCGAACGGGAAAAACGGGTCCTGGCAAACCTGATAAACTACTACATCGCGTCGGCCGACCCCGTTGGTTCCCGTGTCATTGCGAATAAGTTTCAGATGGGACTATCCTCGGCGACTATTCGTAATACGCTCCAGGACCTGGAGGAGCTGGGTCTGGTGGAACAACCTCACACATCGGCCGGACGCGTCCCCACGGATATCGGCTACCGGGTGTATGTCGATTATCTGTTAAAGCCACAGAAGCTGACGGCGGCTGAAGAACAGGCGATCCGTCAGACGATGCTCAAGGAGGGACGAAGTATCAATGAGATACTCGGTCAGACCGCCAAACTCCTCAGCGATATCACCAGTCAGCTTGGTGTCACGATTGCACCCAAATTTGAAGAAGGTAAACTGCAATCGATCCGTCTCATCCCGATTGCCGACAGCCGCATCATGGCGGTCGTAGTTGTCGGGTCCGGTTTGGCTCGATCGGTTATTCTGGAGATCGAGGTCTCGGTGGCGGATACCTCGTTGACCGAGGTTGAATCGCTGCTGAACGAGCGGCTGGCCGGGCTTACGTTGGCGTGCATTCGGGATACTATCTCTCAACGCATGGCGGCGGTCACGGGCCACGCCCGACTGCTTAAGTTGATCGTCGATTCCAAAGAGAAGATCTGGACCGAGGACCGGGCCGGTGATATTCGCATCTCCGGTACCGATCAGTTGCTGGCCAAGCCGGAGTTTGCCGACCGGGACAGACTGTCGCGACTTATGAAACTGCTGGAAGACGGCAAGTTACTTTCGGATTTCCTCACGCAGGCGCATGAAGAGGGACTGGTCATAACCATCGGCCGTGAAAACCGCATCCGTGAGATTCTCAACTGCTCGGTCGTGACCTCGACTTATCGGATAGGGAATATCACCGGAACGATCGGCATTATCGGTCCCACCCGCATGGCCTACGACAAGCTGGTATCAGTGGTGGAATACACGGCCCGTTCGATCACTGAAGTGCTCTCGGGTCTGAATGAAAAGCAGGGTATATAGCAATATGACGGAAGACAAAGACACCAAAGACCGTATCGAAATCGAAACCAGCGAGGCCGCCGCAGCGTCTGGCGAGAAGACTCCGCCTCCGGATGCGATCGAGAAAGACCAGGATTTTTCATCGGCAACAGAAGCGCCGACGGTGGAAGAGGCGGAGCTTACGCCCGAAGAGCAGTTGCAGTCGCGGGTGGCGGAACTTGAGGACCGGCTTCTGCGCACGGCGGCCGAGTACGAGAATTATCGCAAACGGACTCTTCGGCAGGCCGACGAGCAGATCAGGGCCGCCAACGACCGGCTGCTCGGTGAACTGCTCGAGGTGATGGACAACTTCGAGCGTGCACTCTCACACATCAATGAGAAAACTGATGCCGACAGTCTGCAAAAAGGGATGGAACTCATCTACAATCAACTGGGAGCGCTGCTCAAGCGGTATGATGTGGTTCCGATCGAAGCGATCGGCCAGAAGTTTGACCCGGCGCTGCACGATGCCATGTTGCAGGTTGAATCAACTACATATGAGGAGGGAACAGTGGCGATGGAGATGGCCAGGGGGTATCGACAGGCCGACCGAGTCCTGCGCCACAGTAAAGTGGGGGTCAGCAAGGGGAAATCGTCGTGACCGCCTCAGGCCGCCCCGACGGCGCACGGTAAAGCAAGGAAAAGGAGATACAGTATGGGCAAAATAATCGGCATTGATCTTGGTACCACCAATTCATGTGTGGCGGTGCTGGAGGGGAAGGATCCGGTAGTCATTCCCAACCAGGAGGGGGCTCGCACCACTCCATCGGTGGTGGCCTTCACGAAAGACGGCGAGCGAATAGTTGGCGCCGCGGCCAAACGCCAGGCAGTGACCAATTCCGAGAACACGATCTTCTCGATCAAGCGTTTCATGGGACGCCGTCACAACGAGGTGGCCGCCGAGGAGAAGCTGGTGCCGTACCGAGTGGGCGAGGACGTCAGCGGCAACGTACTGGTGGAAGTGCAGGGGAAGAAGCTGACGCCGCCGGAAGTCTCCGCGATGATACTGCAATACCTCAAGAAAGCGGCAGAGAACTACCTTGGGTATGAGGTCACACAGGCGGTGATAACTGTCCCGGCCTATTTCAATGACTCGCAACGTCAGGCGACCAAAGATGCCGGGCGGATCGCCGGGCTCGATGTCCTTCGAATCATCAACGAGCCTACAGCGGCCTCGCTGGCATATGGTCTGGACAAGAAGAAAAACGAGAAGATCGCCGTGTACGATCTCGGCGGCGGGACGTTCGACATCTCGATCCTCGAAATCGGGGATGGTGTTTTCGAGGTCCGCTCGACCAACGGCGATACGCACCTTGGCGGCGATGATTTTGACCAGTGCATAATCGACTGGATGGCTGATGAGTTCAGGAAGTCGCAGGGGATCGATCTGCGCAAAGACCGCATGGCGCTTCAGCGCCTGAAGGAAGCGGCTGAGAAAGCCAAGATCGAACTCTCGTCGACCATGCAAACAAACGTCAATCTGCCGTTCATTACGGCCGATCAATCCGGCCCCAAGCATCTGGACCTGATGCTTACCCGCGCGAAACTGGAACAGTTGACGGAGCACTTGGTGCAGCGGACTATCGGTCCGTGCAAGGCGGCCGTGTCCGACGCCAGGCTTTCGTTTTCCGATATCGATGAGGTGGTGCTGGTCGGCGGCATGACGCGCGTGCCCAAGATCGTCGAGACGGTCCGGGAGTTGTTCGGCAAGGAGCCACATAAGGGAGTAAACCCCGACGAAGTTGTGGCTGTCGGTGCTGCCATCCAGGGAGGCGTTCTCTCCGGTGACATGAAGGACATCGTGCTGCTCGATGTTACGCCGCTGTCGCTTGGCATCGAAACGCTCGGCGGCGTGATGACTACCTTGATCGAGCGCAACACGACTATCCCGACCAAGAAATCACAGATATTCTCGACTGCTGCCGACAGCCAGACGGCCGTGTCGATCCATGTGCTGCAGGGGGAACGTCGGATGGCCGTGGATAACCGCACGCTTGGACGGTTCGACCTGGTCGGCATCCCTCCGGCGCCGCGCGGCATGCCACAGATCGAAGTAACATTCGACATCGACGCCAACGGCATCGTCCATGTCAGCGCCAAAGACATGGCCACAGGTAAAGAGCAGTCGATCAGGATTGAGGTTTCGTCGGGTCTGTCGGAAGGTGAGATTCAGCGGATGGTGAAGGACGCCGAGAAATTCGCTGACGAAGACAAGAAGAAGGCAGACCTGATCCAGGCGCGCAACGAAGCGGACCAGCTCATTTACAGCGTCGAGAAGACCGTCAAGGAGAACGGCGACAAGGTCTCGGATAGCGACAAGAAGAATATCGAGCAGGCGATAACGGACCTGCGCACCGCTATAGGAGGGGAATCGCTTGAAGCCATCACCAGTGCCCGAGACAAACTGACCTCTGCTTCACACAAACTCGCCGAGGAGATGTACAAGGCGGCTCAGCAGAGCGCCGGAGCAAAGCCCGGAGCTGAAACCGGAACTGGCGGCCCGCACGCCGGTGAGAAGGCAGCTGGAGGTGATGACAAGGGGAGCGGTGCGGTCGATGCCGACTTTGAGGTGGTCGACGACGACAAAAAGTAGCCACCATGGCCAAGCGAGACTACTACGACATATTGGGCGTTGAACGAGCATCCGATGAGGCTTCCATAAAGAGCGCATATCGGAAGAAGGCCATGGAATATCATCCGGACCGTAATCCGGGAAATAAAGAGGCCGAGGAGAAATTCAAAGAAGCCACCGAGGCGTACGAGGTTCTCAAAGACCCCCAGAAACGCCAAATGTACGATCAGTTTGGCCACGCCGGGGTGGGTCAGGGAGCAGGTTTCGGCGGCGGTTACGGCGGATACGAGGGGTTCGACCTGAGCGACGCGCTGCGTGCTTTCATGCGCGATTTCGGTGGTGGTTCGATCTTCGAGGATTTTTTCGATATGGGGCAGGGTTCACGACGCGGCCGTCGCGCGGAACGTGGTGAAGATCTTCGCATACGCATCAAGCTCACCCTGAATGAGATAGCCGATGGCATCGAGAAGACCGTGAAGGTCAATCGTATGATCCGGTGTGACACCTGCGCCGGCTCCGGTGTGGCCGCCGGTTCATCGCGAAAGACGTGCCCGCAGTGCAAAGGGAACGGGCAAGTCCGCACGATCAGCCGGACATTCCTGGGGACCGTGCAGCAGGTCACTACCTGCAACATGTGTCGCGGCAAAGGGGAAGTGATCTCCGACCCGTGTCGGAGCTGTGGTGGTGAGGGACGAATGAGCGGATCCTCGAGGGTGACGATCAAGATTCCCCCGGGCGTTACCAGCGGCAATTACATGACTATTGAGAACATGGGAAACGCCGCTCCGCGAAACGGCGAACCAGGCGACCTGGTGGCGGTTTTCGAGGAGGAGGAACATCCGCTGTTCACCCGTCACGGTGATAACATTGTCTACGAACTCCCTATCTCGTTTGTGGTGGCCGCCTTGGGTGGACAGGTGGCAGTTCCTACCCTCAATGGGGATGACATGGTGTCAATTCCGGCCGGCACTCAGTCCGGCAAGCTGCTGAAGATGCGAGGGAAAGGAATCCCGCATCTGAACCGAACCGGTCGCGGTGACCAACTGGTACAAGTGCTGGTCTGGGTACCGACGAAGCTGAGCGCTAATGACAAGAACCTGCTGGAAACATTGTCACGTTCGGAGTCGTTCAAACCACCGCGCGCGGACAAGTCGTTTCTGGAGCGCCTTCGCGAGACGCTCGGAGTCTGATCGTGCCTGAGCGCGAACCGGAGAACTACCTTGAAGTGAGGGTAGCGGTGCCGAAAGAGCAGACCGATGCCGTCTGCAATTTCATCGTAGACAACATCACGAACGGCATGGTTCTCGAAGAAGAGGAGGATTCGCCCGAAGTCGGAGTCCTCTTTTATATCCCTCAGGACAAAGAAGAAGTCTACCTGACAGCGCTTCGCGGATATTTAGAGCAGATCCTCCCGGCCTCGGCCATTCCGCCGTTTCGTCAAAAGCTGGTAAAGAATGTCGAATGGGTGGAACACTACAAGGCATCCATTCAAGCGGTTCGAATTGCAGGTGACGTTGTGGTGCGACCTACCTGGCAGCCTGTCGTTGCCGACGCGAAATATGACATCATCATCGAACCGAAAATGGCGTTCGGGACCGGAAGCCACGAAACGACACGAAGCTGCCTTGTGGTTCTGCGCGAGAACTTTGCGCCGGGCATGAGATTTCTCGACTTGGGGACCGGTTCCGGGATCCTGTCAATTCTGGCTTCGAAAATGGGAGCCGGCTACGTCAAAGCGATCGACTATGACCTGACGGCGGTACATAACGCCCGCGAGAATTTTGCGCTCAATTCCGTGTCGACACCTCACGAGATACTCTTCGGTTCGATCGAAAAATGCGAACGGGATGATCCGTACGATTTCGTCTGCGCGAATATCATCAAGAGCACTATACTTCCAATGCTGCCGCGCATGTTCGAATTGACCCGGCCGGCCGGATTTCTCGTGCTCTCCGGACTGCTGCAGCAAGATGAAGAAGAGGTCGCGGCGGCGCTGCGAGATCTCCACCAGTCCGAATTCACGATCCTAACCGATAACAAATGGTTGACCTACACGGTACGAAAGAGTTGAGCGATGGAATCGCCGGTTTTCTACGCACCGCCTGAGCGATGGGACGGGGGGACAATCGAATTGCCGGCCCCTGAGGCACACCACGCCCAGACGGTGTTGCGGCTCAGGGCAGGCGCTCTGGTAACGGTGATAGACGGACTGGGGAGAGCCGGAGTTGGGGAGATCATTCTGTCCGGTGGCCGTCATCTGTCCGTGAGAGTGCATTCCGAAATACGGAATTTCGGCGAGCCGATGGTCAAGGTCACGCTTGCGGCCGGGTTATCGACCGGGTCCAAGTTCGATGAGGTTGTTGAGAAAGGGACGGAGTTAGGGGTGTCCCGATTCGTGCCCATCATCACAGACAAGTCCAAAGTCCGCCTGGATGTTGCCTCCAAGGCGAATACTCGAGTTACACGGCTTGAAAAAGTGGCCCTCGCAGCCATCAAACAGTGCCGACGGTCGTACCGCCCAGTAATCTCCACTCCCACCAGACTCAAGCAGTACCTTCGGGAAACTGACGGCGGTAGTCTCAACCTGATCTTTGTACCTGACCCCTCGGCGACACCGCTGTCTCGCGTAACCCGGACTGGCGAGGTTCGCCGCGTATCTATTCTGATCGGACCCGAAAGCGGTTTCAGTGCCGACGAGGTCCGCTGGGCTGTCGAGGCGGGATTCGTCACGGTGACCCTGGGAAGCAGGGTACTCCGCACCGAAACGGCAGGACCGGTCTGCGTCGCGCTGGTGCTCCAGATGCTTGGAGAGCTAAGTTGACATGCGAATTGTCCGATACATAGCAGTACAATGACTCTGATCACGTACATCTGGGTTGGCTTACTGGGTCTGGCGATCGGCTCGTTCCTCAACGTGGTCATTTACCGTCTGCCCAGGAAGATCAAGTTCTTACTGGAGCGATCCGCCTGTCCGCATTGCTCGACACCGTTGAAATGGTACCATAACATTCCGCTCGTGAGTTTCGCAGTGCTTCGAGGCAAATGCGCTTTCTGCCACATGCCGATCTCGTGGCGGTATCCGGTTGTCGAATCCCTCAATGCCGCTGCGTATATCTATTTCCTCTGGCAACTGGGTTTCAGTGCCCAATTGCCTGCTTACGCCTTCTTGTCATCCGTCTTGATAGCCATATTCTTTATCGATCTTGAATTCAAGATCATTCCCGATGTTCTCAGCCTCCCCGGTATCGTCGTTGGTCTGTCATCTTCCGCGTGGCCGGGCGGCATCGGTTTTTTGAATGCCGCGATCGGGATGGTCGTGGGGGGCGGGGCGCTCTACCTGATCGCCATGCTGGGAGACTGGCTGTTCAAGAAGGAATCGATGGGGGGCGGTGACATCAAGATGGCAGCCATGCTTGGAGCCTTCCTCGGATGGCAGAAGATTTTGCTCGTGTTCTTCGTCTCCTCGGTGATCGGGTTGTTGGTTGCGCTGGGGGCCATGAGCGTTTCCGAGAAACTGCGCCGCCATCGTGTGATCCCCTTCGGCCCGTTTCTGGCGCTGGCCGCCATGCTGGCGGTGCTCTACGGTGATCGTCTGCTCGGGTTTTACGTCCATACGCTCCTGGCCATCCCCTGATACTTCCGTGCAGTTTTGTGCGGCTCCTTCCGATGATTGAGTAAGGAGTATGGCAAAACGTCTGCATAAATACGAGACCGAGGTGCATCTCGGCCTCCTGCTGATCATCTGCGTCCTGCTGACCTTGAACGTGGTTTCGAACTACACTATCTTTCGGGCGCGGACATGGCAGATCGAGGATATTACCTCGCACCTGCAGAAAGCCTCACTGGCCATAACTCGCGTAGTTGAAGGAAACAGCCAGCAGCAGCTATCGGAGGTCCAGCGGCGGGAATTCCGCGCTCAATACGGACTGAGCGGAGTCACACTGGTGGCATCGGGGCCTGACGACAACTCGCCAGAAACCCGGCGCCGATGGTTTGTCTCGATCGCACGCGACCTGCCTGTGGGAAGCCTCCCCAGGATGGCGGAGCGACTTCTTGCCGCCGATTTCAAAAAGCTGACGCGGGCCGAAGGGAACGAGTATTTCTTCGTGTCGCCTATTCCCAACGGGAAGGGTCAGAATCTTCTGATCCTGTCGACCAACGTCTCTGAACTGGCACTCTTGGACGATGCATCGCGGTTGATATTCATGATCAGTGTGGCGTCGCTGGTGGTGGTGATCGTCATGTACCTGGCGCTTTCACGCAAGATCTTTGCACCCATCCGCAAGATAAGAAAGGAAGCGCAGCTCGCCGGACGGTCTGGCGCCGAGGTCGAGACTGGTGATGAGGTTGCAGCGGAATACCGCCGTGTCATCTCGGAATTGCGCGACAAAGAGAATGAACTGCTCAGGCTTAATCGCGAGCTGCAAAACCGCGCCGAATCGCTGGAGCAGTTCAATCAGTATCTGCTGGCGTCGGTCGACACCGGCATCGTCACCATGGATATGACAGGACGAGTGCTGGAGGTCAACAGCGCCGCCGGCCGGATACTTGGCGTAACGCCGGAGGTCAGCCGCGGCATTGCTATTTCCGAATTGCTGGGCGGATATCCGATGCCGGCCGGCGACGTTCACAAGATGCTGGATGCCCATGCGGGAAGTTCATATCGCGAATACACCGTCTCAGCCGTCGGCGGACGGAAGCAGACGTTGGGGATAACAACGTCGTTTGTCAGAAACTCAGACGGTGAACTGGTCGGGTTATCATTGATTGTCAACGACCTGAGTGAACTCAGACAGTTGCGCGCCGAACTGGAGCAGCGGAGCCGTCTGGTAGCTCTTGGTGAGATGGCTGGTGGGATCGCTCACCAGCTGCGAAACTCGCTGGGCGCCATTGCCGGATACAGCACGCTGGCTCGGCGAAAGGCGGCGAAAGGTGAAGAGATCGACAGCGCCGTCGAATCGATCAGCGACGAAACCCGTCAAGCCGAGCTGCTGATCGAGCGGTTTCTGACATTTGCCCGACCGATAACGCCTAATTTTGGATTAGTCAGGATCGACCAATTCCTTGCCGAGATCGTGGACTCCTTTCGGCTGCGCGAGGAGTATCGCGCGCTCCAGTTCCACCTTGATTGCACGACCGAATTGGAGATGGCGCTTGACCCACTGTTGTTCAAACAGGCCGTCTGCAATCTGATTGACAACGCCGCCAGAGCCTATGCACCACGTTCCGGTACGGTCACGGTCAGAGCCGCTATGTGTGGAAGCGAGTTTGTCATCCATGTCATTGACGAGGCTGACGGTATTGACGCTGAGCATCTTGAGTCGATCTTTACGCCGTTCTATTCCTCGCGCCCTTCCGGGACCGGTCTGGGACTGCCGCTGGCGTGTCGGATGGTAGACCTTCACGGGGGCCGAATTACGGTCCAGTCAACCGCGGGCCAAGGTTCGGTTTTCACCATCCATGTTCCCATCGGCCTTTCAGTGCCGGACATCCGCCCCCAGATCCGAACGACGTAGAAATCCTCCTTTTCAATCGGCGTATTTCGATTATATTGACCCCGCTTTTTTGCAGGAGGTCTGATGTATACTGTGTCCGATTTTCGGCGGGGACTGCCGATCGTGGTGGATGACCAGCCGTACTATGTAGTCGAGTATCAGCATTTCAAGATGGGGCGCGGTCGCGCCAATATTCGCACCAAGCTCAAGCATATCAAGACAGGTGCGGTTGTCGAGAAGGTGTTCTCGTCCAACGACAGCTTCAAACCGCCCGATCTGGAGAACCGACGGATGCAGTACCTGTATGAGAACAGCGGCGAGTTCACGTTTATGGATGTCCAGAACTTCGATCAACTCTCGGTCCCGGTGGAAAGTCTGGGGGATGCCAGATGGTATTTGCTGGAGAACCATGAATACCAGGTGCTGTTTCTGGACAATCAGGCGATCTCTGTCGACCTGCCGGCCTCCGTCATTTTGGAAGTCACCGAAACGGAGCCGGTAGTACGCGGGGACACGGTGACAAACGTGACCAAACCGGCCAAGCTCCAGACCGGCATCGAGGTCCGTGTCCCGCCGTTCGTCAAGGAGGGGGACAAGGTGAAGGTAGACACGCGCACCGGTGAATATCTGGAACGAGCCAACTGACGGCGGGGCACATTGCCGGTCATAGTTGGTGTCGATGAATCCGGCAAGGGAGACTTCTTCGGTCCCCTGGTGATCGCAGCGCTGGTCGCAGACGATGAGTCGAGCGCTCAACTGCGAGCACTGGGAGCTCGTGACTCCAAGCTGGTCAGCAACCAGAAACTCCTCCGTGTGGATGAGGAACTCCGTGCACAGTTTCAGCATGCAGTCATTGTCATCTCGCCGGAGCGGTACAATCGGACGTATCGCGAGATCAAGAATCTCAACAAGCTGTTGGCACAAGGACACGCCGACGCGATAGCAGCAGTTCTCAAGATTACCCGCGCGGACCGTGCCATCTCGGACAAATTCGGAAAGCCCGAGCTTGTCGAATCGGCGCTGGCGCGGATTGGCTGTTCGATTTCGCTTTCACAGATTGTTCGCGGAGAGTCGATCCTTCAAGTGGCCGCAGCCTCCATTCTGGCCAGAGCACGTTTTCTGCGGGAGATGGATCGTCTGTCGAAGCAATTTGGCATGGAACTCCCCAGGGGAGCCTCCGGTATCGTCGACAAGGCGGGCCGCGAGTTTGTTAAGATGCACGGCACCAATGTGTTAGAGCAAGTATCTAAAGTACACTTTAAGAACTTCCAGCGTGCCACCGCCGGTTCGCTATTCAAGTGATTTCACAGTGACGTTGTTCTGGCAGGTTGAACCGGCCGTGGGGGACCGAATCCACTTTCGCCAGTCGTCCATGCGTTGAGATTCACTCACCGCATCTTACGTCGCCCACCTAAACTGCGGCGACCAATTGCCGATAATCAATAAAACGATAACGACTTAGCGTTGCGGAACGTCTTATGCTCAGGCTGCCAACCGAACTACTCGTGCCGCTTTTCTTTGTGGTCGCGCTCATCATGCTCAGCCGACTTCGCGCTGACATTTGGCGCGAACAAAGAGAAGCTTTCCGGTATGTCGCCGCAGGCATCAGCATTCTGGCGCTTACCTCACTACTGAAGCTCTACTTTGAGTATGGCTATCTGAACGAAGTGCCGTTCTTGTCCGACCCGTTATTTCATCGCGTACTGGTGTGGGTTGGGACGATCCTTGGGACCGTGTGTGTGTCCACTGGCATTTCGATCTGGTTACAACACAGAAGAGCGCGTAATGAACGCGATCGCGTCACCATTCGACGGCTTGAGACACTGAAGAAGCTCGTGCAGCTTGTCGGTGTTGAGACGCGCCCCGAACATCTGCTCGAACGGGCGCTCGGGTATATCGCAGAGGGTTTTCAGCTTCCATATGGAGCCATCTATCGGCTGTCAGCTCGCCGCAACGTCTTGCACCTGACGACCGCCAGCCCGTGGGCCGATTTTCGCTTCGTACAAACGGCCGTCCGGTTCGACCGCGCCGCCTGGGCACGCGTCCAATCGGGATCTGTTGCACACACGGTGTCACCTTTCGACAACCTCAATCCGCGTCTGGGGAAGCCTTCGCTGGTGGTACCGTTGCTCATCGAGCGGAAACCCGTAGCTTTCATGTTAGTCTGGGCGGGCGAATCTGCCGTCGATGAATCAACGTCGCTGGACCTGAGACTCGCTGCAGATGTACTGGCCCGATCGATCCACCACGATCTCGACGCTCGCAAATGCCGTTACTTTCACGAATGCGCTAAACTCCGCGCGGAACTGCGTGGGTTGCTCTCAGCGCGAGGGGACCTGACTGCCAAACTGTCCCGGCTGGCTATTGCCCTGAGGCGCAAACTTCACTGCGACCTGGTGACACTGACGATGGTCAACCGCCGGGCCGGCAGAATTCGTCGATACACCTGGGGACCGAGCGAAAACCCGCTGATTGAAAACAGATCGATCACGACCCTGCCCGATAGTATCGGCGACGTCCTCCGGATGCCGGCCGGAAGGTCTCAATCATTGGGTCAATCGATATCGCCGCAGGTGCCGGTGATCGCTCGTCACGGCTCCGGGGCAGTGCTTTCATTCGCACCGGCTGCTACGCGGTCGGTCAGCCATGTTGATCTGGGTCTGCTGCGCGTGGCCGCCGACATCTTCGCGGAGCTTCTCCGCCGGGATCACGAGCGACGGTTGCGTCTTCGGTTTCGGCAACAAGCCGCCAAACTCGCTACCCTCGGCTCGCGGTTGTCCATTCGTCTCTCAGTTGAACGGGAGGGTGCAATTCTGCGCGATGCTGACGTCGCGTCCAGGTCGGCCCTTGTGGTTCCGGGTGAGCGTTACAAAGAACCGTTATTCTTCGAGGACGCGTCGCTATGATCGAACCGCTGAACACGTCGACTCGGCAAACGGGTGTCGATTGGGCCGCGCTGGCTTGCCAGGCGACCAGTCTCGGTGTCCGCTTGTACGCCACCCATGGTGTGCCGCAGCTGTTTGCACGGGTGGGGGATGGCCGGGGCGAACAGTTCGAGGATTCCTGGCTCTATGTGCCCCGTCTGCACCTCAACACCATGCGCCGCTCAGTGGAACCGTTCGAGTCCGAGATCGACGTGTCGACAGCCGTCGGCAATCCTGTGGAAAGTGAACAGTACCAGCTTATCCCGCTTCTGACAGACCATCGTGTTGCCGCAATTCTGACCGTCAACGCAGGACAGGATGTGCCGGCACAGGAGTTACAGAAGCTCTGCGCCGGTCTTGCCGTCAAATATAACGCCAACGCGGTGTTCCGGACAGAGATCGCGTCAGAATTCGTGAGCCGTCTCTTTCACCGCGACAACAGCGTCGACAGCTTCGTCCGCAGGACACTGGCCTGGATGTCGCATATCTGGACCAATAGTTACGCCGGTGTGTATGTGGAAGCACAGGGAGTTTATGTGCAACGCCTTACCGTGGGCAGTCTCGAGCGGTGCCATCGCTTGGCCCGCGAGATCCCTTTCGAGGTTGCCGCTCCCTGGGAGAATGATATTGGCCTGGCGAACCGATTGATTCCGGCGGAAATCCTGCCCGACCATCCCATGTTCCTGACTGCCCCGCCCGATTTCCTCTTCATGCACCCTGGGGTCGTCTGCGAGCCGCAAAAGCAGCTTCTTGTGATAGCCGGGCCGGGTAACCTGCTGGATGCCTCCGTATGTCGCCTCGGCGAAATACTTCGTCTGCTGTCGCGTCTGCATGTCAGCCAGTTCACGACCTGCGCCGAAATGACCCGTCATTTCGGTCGTTTGGGTACCAGCGCCGCTACGGAACGGCAGTTCAACGAAGACCTGAAGGAGCTGTTCGACGTGTTGTCCCAACAGATCGCACTGACGCGTGTGGCTATAGACCTTGGTGTCGATTCGACACGGGAGCGCTATCGTGAGATCGTCATCCAACCTGGTCGGCCCGCCTCCGTAGGGGTCGCTGAGGGCGTTGCGATCCCGTCGCAAGCGGTCGAAACGTTGGCTGCGGGTCGGCCGTTCGTCGTTAAGGAGATCGGCCTGTCGGACCTGGATCAGAAGACCGCCAAGGAGCTCTACGTCCGAAACGTCCGTGCCGAGATGTACTTGCCCTTGGGAGATGCCGGCGTGGAAAGCGGCATGGTTGTTTTCGGAAGCCCGGTACAGGGTGACTACCTGAGCTCAATGCTGCCGTTTCTGCAGTGTGTTGCTGACTACATTCGCCTGCATGGCAAACTGCTGAACGCGGTCACCCGTGGGGAGATCCCATCCTCGACACGAACAACCGGGCCGCAGATCGAACCGCTGCTCCGACGACTGGAGACTGTACAGAAGCTCTCTCTGGCAACACTCCACGGGCTCAACAGCGCTATTTCAGTGGCGGACGGACAACTTGAACTGTTGAGTCAGAGCGGGAAGGATATTTCGACCGGTGACCACGAATTGCGTACGGCCCGTATGCGTGACGCTATGGATGCCGTATGGAAACATGTCGAAGGGATAGGGCAGATCTGCGCGTGCGCCGAGCCGACAAACATGACTATTGGCGATGCATCAGCTTTCATTCGACTGTTGCCGCTATTATTTGAAGGGACCATCCGTCAGATCAGAGACACAAAGAACATCAGCGTGTCGGTGCACTCGGATGAGGTACCCGATGAAGCTATAGCGATAGGCAGCGCGGCCATCTACGATTTCCTCCTGCCACTGGTGACATCGGTGCTCGGCAGCGCTGTCTGCTCGGGGACGGTCGGGGTGTCGATGCGTTCGGAAGATGATCAATGCCGGTTGACCATTTTGTTTGATCGCGCCCTGATTGGCGATATCAGTCTGACAGAATTCGGCGCCGGTGTGCTGCACGGATACGAGCCCGCGCCGAACAGCAACGGCCAGGATGGCTACGTGAGCGGCCTGGCGACATGTTACGTGCACGTTGTTGACGATGACACCTATGAACTGTGTATAGACTGTGGTGCTCCACGACATTCTTCGACACCGACACCTATGACGACCGCCCGGGGAATCGTATGAGGTAACGCATGGCAAGCTCATCGGAGTTGATTCATCAGTATTTCCACGTGCGTCAAAGCACGCGCATCAATAGGATTGTGGGACAGATCGACACGGTCGCCAAGCTGCTTCTCAAGCTGTTTTCGTGCGACTTTGCCGCCATTTTCTACCGCCGCTCCGACAGCGAAGACCTGGTGCCGGCTGCTTTTCAGGGATGGGACGACCGCGGTGTGGCTGAGCTGCGGGAGCTCGAATCGGCGTATCAGGGCGCGACCGGTGCCCGGAAGGCATCACGGCGCGGCATCTTCCATCTGAACGATCGATCGGGCGCCGCCGACGAGACGGACCGCTTCGCCGTGGCCAACGGGCTCGTCACCCGCTTTCAATACCCGATCTACGTGGGCGGAAATCTTCGCGCCGTCATCGTGGCTTACTGGAAGACTCGTCCGGAGAACAACCTGACCAACGTCAGCTATATCATCACGCCGCTTTCGGAAGTCTTACTGGGCTGGATGGCACTGATCGAGGAGATCCATGTGTCCGACAACTTCTCCCTTCGGCTGTCGGCGTTGATCAGTCTGTTCGATCTGCCGCTCGACGAATACAAGGTGTCCGAGCTGGTCGTGCGCATGCTGCGAACGGTGCGTACAGTGCTGCCGGGGGCATCAATCCTTCTCGTCACCCGCGACATAGTCACCGGCCAGTACACCACCACCGACCCGATCGGCGGATCGCCGTTGCCGAAAGACC
Source organism: Candidatus Zixiibacteriota bacterium (assembly GCA_040753875.1). Lineage (NCBI taxonomy): Bacteria > Pseudomonadati > Candidatus Zixiibacteriota > Candidatus Zixiibacteriota bacterium. The sequence goes on along the minus strand of JBFMDV010000005.1, from coordinate 72,403 downwards.
TGTACGACGATCTTCAGGACGAGTGCAAAGCGCTCCTTGAAGGTCTGCGAAAACGCAAAGTCACGACACGAGGCTGGCACGATCTCAGCCACCGGTTCAATAAGTACCGCCGCGAAGTGATGGCGATCGAGCTGTACGGCGATGAGCAGTATCAATATGGCGCCGCGTTCGTGCGCGATGACGAGATCTCGTTTGCCGAAGCGGAGATCGAACTCATCAGTCTGGTCCGGATGTTCTGCCGTTCCATCATCAATAACGCGCTGTTGGTACGGGGGCTTCGCAAGCACAACGAACGTATTAAGGAGACTTCGGTACGTCTGGCTGACGCGGAAACCATGGCCACCCTGGCCGACATGAGCTCGGGGATCGCTCACGATTTGAATAACGTGATCGGAAGCATTGTGGGCCGGTTGCAGCTGCTGAAAATGAAATGTCCCGACGAGGCCACCGTCGATTCCCTCGGAAAGATCGAGGCGACGGCACTCGAAGCCGCGACCACGATTTCCCGACTGCAGCAGTTCAGCACGTCGGTGAAGGCACGCAAGCTCGACACGATCGACCTGGTCTCTTGTGTGCGAGGGTACTTCGACTGTCACGACCACGTCTGGAGCGATCTCGCGCTTGGCAAACGGGTCACAGTGACCTGTTCCATCGAGACGGCCGAGGCGCGTGTCGATGGTTCGAGCGAGGATCTCACGACCGTTCTTGATAAGCTGGTTCAGAATGCCGTCGAATTCGCGCCCGACCAATCGTCCGTTCGCGTCACCCTGACCGAGAATGATCGCGTGTTTCATTTGTCGGTCATCGATGCCGGACCGGGGGTACCGGACGGTATCCGCAGTAAGATATTCTACCCGTTCTTTACGACCAAGAGTATCCGCGGCGCCGGGCTGGGATTGGCTATTGTCCATGGCGTTATCACTCGCTGGGGCGGCAAAGTGACGGTTGATTCCGACGCCGGCGTTGGATCCGTTTTCCGGATCACGCTGCAGAAAACAGGCGCCGCCGATGCGGTATCCGACAGTACCAGTAAAACCCGCATTACCAGACCGCTCCGCGTGCTGGTGGTGGATGATGACGAGCAGATCCGCGGTATCCTGGCCGACATGCTGGACCTTGAGGGGCACACCACGGTTGGGTGCGCCGACGGGTATTCGGCCCTCAAACAACTCAAGGGGGAGAAATACGATATTCTGATTACCGACCTTGGCATGCCCGGCATGTCCGGTCTGGAGCTAGCCGGGGCGGCTCACCAGGCTCACCCCAAGATGCCGATCGCGATGATTACCGGCTGGGGCACTCAATTAAACGAGGAAGAGATAGCCCACAAGGGAGTTAAGGCTGTAGTCCCCAAGCCGTTCCATCTGAAAGACGTAAAGGCCCTTGTGTACGAGCTGACCCACGAGCGGAGCAGGGAACTCGAGTCACAAAATATCTGATTGCCTTTTCTGTGCCACCCCATATATTAACGCTCACAAAGCGGTTTTCGGGGCGAGGTGCAATTCCTCGATCGGCGGTACAGCCCGCGACCCGGCCAAAAGCTGGTTGAGCCTGTGCAATTCAGGCGCCGACGGTTAAAGTCCGGATGGTAGAAAACCAAGATAGGAGTTCGTCTCACTATCGGTCTGTCCGTTTGCCCCGAAGCTCTTTGGGGTATTTTTATGGTGGACCGACAATTCACTCAGTTCATGGAGCGGGCCCTGACGCTCGCCGCACGCGGACGAGGCAACACATCGCCGAATCCGATGGTAGGGGCCGTGGTGGTCAAGCGCGGGCGGATAATCGCCGAGGGGTACCACCGGCGTGCCGGCGCCGATCATGCCGAAATCGTCGCCTTAAAACGTGCCGGACATCTCGCCTGGGGATCCACACTTGTGGTCAGTCTTGAGCCCTGCTGCCATACCGGCCGCACCGGACCGTGCACACAGGCTATCATCGAATCCGGGATATCTCGCGTGGTCTACGCCACCAACGACCCTGACCCGCGCGTCGACGGCCAGGGGGCGACGGTATTGCGGCGGGCGGGTGTCATCGTTGAAAAAGGATTACTCGGCCATGAGGCGAGGACGCTGAACGAGGCGTACTTCTGTTACCATACCAAACACCGCCCGTTTGTCGTGCTCAAGACGGCGCAATCCATCGACGGGCGCATCGCCACCGCGACCGGTGACTCAAAATGGATCTCGGGACATGATGCCCTGGTGTTCGCGCACCGACTGCGGGCCGAAGCCGACGCCGTCGTGGTCGGTATGGGGACGGTTATCGCCGACAATCCGGCCCTGACCGTTCGTCATGTGGCCGGCGCGAATCCGTACCGGATCGTCGTGACGCGCAGCATGAGTTTCCCTCGCCATTGCCAATTGCTGGAAAAGGACGGAGACTTGAAGACCATCGTGGCATCGAGCCGCCGATCATTGTCGCGATTTGGCACGACACGAAGAAGGCACAGCCCAATACTGTGGGAGATCACGACGAACACACATGGACTGCTCGACCTCGGCGATCTGGTCACTAAGGCCCGGCAATTCGGTTTTCGCTCGTTGCTGGTCGAGGGGGGCGGAAAACTGGCCACCTCGTTTCTAAAGGCAGGGTTGGTAGACAAATACATTGTCGTGTTGGCGCCGATGGTGATCGGCGAGGGCGTAAGTTCGGTTGGAAACCTGTCCGTGACGACCCTGTCGAAGTCTGTGAAATTCGACAAGTACGAGTTCCTGCCTTGTGGAAAAGATTATCTGTTCGTGGGATACCCCAGTACAAAGAGATAGTATGTTCACGGGCATTGTTGAAGATATCGGAACGGTAGTGTCGGTTCGACCACACGGAAATTATCGCGTGCTGTCTATCGCTTCGCGTCTTGTAGAACAGGACATGAGGATCGGCGAATCGATCTGTTGCGATGGCGCCTGTCTCACCGTTGTTTCGTTCGATAGAGACAGTTTCGAAGTCGAAGCGTCGCAGGAGACGCTTGCACGGACGGTGGCCGGGGATTATCGAGCCGGAACACGATTGAATCTCGAACGGGCGCTCCGCGCCGATAGCCGGATGGGTGGACATTTGGTAACTGGTCACATTGATGATTGCGGGACAATCGTGTCAATCCTCCCGATCGGTGAATCGCTGGAACTGAAGATCGGTTACCGGTCGGAATTCGACCGCTATCTCGTCGCCAAAGGCTCCATCGCCATTCATGGCGTGTCGCTGACGGTCAACGAGGCCTGGTCGGGCGGAATGAGCGTGAACCTCATACCGCATACACTTAAGGCAACCACACTGGGAGTTCTTTCGAGGGGGGACCGGGTCAACTTGGAATTTGATATCATTGGCAAATATGTTTCACGGTTGAGTAGTTCATATGAGCATAACGCGATTACACTTGAAAAGCTGCGCGAAAGTGGGTGGTGATATGGCGGGTACGATTCAGTTCAACAGCGTGCCCGAGGCGATCGAAGATATCCGTCGGGGCAAATTCGTCGTGGTGGTCGATGATGAAGACCGCGAGAACGAAGGGGACCTGATCATGGCCGCCGAGAAAGTCACGTCGGAATCGGTCAATTTCCTGGCGCGTCACGGGCGCGGACTCATCTGCGTGCCGATGACCGAGGAGCGGATCGAGAATCTGGGGCTTCACCCCATGGTGGAGAAGAACACCGCCAAGCTCGGGACACGGTTCACGGTTTCGGTCGATGCCTTGCGCGGCACCACGACCGGCATATCGGCGCACGACCGGGCGGTAACTATTAAGGCGCTTGCGGACGACCACACGCAGCCGGAGGACCTGGGTCGCCCTGGACACGTCTTTCCCATCAAGGCTCTCAAAGGGGGTGTGCTTTCGCGCGCCGGGCACACCGAGGCCGCAGTCGATCTGGCTCGTCTCGCCGGTTTGAAACCGGTCGGAGTGCTCTGCGAGATCATGGATGATGACGGCACCATGGCGCGGGTGCCCCGCCTGGCCCAGATAGCCAAAGAGTTCGATCTGAGATTCATTACCGTACGAGACCTGATCGCTTACCGTCACCAAACCGAAAAACTGGTCACCCGAGTGACATCGGTCGATTTTCCCACCGAGCATGGGACGTTCAAGCTGCATCTGTATCAGTCTGATATCGATGATCACCACCATCTGGCGCTCACCAGAGGGGATATTGCCTGCAGGAAAAACGTGCTGGTCCGGGTTCACTCGAGCTGTCTGACCGGCGACGTGTTCGGGTCGTACCGGTGTGACTGCGGCCCACAGTTGCACAGAGCAATGCAAATGGTGGAGGCCGAAGGGTGCGGCGTCGTGCTCTATATGCGCCAGGAGGGAAGAGGCATCGGACTGGCCAACAAGATTCTCGCCTATAAACTCCAGGATGCCGGCCGGGATACGGTACAGGCGAATGAAGAGCTTGGTTTCGACGCCGACCTGCGTGATTACGGCATCGGAGCGCAGATACTCGTCGATCTGGGTTTGACATCGATTCGCTTGTTGACCAACAACCCGCGCAAGGTGATCGGATTGACCGGGTATGGACTGGAAATTACGGAGCGTGTTCCGCTTCAGGTGGAGCCCTCGAAATACAACCATCGTTATCTTGAGACTAAGCGGGACAAGCTCGGCCATATGCTGTCCCTTGGAGAGACTGGAGGTTCACAGTGAACGTGAAGCGAATTGAAGGCAAGCTGGAAGCGAAGGGGTTTCGCTTTGGCCTGGTGGCGAGCCGCTTCAACAATTTCTTTACTGATAAATTGGTTGAAGGAGCGCTCGATTGCCTGATCCGTCACGGCGCCGACGACAAGCAGATTACCATTGTTCATGTTCCCGGCTCGTTCGAGATACCGTTTGCGGCATCGAGAATGGTCAAGAGCGGCAACTACGATGCCGTTCTCTGCGTCGGCGCCGTGATTCGTGGCGACACACCGCACTTCGACTATATAGCGGCAGAGGCGTCGAAAGGGATTGCGCGTCTTGGTATGGAGGCGAATATTCCTGTCGTGTATGGAATAATCACGGCTGACAATCTGGAGCAGGCGATTGAGCGGTCGGGGACGAAAGCCGGTAACAAAGGCTGGGATGCCGCCATGACGGCGATAGAGATGGTCAATCTGTATCGGGTGTTGGGCTAGCACATGGCGGATACCACACCGCGCCGCCGCGCCCGCGAACTGGTGCTTCAGGGGCTTTATGCCTGTGAGGTTCAGGAACTTGATCAGAGCACCGTTCTCGACAGGGTTGTCACCGACGACAAGCTGGCTGCCCGACACCAGAAGTTCGCCCAATCGCTCTTTCTGCTTACGTGCCGCGACAAGCAGTGGGCCGACGAACAGATCCAGGCACTGGCGAAAAACTGGGCTATAGACCGGATTGCCGACCTGGACCGCAATATCCTCCGCATGGCTCTCGTGGAACTCAAGGAGATGCCTGACTCTCCCGTGAAAGTGGTGCTCAACGAAGCGATAGAACTGGCCAAGAAGTTTTCCACCAGTGAATCGTCATCTTTCATCAACGGTATTCTTGACAGCTTTGTGAAGGGGATGGAGAAAACGCCGCACTCAAAGTGATTTTTGGGGGCACTTCATTTCGAGGTGGTTTCGGCTTTCTGGCTTGGCGCGATGCCGATCTCTCAGTAACAGGCGCAGAATCAAACTGGACATCCGGTCTCGGGGCATTATATTAGCTGCCTTTATGTTAAGGGACTGGCTGAAGGATCTGGACCGGACCAATGCGCTTGTGGCCGCCGGCGTTTCGGTGACGGTGTTTCTCGTCTATCTGTCCACGATGGCGGCCACTGTGACGTTCTGGGATTGCGGTGAGTTCATAGCGGTCAGTCACATTCTCGGCATCCCGCACCCGCCCGGCACACCGTTGTTCGTGCTGGTCGGACGCCTGTTCGCGATGCTCCCTTTTTTCGCTGACGCGTCGGCGCGGATCAATTTCGTGTCCGTCATCTGTTCCACGCTGGCGGCGCTGTTTGGATATCTGTCGGGGGTCCGTATCATGCGCCCCTGGTTCGCCTCGGACAACTCTACGTTATCTCGTTTCATGATCTATGCCGGCGCCGCGGCTGGTGCGCTCTTTCTGGCACTCGGTCGGACAGGATGGGGAAATGCCGTCGAAGCCGAAGTGTATGGATTATCCATGGCGATGTTTATGGGAGCGTTCTGGCTGACACTTATTTATCACGAGACACCACGGTCGTCGGCTGCCGACCGGATCATGCTCGCCGTTCTGTACATCGCGTTTCTGGGGATCGGCGCACACCAGACTACGCTTCTGATCCTGCCGTTTTGTGCTCTTTTCTTTATCCTGCGCAAAGAGAGTCCGGTATGGGTATGGTTCGTTACGGCCATCTATTTGTTTTTCGAGCTGTACCTGATATTCGCTCTGTCTTCGCGGCCCCACGAAGTTGGGTACTATGTTCCGGTCATCGTCGCGTTCGTTTTGTTCCTGTTCTATGTCTTCTCATTGGAACAAGTACCCAAGGCTGCCCTGGTTGTGGGAGGCGGGTTTCTGGTGGCGATGCTGCCGGTGTATCAGTTCCTCTTTGCCGCTGCCCGGCGCGCCATGAGCGGCATGAGTGCACCGCTTGAAACTGCGAATCCGGTCGCCTCGATTATTGGTCTGATCGGCCTGGCCGGACTGGTGTTGTACTCAATTGTCCTTCTGGGACGGTATTTGTCACGCGCGAAGTCTCGCCAACCCGAACCGCTGTCACTGCTTGTCGTAGCGCTTTTTGGCATCGGCACCGGCCTCATGGCCGGCGTTCTGCTGCTTGGTGTCCGCGGGTATACCGCATTCGGCGTCGTGTCAATTCTGTTAACTCTGGTTCTCGCTTTGGCAGTGCGACAGTATGTTCGATGGCTAATATTGGTCGCTCTTGCAGGCGTTGCGTTAATAGCGATTGGCCAGCGGCCATTCTGGTACGGCTCGCTGGCAGCCGTCGGCGTAATTCTGCTGGCCGCGAAAGCATTTCGAGACGGTTCGTGGAAAACTGCGCTCTTGATAGTCGTAGCTGCCTGGCTGGGATTCTCGGTCCATCTGTATATTCCGATTCGGTCGGCGGAGCACCCGTATATCAACGAAAACAATCCGTCACAGAATGTTGCGTCCTTCGTCAATTTCCTCGAACGAAAGCAATACGGGGCCGAGTCTATGACCTCCCGCATGTTCACCCGCCGTGGAGAATGGGAAAACCAATTCGGTAATTATCGACGGATGGGGTTCTGGGGATTCTTCAATGAGCAATACGGACTGAATGGCCCGCGCTTTTTTGTCGCATTCGTATTGGGACTGTTCGGTCTCTGGGAGGCGATTCGTATTCGTTCGCAACTTGGGCTTGGTTTCGCTGTGCTGGTACTGGTCTGTTCGGTCGGTCTGGTCTTGTATATGAACTTTGCGGACGGGACCCGACAGAATCCGGTCACTGGTCAGGACTATATCGAAGTACGTGATCGCGATTATTTCTGGACCCCGGCGTTCTTGCTTTTTGGACTTGCGATCGGCCTCGGCATTACCTCCACCATCCAGTACATCCGCGATTCGGTCGCCAAATTGTCGCTCAATCTTCGCCGCCCGGTTATCGCTGCGAGCCTGGTACTTTTCCTCTTGCCTGTGTATGCGCTGGCACGCAACTATCATGAGAGTGACCGCTCACAGAACCGGATCGCCTTCAATTACGCCTGGAATCTTCTCCAGAGCGCGGATACCAACGCGGTGTTCTTCACCTACGGCGATAACGACACGTTTCCCCTATGGGCGTTGCAGGAGGCGCACCGTATCCGCAAGGACGTACGGGTGGTCAACCTGTCTCTGTCGGGCATGAAATGGTATCAGAAGCAGGTGCGAGATTACATGGAGGTAGACCTCGGTATGAGCGACCGCCAGATCGACGCCATCGAACCATACCGAACTGAGGATGGAAGAGTTTTCCAGATATCGGACCAACTGGTCGATGCCGTCATCGACAATAATCGCGCAAAGCGTCCCATAAATTTCTCGGTGACCGTACCGGCAGACAGCCGTAAGCACCGCGGCGAGTCAGCCGATGCGCACCTGCGGTTGGTGGGGATGAAATGGCGGTGGAAGGAAACTGCCGACGGGCGCGATGTGGCGACGGACGAGTCCATGGAGTTCCTCATGAATCCGGAGCGGTTTCGGTTGGGCGGTTTGAACGACCCCAACCTGTATAAAGACGAGAACATGCTGCGACTGTCAGTCAATTACGGCCAGAGTTTTGTGGTGGTCGGTGACACGCTTCGGCGGGCGAGGCGTTTTGACGATGCCGAGCGGCTGGCTGCCTACGCGCTGGCGGCCATCCCATATTCGGGCGATCTGATCAACTTCCTGGCCACCGTATATGCCGAGCAGGGGAAAGCCGGTCCGCTGGCCGATCTCATGGACCGAACTACCGAAGGGGACCGCAAGTGGCTTAGCACTATGTTGGCACGGATCAAGCGGAAAGCTGGCGCACCTCTGGAGGCAGAGCAGTTGCTGACCCAGGTGTTGACGCAGAACCCGACCTACCGCCCGGCTTTCGAGGAACTCGCACGACTGTATGTGGAAACCAATCAATACCCGAGTCTAAAGACACTTCTGGATATGTGGCTCAACTCGGATCCATCGGACCAGGATGTCCGCCGTCTGCGTGACGACCTCGTCAAACAGATGAGCGGCGCCGCCCCAACTCCGTCAGCTCAGCCCAAATGAAACTACTGGCTCTCAACTGGAACGACCTCAAGAATCCGTTCGCCGGCGGCGCGGAAGTGCACCTTGAAGAACTGCTGCGGCGTCTGGTGACCTATGGCCACGACGTGACTCTATTTTGCTCCAATTTCCCCGGCGGTCTCCCCGAGGAAACAGTCGAGGGCGTGAAGATCATCCGGCGCGGTAACCGGTACGATTTCAACCTGATCGCGCCGTTACATCTGAGGCGGCTGGCACGCAGCCGGCCGTTTGACCTTTTGATCGAAGATATCAACAAGATCCCTTTCTACACGCCGCTCTATTTGAACCTGAAGACGTTAGTTGTGATACCGCATTTGTTCGCCACCACCGTGTTTCAAGAGATCAATTTTCTTCTCGGCAGTTACATCTACCTGGCCGAGCGACCGCTCGTGTCGGTGTACCGGGGAAGGGCGTTTAACGTCATTTCCGAATCTACCGCCGACGATATCGTCGCCCGAGGGATCCCACGCAGTGATGTCTCGATCATCCATTGCGGGATCGACCGGAGACTCTACGCCCATGATCCCTCGGTAACCAAGTACGATCGACCGACTGTCCTGTACCTGGGGAGGATCAAGAAGTACAAGTGCATTCATCATTTGATACTGGCGTTCCAGCGCGTTATTGAAGAGCTGCCCGACGCGCGCCTGATGATCGTTGGCGACGGAGACTATCTGCCGTACTTGCGGGAACTGGCCGGCAAACTCGGCCTTGCCAATAGCGTGGAATTCACCGGTTTTGTGCCGCAGGCGGACAAAGTGATGCGAATGCGCCGCGCTCATGTGGCAGTGCTCCCCTCGCTCAAGGAAGGATGGGGACTGACAAATATCGAGGCGAACTCGGTGGGCACAACTGTCGTGGCTGCCAACGCCCCTGGTCTGCGCGACTCGGTCCGCGATCGTCAGTCCGGGTTCTTGTACGAACACGGCAACCTGGCCGAACTGGCGGACAAATTGCTGCGGATTCTCAAAGACGAGCAACTGCGAATGCAACTGGAGCAGGGGGCGCTCTCCTGGGCCGAACGGTTTAATTGGGATGTTGCCGCGCGCAAATTCGATGAACTGTTGAAACAGGTAGCGGAGAGACCATTGTGACGATGCAGCAGAAGCGCCTCCTCTATCTTGTGGTCGGCGTGGGCATTTCACTGGTGTTGTTGTGGGCGCTGTTCCGAAATGTCGATTTCTCGGAGCTTGTGACCGCCCTCAAGGAGGCAAACTACTGGTGGTTGCTGCCGAATCTGTTTTTTGTCGTCTTTGCCATGCACCAGCGTGCCTATCGCTGGCGGTTCATGCTCGCCCCGATCAAGGCCGTCACCTATCCCAAGCTGCTTGCTGCCACTTGCATTGGCTTCATGGCCAATAACGTCTTGCCGCTTCGTCTCGGCGAATTCGTGCGTGCCTATTCGCTCTCCTATCAAGACCCCGGGGTTACCAAGTCGGCCTCGCTGGGGACCATTTTCATCGAGCGGATGGTGTTCGATCTGGTGGTGCTGCTCTTCATTTTCGGCGCGGTGGTGGCGTCGTCACATATGGCGCTGCATGACGACATGAAACAGGGGACACTCCTGGCGGTCCTCATTGCCCTGGTCGGCGTGATCTTCGTCATCATTCTCGCCCTGCGACCGGCAGCTTCAGGTAAGGTCATCGCCAAACTGCTTTTTTTCGCCCCGGAACGGGTCCGCCAAAGCGTGCAGGGGACAGTCCTGAAATTCTCCCGCGGGCTTGAGTTCATCAAGGACACCAAGACGCTTGTCTGGGTGTTTGTCCAAACGGTGGTCCTCTGGCTGTTTATGGGACTCTCGAACTATTTCGTGTTCCTGGCCTTCGGGTTCGACCTGCCGCTGACCGCCTCGTTCGTGCTGCTGGTCGTGGTGTCGATCTCGATCCTCATACCATCATCTCCCGGATACGTGGGTGTCTACCACTACGGAACCGTCTGGACACTGGCCAGCTACGGCATCGCCAAGGAGCAGGCGCTCTCGTTTGCGCTGGTGCTTCACGCCGCGCAGTACATCCCCATTACGCTGATGGGGTTCTACTATCTCAAGAAAGAGCATCTGTCGTTGAAGCGCCTGGAGGCCGAGGCGGTCGAGAAGACCGACTGATCCTCCGGTGCATCCGAGGCGTCGCCTGCAGAGCTTTTGAGGTGAGGAAGCATGATCGATAATCGGCGCTTTCGGCAGTTGACCATTGCCGTCGTGGTAGCGTCGGCGCTCCTTCGCGTGGGCTTTCTGACTTTCGGCGATGTCGTGCCGGTCATATTCGACGCCCGACGCTACGCTGCTGCGGCGCTTGGGGTCATTTCCTATCTTGACCGTTCTGTCCGGCCCGCACCTGATGATGAGAACCAGGATCGAGCGAATCTACAGTATTATGTCGATAAGTACCTTGAGGGGGAGAGAATCCACTGGTTGCCGTACAAGCCGCACACGCTTAGCGAAGCACGCGATGACATCATGGTGGGTGGGCCGCTCTATCCCTCCGTGCTGGCGATTCTATTCGTCGTGTCGCCGGTCGGAGACCTCACCGTCGCTCGGCTGTTTGGCGTCTTGCTTGATATCGTCTCGACGCTTCTGGTGATCCTGATCGCCCGCCGATTGGTCGGAACTGCTGCGGCGTTCGTGGCCGGGCTGTTCTACGCCCTCTATTTTCCGTTCATCCAGACCAGTACCATGCTGTTGTTGGAAAGTTCTACCAGCTTTCTGCTCCTGGCGGCAATCGCACTGGTGCTAAGGGCATTGGAAAATGACTCGCGCAGCATGTATCTGGGCGCGGGTTCACTCGTCGCGGTCCTGGTTTTGAACAAACCAACCGCCATGTTGCTTGTCATTCCGTTGGCAATCGGAATTGTAGTCAATCATCCATCACAACTCCGTACGAAGGACCAACTCCGGCGATTGAGCTGGTTCGTGGCTCCGGTCGCCGTGGTATTTGCTGCCTGGTTGACAGTCGGCGCCATCAAATATGGTCAGTTGTCACTGAGGGACCCCATGTATCAGGAATCGGGACTCCGGTCATCTTCGTCCGTCCTCTACGAGGGCTACGATCTGGATATCGTCTCGGCCAATTTTTGGAGCCGGGGCATCTACTCGGACATAATGCAAAGTCCCCTTGAGTATGCAGGTTTGTTCATCAAAAAATTCGACCGCTTGTGGGGTCGGCCGTACAACGACTTCCGCAAGAGTTTCATCACACCGTATCGGTTTGACGAGTCTTTCCACTTGATACTGGTGGTAGCCGGTTTGTTCGGGATGATCCTTCTGGCCGTACGGTCACCTCACCTGGGAAGCTGGAGTCTCCTGATAGCAGGATATTACACGGCCATCCATCTTATCTATCATTCGGTATCGCGATACAGTTTCAATGCCCTTCCCTTGGTGCTGATTTCAGCCGCGTACGCTTTCGTAACGGTTGGCGCCGCAGTTCTTCACGGTTCATCCATCAGGAAACCGGTCGTCCTCGGTGTTGTTGTCTTGGCGGCCGCGTGGATACTGGACTACCAATGGCCGGAAAGCATTGGTATCGTCGCGCTCACTCACGGGTGGGTTGTACTCATGCTCGTCGTCAAGACTGGATTGTTGATGAGTGGCCTGGCGCTATTGTCGACGCAGTTGTTCAAAGGAGAGCCACGCTGGCGGAGCATGGTGCTGATATTGACAGTGGCAGGGTTCCTTGCCGTCCCGATGTTCGCCCGGGCGATCTCAAGAGACAACTGGAGCGAGTTTTCGTGCCGACTCAACTCACCCGACCATCGTGCCGGGACCAGACTGTATATCTCCGATCTCGACGCCATCAAAGCGGGCGATCCCCTTGGCATAGTCCTCGACATGACCAGCAATCGGACCATGAGCGGCGCATATTCGCTCAGGATCGGCGAGTTTGCTCATGAGTTTCAGGTTGCCGAAAAGCCTCCGTTCGAACAGAGCTATGTCAAAACTAACTATGATTACGTGATGAAACTGGCCGATATCGCCCGGAACGAGATACGCCAGTACGCATACATTTCAGTCGACCGGACGCTGATCGCCGAACAAGTGGCGAAAGCGGGGTACCTTGATGTGAGCATCAGCCCGCTCGCCGACAGTCTCGGCGCAAACAGCGTGACTGTGTACGCCACCAGAGATTCGGGTCGCGATGCCTTCATTCCATCCATGCGTTACACCAGTCTCGAGCGATGGGTGTGCGCCGATGATCCGCGCCTTCGACTGCGGGCAGATTTCATGTCAGATTCGGCGATTTCCTATTATATTGGCCCCAATAGTGGCGCGGAAAACAGTGGCGGTGACTTGTCGGATGCACCGGGCTTGCAGACAGGTCGGTTTCACATACTCCTGATGCATTTCCGAAGCGACAGCAGTCTGGCCGTCTACTAATACGTGGTGTAAAGGACAACGTGTATGAGAATAGGTGTGATCGGGTGCGGCTACTGGGGCCCCAACATGGTCCGCAATTTTGCCGCTTTACCCGATGTCGAAGTGGCCGCAGTCAGTGACCTTCGCCCGGAACGGCTGGAGTTTGTCAGACGTCAGTATCCTGCCGTCAAACTGTACACCACTCGAGCGGCCGAGGTGCTCTCATCGCCGCTCGTGGATGCCGTGGTAATCTGCACGCCCGTCTCGACTCATTTCGCTCTCGGCAGACAAGCGCTCGAAAACGGCAAACACGTACTTTTGGAAAAGCCCTTTACGGCTACGTCTGACGAAGCGCGCCAGTTGATCGACCTCGCCCAGGCGAAGAATCTCCGCCTAATGGTGGACCATACGTTCATTTATACCGGGGCGGTCGAAAGTATCAAGCGATACATCGACGCCGGCCATCTTGGCGACTTGTACTATTTCGATTCAGTGCGCGTCAACCTCGGGCTGTTTCAGCACGACGTTAACGTGATCTGGGATCTGGCGCCGCACGATGTCTCCATCATGGATTTTTTGCTGGGCCGACCGCCTCTGGCGGTTTCCGCCACAGGGGTAGCCCATTTTCCCAACAGTGTCGAGAATATCGCGTACATCTCAACCTATTATGACAACAATCTGCTTGGCCATATCCACGTGAACTGGCTGGCGCCGGTGAAGGTCCGCCGGACGCTGGTTTCCGGTTCGAAGAAAATGATCATCTACGATGACATGGAGCCATCGGAGAAGGTCAAGATCTACGACAGCGGTGTCGAATTCATCACCGACCGTGACCAGATCTACCATATGCTGGTGCAGTACCGGACTGGCGATATGCTGGCGCCAAAGATCGATCTGACCGAAGCGTTGAAGAAGGTGAGTCTTGAGTTCTGTCGCGCCATACAGGATGGGCGAAAGCCGCTCACCGATGGCCAGGCCGGGCTTCAGGTTGTGCGGATTCTTGAGGCCGCCAATCGTTCCATTCGGAACAACGGCCAGGTGGTGGAGCTGTGATCGTATGAACGACCGCCTGTACTTTGTCCATCCTAACGCTCTTGTGGCCACCGACCGGATCGGCAAGGGGAGTCGCGTATGGGCGTTCGCGAATGTCCAGAAAGATGTCGTCATCGGCGAGGACTGCAATATCTGCGACCACTGTTTTGTAGAAAGCAGGGTTACCATTGGGAATCGCGTTACGGTCAAGAACGGCGTGTCATTGTGGGATGGCATGACTATCGAGGATAACGTCTTCATCGGTCCGAACGCCGTTTTCACCAATGACATCTATCCCCGCAGCAAGGTGTACCACGACCAGGTCGACCGTACGCTGCTGAGAGAAGGCTGCACCATCGGCGCCAACGCTGTCGTCGTTGCCGGGCACACCATCGGCCGGTGGGCTATGATCGGTGCTGGTGCGGTGGTCACCAGGGACGTGCCCGATTTCAGCCTCTGGTTCGGGAACCCGGCCAGGTTCGTTGCCTATATCTGCAAATGCACGGAACGGCTGATTTTTGACGAAGAATCGGGCGGGTCAAGAGTCGCACGCTGTCGCTGCGGTCTTTCGTACCGACTGAGCGATGGCCTCGTGGTCACATCGAAATAGCGGAGCGGCTGCTTGAACCAAAAAATCCTGGTCGCTGTCGTTACCTTCAATGAGGGGGAGAAACTGGCGGCGCTCATGGATCGGTTTCCTTCAGACCGAAACTATGATCTGCTTTTCGTCGATGACGGCTCTTCCGATGGTTCTTCAGACCTGATCGAATCCCGTGGACACACCATAATACGACACGTTGAGAATCTCGGTGTCGGAGCCAGTCTCCGCGATGCCATCGCATATGGCCGGGCAAACAACTATGGGATAATCGTTATCATGGCCGGCAATGGGAAAATGCTGCCCGAAGAGATTCCGCGATTGGTAACTCCCTTACTCGAAGATCGGGCCGATTATGTACAGGGCTCGCGCAACTTGCACGGGGGGCAGTCGCCGAACCTCCCGCTCTTTAGAAGAGTGGCGATCAAGTTGTTCACCTTAATCGTGAATGTCATGCTGCGAGTTAGAAACACCGATGTCACCTGCGGCTTCCGCGCCTACCGACTCGGTATCTTTGATAATCCTTCGATCGACCTCAATCAAGATTGGCTCAATCGCTACGAATTGGAATACTATCTGCACTACAAAGTTTTGACCGGCGGCTATCGATTTGTCGAGGTTCCGGTCTCTATGGTCTATCCCAAAGGGGACCAGAACTACTCAAAGATCAAGCCGCTTGTCGGCTGGTGGTCAATGCTGCGCCCGTGGGTGTTTCTGATGCTCCGTCTCAAGAAGTAGAATCAGGACTCTGATATCTTTTTTCTGGACAAACGTCGTGTCCTGGCTCAGCTTTCGTTCACACGAGTGATACAGTTCATGTTCCAATGTCAATAGTATTGGAGGAATGGTATGCAAAGGAGTCTTCTCACGCTTTCGTTGATGGTCGCTCTGTGTCTTTCCGCATCGGCCGGTGACCTGACGATTAAATCAACAGTTGAGAGCAAAGGGGCGATAGGGCTCTTGAATATGCAGGGGACGCAGCAGATGATCATCTCCGGGGATATGTCCCGCGAGGAATCATCCATGAAGTCCACCAGCAAGACGATGAAAATGCTTGGCGCCGGCAAACCGCAGGAAACGGTGCAGATCACCCGGCTCGACAAAGAGCTTTTCTGGCAGCTCACACCCAAAGACAAAGAATACACGGAGTTGACCTTCGCGGACTTTCGAGCGCAGGCGGAGCAAAGCCTGGGAAAAGCCGGTGAGAACAAGAAGCAACAAGCAGACGACTCTCTCGATGTTTCTACGGAGGTCAAGATCGACCGGACCGGCAAGACCCAGCAGATCGCCGGGTACAACGCCGAACAGGTACTGGTAACGATCATCTTCAAAGGAAAGGATTCCGAATCCGGTGAATCCGGAGAATTTAAGGTGAATCTCGATATGTGGCTGAGCAAGGATGTCCCCGGTATGACCGAGTACGTGGACTTCCAGAAACGGCTTGCGGAGAAACTGGGCATCCTTGGGCCGAACCAGAATTTCGGAAAGGCTCTGGCCTCGCTCGGGGCCAACGACAAGGACATTTGGAAAAGAATGGGGGACCTTGAGGGTATCCCGCTCATGACCACGATGACGGCAGTTCCGGCCGGGGACAGCCTTGCGGCCGCTACACAGAACGCCGAACGCCGTCAAACGGTGGCTGAAGGGGAAGCTGAGTCGGCCGAAGAATCCTCGGAAGAAGAAACCGACAGCAAGGCAGTCGCATCCAAAGCACTAAAAGGCCTTTTCGGCAAGAAGAAAGTCAAGAAAGGGGATGATGACAATACGGAGTCGGCTAAGCAAGATGCCCCCCAGTACCTCTTTCACATCACGAACACGGTGACTGAGGTCGGCGTCACCCCGGTTTCTCAGGCCTCATTCGAGATTCCGGAAGGGTACAAGAAAAAGTAGACGACTGAAGCGCGGTCGGTCTTCAGGCTTGTAACGCATTGAGGCATAATATGTTATGTACCTATGCGATCTTGGGGTACTATTTCGGACGGGTGTTGGACGTGCCGGATTTGCGTTCAGTTCAAACTTGACGGCATTCCGTAGCCTCAGTACAATCGCCTCCATAGGCACCGTACCCACATGAAAAAAGCACTGCTCGCATTCCTTCTATTGGCCATAGTTGTGGCTATTGCGTACTACCGGACATCCAGGCATCAAGGGGAACTCTCCGACCAATTTAGCAAGGGAGTGACTGAAGGAAAAGAGGCGCTCAGCGTGTACCAGAAACGAAGCGACTCCCTCGGCAGCGCTCTGGCGATGAGAGAGGCCCAATTGACCGACTCGCTGCACCGTCTTGAATCCGGTTACCAGGCAGTGGTTGATTCCATGGGACAGGTTGTGGCGTCGAAGGATCAGGAGATCAAACGGTTGGCCGACCGAAAGCGCGCCGTGCAGTCATCCAAGCCCGGGATAAAGGCCCAGAAGGACAGTACCGGCTTGTCCCAGAAACACGAACAGATCCTTTCCTACTACCGTCGCCGGATTAAGGAACTTCCGGCCGACCTCTCCGAATATGAAAAGCGGGTGGCGGTGAATGAAGTACGTGATGAGACCACGAGGAAATTCGCCATTACGATGAACGAGCTGGACAAGATCTGTCAGGCCGTTAAGCTGACAAACTAAGACCGGTTGCGGGGCCATGACGCCACGAAAAGAGTTTGAATTTGCCGAAGTTCTGGTCGACCGGCTGTTTCTTGAGTCGTTTGCCAATGAACAATCTGCGTACCATGGTGCTGAATCCGAGGTCAAGCGGGGCCCAATGCTCGATCAGTTTCGCGGCAGGTTAGCCTGGCATATTAGCCACTCCCTGTCAGTTCGGCAACGGCAGGTGATTAAGCAGTATCTGTCCGGCAAAAAAGAGCGGGAGATCGCTGTAGCGCTCGGGATCACACAGCAGGTCGTCAATATTTATAAGCAGAGAGCTATAAAGAGGTTGCAGGCACTAATGGTTCGGTAGGTGTATGTCAAACCTCTATCTATTGAGTGAGTGGTGCTGGGCCGGTGCTGCTCCATCGCACACGACAGCACATTTAATCCGGCCAAACGTTTGAAGGAGGTGAGAAGTCCACAGAAGCGCATATCCCTAATGCCACTGCTATCTGATATATTGCTTGGTAACTACTTCACGAAAGAAAGATAGAGGGGAAAAGCATTTAGGGAGTTTTTGATGCCAAAGAGAAAAGAGGCCGAGAAGTTCGCTGCAACTGGATCGAAAGATTGCTGGCACTCTTACAGCCTGCAAGCGTTATCCACCAGCCGGTTTGCTCAAGTGGTCGGTAATATACTCAAAGGTCAGTACGTGCTGATCAACTCCAGAATGCAGGACAGGGCTGCCGTTTAGATGTTTTGCACGCCCGGCGCAAGGGTGTGCCAGTGCAGTCCGGGCACTGGACAGTTGCAGCCACGAGATTTCCGGGGATGTTGTCCTTACGACATCCCCGTTTTCTATGTGTCGTTGTCCCACCACAAATTCGCTTGACAGTGCCGAGTTCCTGGTCTTCTATTGCCTCACCCATGAGCAGTCAGCTCCTCACGTACTGTCTAACCATTACGGCTGCCGCATTTTTGGCGGGGCTGGTGGCATGCGCGCGAAGCTGGTCGGACCGCCTCCTCCACATGTTCATCTCTTTCGGAGCCGGGATATTCCTCGGCGCGGTCTTTTTTGAGCTTCTTCCCGAAGCGATGTCGCATGAAAACAACCGGGCGGTCGGGGTCGCCATCCTTGTCGGCTACCTCGCCATTTTTGCGGTCGAGAAAATTCTCATGGTCCGGGGCGATGGGGGCTACGACTATGGTCACAAGGTAACTTCCATCGCGGCCTTCACTGGCCTTTCGGTCCATTCGATCATCGATGGTCTTGGCCTGGCTGTCGGCTCCCTCGATCCACGCTTGGGGAGAATCGTCTTTTTTTCTATCCTGGCCCATCACGTACCGGCCTCGTTTTCAGTGTCATCGTTACTGACCCTTGGGAAATTCGGTCGTGGCAAGCTCATCTGGCTGGTATTATTGTTTTCAGCTATGCCGATGATCGGCGCGCTCTTGTTTGAGCCAATGCTCTCCAGTGCCTCCGACCCTCTTTTTGCTATCCTCGCCGGGGTCATGACAGGCACATTCCTCTATGTCGCCACCGGCGACCTCCTGCCCGAGGCGTTCCATTCCCGTCATGGCCGGTGGGGCAACCTCGGCGTGCTGGTCGTGGGGGTGCTGGTGATGGCGCTGGTGAGTTTTGGATTCGAGCATGTACATCAACATTGACAGCAGCGAATGAAACTCCAGCAGCTGCACGTGTATAAGATTCAGTTAAACCTCTGGCTCATGCAACGGGACCCCACATGATTCGACAGACGTTTATTCTGCTCGCGATCTCGACGGTCTTGGGTCTGGCTGCCAATCTGCTCTCCCCAAACCGCATACCTCTCATTGGCGCTTACCGGGACCTGCACAGCGGCTCCGGACCAATCGTTCCGCCTACGGCCGAGGCAGGCGACCCGCCTTTCATAGACGTCAATACCGCCCAGATGGAACATAGTCTGGGGCAAAGCTTGTTTGTCGATGCCCGCAACCCGGAAGAGTTTGCATGCGGGACCATTCCGAGTGCTATCGATATTCCGTTCGAGCAGCTCCCCGATGGTGATCTTGGTCCGTACCTGGACTCGGCACTGGGGAAAGTGGCAAAAGACCACCGCATAGTCTGTTTTTGTTCCGGGGAGGAATGCGACCTGTCGCTCCACCTGGCGCGCAACCTGAAGCAGCTTGGGTACACCCAGTTGGCCATCTTCTTCGGCGGCGCCAGGGAATGGGAGAAATTCGGGTTTGCGATGGAAAGGAGGAAGCAGTGCGGAAACTGATCGACAATGACCTCCTGACCATGCTCTCGCGGCTGCTCATCGGGGGCATGTTTCTCGTCGCTTCTTGGTACAAGATCCTCGAACCGTCCGATTTCGCCCGTTCTATCTGGTACTATCACCTGGTGCCGGGGTACCTGATCAATCTCATGTCCGTGATTATACCCTGGCTGGAAGTTGTGATTGGGGTGGCATTGATTCTGGGTCTGGGGTACCGCGGTGCAGCGCTGTGGAGCAACCTGCTTCTGATTGTCTTCGTGATCGCCCTCTCAACGACCATCGTGCGCGGGATAAGTATCGATTGTGGTTGTTTCAAGGCGGCCGAACAGGCGAACCATTCGGCCTGGAAGGCGATCCTGTTTGATCTGGCGGCCTTGATCCCGGCTGTCCACTTGCTTGCCAGTCGCTCGCGGCGGTGGACGTTCGCCGAGTCTTAATCCCCGGCCGGGAGAATATGCGGCGTGATGAAAATGATAAGATCGGTCGTGCTTTTCTCTTTGGCCTGATTGGTAAACAACAAGCTTCCCAAGAGAGGAATGTGGCCGAGCAGTGGCACGCGTTGAACTGTCTTGATCTCGTCTTCCTTCAAAAGTCCGCCGAGTGCCGCCGTTTCACCGTCGTTGACTGTGATTCTGGTCTTGATCGATCGTGACGAAGTGATAGGTTTCTGATTCCCACCGGTGCCGACATAGCCGATGATGTCTTCCACTTTCGGTTGTACATCAAGCGTGATCCGGCCATCTTCGTTGATCCGCGGCGTTACTTTCAGCGAGATGCCAACGTCAATGTCCTGAAATGTCACGATATCCTGTGTTGCCGCTCCCTCGGTAAACCGGTTGATGGTCTGAATCGGAATCACCGTGGCTATGCTTATTTCCGCCTCGTTGTTCTCGAGCGTCGTGATACGCGGGTCCGACAGGAGCTTGCTGTTGCCGTTCTGTTCAAGAAAATCGAGCGCTGCGCTCAATTCGCCCACAGAGAGCGTCCCCCAGGTCCAACTGCCGTTCTGTGGCTGGTAGGCGCCGGAGGAGTTTTTGGTGGTGGTCGTCGTGCTTGAGGAGCTCGATGTTGTCGTGCCATCGCTCACGCCCGTCAGCTTGGTCGAGGCCGAACTGGGCCACAGGAAACCGAGCTTCGATTTGTTATCCACCTTGGTTTCCAGGATCTTCGCTTCTATAAGGATGACCCGCTCAGGGACATCCATGTCGCTGACCAGTTGCACCAGTTGATCGACAATAAACGGGTAGTCGGTGATCAGTATCCGGTTCGCCCGGTAGCTCGTGGCCGGCGTGCCTTCGCCGCCGTTGTTGTCCAGAATGATGATCTGTCCTTTCTGTGACTTGCGTGACTCGAGCGCCTTTTTGGCGGTCACCGGGTCAAGGTACTTGAGGAGCACCGTGCGCGAAGTCAACTCGCCGGAGTCGGTGCTTTCCTGGGCCTTGATGACGACGATATTTTCTCTGACGGAATAGCTGTACCCGTTGGCCGTCAGGATGGCATCAAGCGCCGTCTGAAGGTCCACGTTCTCCAGTTGGACCGAGATCGCCCCCTCGATCTGGTCGGACATCACCAGGTTCAGCCCGTTCTGGTCGGCTATCATGCGCAGCACCTTGGACATCGGAACCGACTCGAGCGACAAACTGATCTTCTGTCCCGTCTGCAGCGGATTGGCCGCAGTCTCTATCGCCAATACGGCCAGCAGGCCGAGTGTCATCAGATGTATCTTTTTCACGGCTTCAACCCTTCGTCACGAATATGTCAAATCGGTTCCCGTTCTGCTCCAGGGTAACCTTGCTCTTTTCGATCTTCACCACGCGGGCGCCCCCGACGATATCTCCGACCGCAACCGGCGTATAATTGATGACCGCCATCGGTCGTTTGTCGCTGTAGATTATGCCAGAGAGTATCCAGTAGAACCGGTCAGGGGTCTGCGCCTTGATTGGCAGACGGAGCCTGGCAGTCTCGCCGCTGAACGGATCGCGCCCCCAGGGTCGCGCCAT
This sequence comes from Candidatus Zixiibacteriota bacterium, assembly GCA_040753875.1. Classification (NCBI taxonomy): domain Bacteria; kingdom Pseudomonadati; phylum Candidatus Zixiibacteriota; species Candidatus Zixiibacteriota bacterium. Next base: position 50,886 of record JBFMDV010000005.1, on the reverse strand, counting down.
GATATCGGAGACATCGATTGGCCGGGCTGGTTTCGGTATCAGGCTGTCGGTCCGGGTCACCGGCTCGTCCGCCTCCGGGGCGATCTCGGCCTTGCGACCAACCGTGAAATTCCACAGTCCGTAGATCATGGCCAGTACCAGCGCCGAATAGACGACCTGCTTGCGGCGAGTCTCAGTCATGATCGCCCCGTACCTATTCCGAGCAGGGCTCTGAATGTTACTGCATACTGCACCGGCAGGTTCACATCGGGCGTTCCTATATGGCAGGCGGTAACCCCGCGGAAAAACTCCTCATGTTCCAGCGCGCCGGTGAACTCTCCAAACGAGACATAGCTGCCGGTCAATTTCAACGTCACGTTCAAAAACTGCGGTTCACCGGCCACCGGTAGTGTGCGACTTAACTGCAGCAGTTCTGAGACCGGTGGAATCACTTCGACTACCCTGAGTCGATAATCGGCGGCATCCTGTTTCAGGCGGTCGAGCAGCTTCAGGACGTCTTGTTTGGCGTATAGTTTGGAGTTCATATCCGCCATACGTTTGTGCAATTCGTCACGAGTCTCGAGGTATGACGGCAACTGGCTGATCGTGCCGTTGAAGTCTGCCATCTGGGCTTCGGCTTCAGCAATCTGTGCCCCGATCGCCTGGTGCTCGCGCTGGAGAGGCAGGAACAATACCACGTACCAGATTGCAGCCAGCATTACTGTGGCGACGGCAAGCTGAATGACGCGCGGTTTCATTGCAGATACCTCATGTCGAGCACGAAATCGAGCGCAAAACTCCCTTTCTCCGGACGTTTGCTGTACTGCTGCACGACCACGCTGTCCAAAAGGGGAGAGGCATTAAGTGTTTCCACATATTCGGCGAGAAGGACTTCCGGCGGGATGGCGTCGGAAAGCACCCGTCCCTGAAGATGCACGTTCATGGTCTCTATCGAACCGGTGTAGTCCAGATTTGACAGGCGGATCGGCGAGGGCGTTATCTGTGACAGATCGCGGACCAGGGCGCTGAAAAAGCCTGGCGTCGGCTTGCATTTTTCGAGATAGGTTCGACTCGTTGCGATTTCCCGCTTGAGCATGTTATACGTGTCGTAGAGATTCGATGCTTTGAAGTTCTCCATCTCGACGGTTAAGGCGTCCAGGCGGGTCTGCTGGTCGGCCAGATCGTGACGGTCGAAAAGCCAGATGCCGAGAAGGGTCGTGAGAATTACGACGGCCGCCGCCAGGGCAACGCGATTCATCAAGCGGGCCCTGTGCCTCTCTACGTGATCGCGAGGCAACAGGTCGGCCAGACGCACGTTGCACGTGGCCGCCGCCACGGCGGGCAGGCATGCCGAGATCGGTTCGCGATCGCTGCCGGGCAGGCAGAGTGTCTCTCCGGGAAACCTGGCGAACTCAAAACCAAAGCGGTCAGTTAACAGACGGATCAGTTCGTCACTGTACGACAGATCCCCATGGATGTAGATTCGATTGGAAAACTGCGAAGAATACTGTCCGGTGTAATAGTCAAGCGAGTTCTGAATTTCGCCGGCCAGCGCCTCGGCAAAATATTCGAAAATGGTCGGATCGGAACGGCGGGCCAAGAACGACGATCCCACCGAGCAGATATGGAAGAATTCAAGATTCGATCCGCGAAAATACGACAGTTCGGCGTGCTGTCGCTCCACCGAAAGCAGCGTGTATAATTTGTCCTCACTGAAATCCGGCAGATAGCACAGCAGGTGTCCAAGCGCGTCGTGAGAATGATACACGTGGCCGACATCAAGTCCGCATTGCTCGAATGGAGCCATCTGCTCCTGCACGAAGGAGCTCTTGGCGGCGTGCAGCGCTACCTTGACCCGGAACCGTGAATCAGTCCCCAATCGGTACGTCGAACGATACCCGAACTGGCAGTCTTTGATGGGAAACGGGATCTGTTTTTTGGCTTCGAACTGAACGGCCGCATCAAAAGCGCCCGCCCGGAGATTCGGCACATGGAACGTTCTGAACACGGTCTCCGGTCCAGTCACGGCCAGCGAGACCGGCAAATTTCGTCTGGTGAAACGTCCTGTGAACTCAGAGATCGTCTGGGTGATGAAGGTACCCCGGTCGGCATAATCGGAGGCCGGGAAATAGACCTTGCGGGCATCGACCAGTGCAACCCTGCCGGCCGTGTGCCGAGCCGCAGCCATCTGGATGCCGGTTTGATCGACCGCGAATCCGAGACGCGTCCCCCACTCGAAATGTTTGCGGGGCGCCAATGGGGTCTCAAACAAGACCGATTTAGCCGGCGTCTCAGCCACCTGCTCCGGCGGTGCCGACCTGCGGAACATCTTTTGGATCAGCGCACTTGGCATGACATTTCCATTCAAAAACTCGCTCTAACGCTGTCCGGACCTCCGCCGGTCGAGCGAAGCAACCGGTTGACCGGATCGTACGCGTAACCGACCCCCCAGGCGTCCGTGAGGTAATCGCCGTTGGAACCGTCAACGTAAGGCCCGTTCCAACCAAGCCTTGTCAACGGGTTGTAGGCGGCAATCGAGTCCGGCTTGGCCACCAGGTCGGCCAATTGTGAAGGCAGGTATCCCACATCCCCTTCGAAACCGCGATCCACGTAGGTGCCGCCCGCGACCACCGATGGATTGCCGACCAGCGCTCTCTTGAGCGTGTTCAGCTCTTCTTTCGTGGCCGTGACCTTGGCGCTGGTCGACATGTTGGAAAACTTGGGTATCGCCACGGTCGCCAGAATTCCGAGCACCACGATGATGATAATAAGCTCGATCAGGGTGAATCCGCCCCGATCGAGCTCATGCCGGGTTTGCGTCAACCCAGTGTCCATTGGGCTGTCCGATCTTAAAGATTGTTCTCGCCGACTGTGTTGGTGTTCGGCCAGACTTCGCCGGTGGTGGCGTTGTACGCCCAGCCACCGCGCGTACCGACAATCACGCCCTTGGTCACGCCGGTGACGATCGAGTCAGGGGCGTTGGTAGATGTCTGGTACGGATTCTTGGGTATGGCCTGAGCCATGACGGTACCTACGGTGCCGAGTTGCACGAGAGTCGGCCATGTAGCCGTGCCTGTCGTTACCGCTTGGTTGGCATAGAATATGGTGATACCGGACCGCAGTGAGCCCAGCGAGCCGCGGCAGGCAGCATCTTTCGCCTGCGCCGACATGTCCTGATACTTGGGAATAGCGACGGCCGCAAGAATTCCCAGAATCACGATGATGATCACCAACTCGATGAGGGTAAACCCTCGGTTGCTTTTGAGAGCGCTCAAATGCATCTCTGTCCTCCTGGTTTAGTGAAAAAGGTGACGAAGTCCTTTTTTGAATAATTATCGGCCAGATGGTCCAAATCTTGACCAGCCTCAGCCGCGGAAAACCTTGATCAAGTTCCACATTGGCAGGAACATAGCCAGGGCCAGAAGCAGCACGAAACAGCCCAGAACCAGAGTCAGGATAGGCTCGATCACGGCGGTCAGTTGACGCGCGCGATAATTGACTTCCTTGATGTAATGACTGCCGATTTCCTGAAGCATGTTGTCAAGCGATCCGGACTCGAACCCTATGGACATGAGCTGAAGGGCCAGGTCCGGGAAGAACCGGAACTCTCCTTCTGATCCCGATAGGTCCCGCCCGCGTCTGAACAGCTCTTCGAGTCTGCGAATCTCCGCAGAGATCGCCGTGTTACGGATCGCCGTCGACAGGATCTCAAGCGATCTGATTATTGGCAGTCCGGCACGAAACATCATGCGAAAGAGTAGGGTGAATCGGGCAACGTTGCTTTTGACAATCAAGTCTCCGAATATCGGCAGGCGAAGTAGTTGGCGGTCCAGCCAGTGTCGACCACCGGTTGTTCCGAGGATCTTCCGGATGCCGAACCCGCCTACAACCGCCAACCCAAGCAGGATCGGCCAGTAATGGGTCATGAACCGACTGATACCGATCAGGATTCTGGTCGGGAGCGGAAGCTGGGCGCCGAACGCATCGTAGAACGCGATGAAACGTGGGATGACGAAGGTCATAACTACGATAATCGCCAGGACGATCACGCCAAGCACGATCAACGGATACCGGGTCGCGGTCTTGATCTGTCGACCCAGTTCCATCTCCCGTTCGAGCATGGCCGAGAGTTCATCGAGCGTATGTTCGAGTTTGCCGGATTCCTCGCCGGCAGCGACACTTGATGTGTACACGCGGGAAAAGACATCGGTATGGTCGCTCATTGCTTCGGAGAGCGATTTGCCGGATTGGACCGCGAGGCGGATCTGGTCGATAACCTGGTTGAACCGGCCACCCGGTTTGCCGATGCGAATGATTGACAGTGCCCGTAACAGCGGCACACCAGCCCGGTGAAGGGTCGCAAGCTGGCTGGTGAACATGATCAGTTGTTCATAATCAGTCCCTTTGAGCAGACCAAACAGGGTCAGTGCCTGGCGGCCTTCGAGCGAACGGACTTCAAGCGGAATGAGCCCCTGACCGGCCAGAAACTCTTCGGCCGCCTCCTCGCTGTGTGCGGTGATGGTCCCCTGCCTGACGGCGCCGTCCTGAGAAGCAGCCTTATATCTATACTGTGCCTGCATGCAGTGTAGCCTCTCTCAACCGCGTCTCGGGGATATATTCCTCAATACTGCTGGTCTCTTTGAGCAGTTCCTCGAGGCAGATCAACCCTTGCGTGAGTTTCTCGAGGCCGGCCTCGAACAGCGGCACGTAACCGGACTGTCGTGATTCCTCCCGGATCCGGTTGAGTGATGCGTTGGCGATGATGAGATCGGCGATCGCCGGCGTGATCTCCACGAATTCGAACACGCCGGTTAACTTGTGAAAGCCGGTGTTCCGACACTGAGGACACCCGACGCCATGCTTGAATTCGACCACGTCGGCCAACTCCATCAATCCGGCCCGACGCAACATCGCCTCGGTTGGACGGTAGGTCTCAAGACAGTTCTGGCAATTCAAGCGCACTAGCCGTTGCGCCAGGACGCCTTTTATCGCAGCCGCCACGAGGTAGTTTTCGATCCCCATGTCGATCAGCCGGGTAATCGCAGAGGGTGCGTCGTTGGTGTGAATGGTGGAGAACACGAGATGACCTGTCAGCGCCGAGCGGATGGCCATCTGAGCCGTCTCGCGATCCCGGATCTCACCGATCATGATGATGTCGGGGTTCTGACGGAGCATCGACCGCAGCGTGGTCGGGAACGACAGCCCGGCCTTCTCATTGATCTGTATCTGGTTGATAAGCGGCAGCGAATACTCAACCGGGTCCTCTACCGTGATGATGTTCTTCTCGATGGAGTTGATCTCCTGAAGCGTCGCGTAGAGCGTGGAGGTCTTGCCGCTTGAGGTCGGGCCTGAAATCAGGACCAGACCCTCCGGCTTGCGAATGATGTTGCTCCACCGATCCTGAAGCTGCTCCCGAAACCCGAGCTGACGGAACGACGAAAGGAGATTGCGGCGGTCGAGTATCCGGATGACGATCTTCTCGCCATGGATCGTGGGTAGGGTAGAGACTCGCAAATCGACCGGCGCGCCATCCACCTTCACCGCGAATCTCCCATCCTGAGGGAGCCGTTTCTCGGATACGTCGAGATCGGCGGCGATTTTCGTGCGCGAGATCAGCTCGTTCTGCATGCTTTTCGGCGGGGCCGCTTCCTCGCGCATGACGCCGCTGATGCGGTACCGAATGCGCAGGGTGGTCTCATCCGGCTCGATGTGTATATCGCTGGCCCTGTCCCGGACCGCCTTGGCGATAATCAGGTTGACCAGCTTGATGATCGGACTTTCCGCTTCGCCCGTCTTTACCTCGATCGCTGCCAGCTCGGCCACCTCGCTTGGCTCGCGGCGTGTCCCCATGATCTCGTGCAGCGAATCCGCCACCGAATAATACTGGTCGATCGCCTCCTTAATCTCCGAGGTCTTGGCAACCGCACGCTTGACGTCGCGGCCGGTCAGGTACTTGATCTCGTCGATGGCGATAATGTTCAGCGGGTCGGACATGGCGAGCGTCAGCGTGTTGCCGATGGCGAAGATGGGGATGAGGAGGTACCGGCGCGCTACCTCCACCGGGATCAACTGTACGACATTGGGGTCGAGGACCATCGACGTCACGGTTACTCTGGGGATGGCCAGTCGCTCCGAAATCGTGTCCAGAAGCTGGTCTTCGGTGATCAACCCGCGCTCGACCAGCAGCGCTCCGAGGCGCTTGCCGCTGGTGGCCTGTTCGCGCAGCGCGTCATGCAGGATGGCAGGGGTAATGTACCCCTTGTCGACCAGCAGATCGCCGATCTTCTTGCGTGTAACCGATTGTCTTGTGCTCATGTTAGGCCGCTCTTTCTTGTATCGGCGGCGCAATCGCTTTTTTAACTTTGCGATCCCGGCGCCCGGAGCTATCCTTGTACCAATGGTCTTACCGCGCCGTCCTGAGAAGTCATCCCATTGGCCCCCCGGAACAACGACCCTCGCCCGTGGACTGATAGGTTTTCTGATTGTGGCGTGGTTTGCCCCTGCACCTGGTCGCGCGGCTGAGAGCGCTTTGGGGCTACAACCCGACAGCATAGCGCAGGCGGCGGCGTTTCAGGGCCGGATAATCGACAGCATCATTATCGACAACCGCAATGTCTATGATACCGCCATACCCCGGTACAACAACTTCCTGTTTCGGACCGCCAATAAGCTGCGGGTACGGACACGACTGGGCATGATCCGGCGCGAGTTGCTCTTCAAAGTCGGGGACGAGTATTCTCACGAGTTGGTAGAGGAGACGGCGCGCAACCTTCGCCTGCGATACGCCCTGTACGACGCCTGGATCGAGGCCTTTGAGACGGACAGCGGTCATGCCGTGCTCCGCGTGACCACGATCGACCAGTGGAGTCTGCGCGGTGGGTTCCGAATCAAGCGCGACGCCAACGTCACCGATTACCATTTTGGTCTGGAAGAGTTGAATTTCCTTGGCTATAACCAGTTCGTGTCCGTGTATCGCTATGTTCCAGGAAACCGCGATAGCTACTGGAGCACCGCCTTTCGGGATTCGCGCCTGATGGGGGCCCCGGTGCGGCTCGACTTGGCCTACACCAATAATCCGCTGGATGACCGACGGTCGATCGGCGTTTCGCGTCCGTTCTACAACTTGTCGCAACGGTTCTCGACATTCGCCACCGTCGGCAGTACCAAAGGTCGGCGAGATCAGTATCGGGATACGGTACGAATCGCCGAATCCGGATATTCGGGACAAAAGGTGGACTTTGGCGCCGAATATCGCTTTGGGCGGTACGACGAGAAGATCGGATTGGGCGGTTCCTATCGATACGTGTATGAGTCTAACTCCAACCCGGTGATTCTGAGCCCGGTCGATTCTGGCCGGGTAACTACCTCCCGGGACTCCGTCTATCATGAATTGGGCCTGAGCGTATCATTCGTCCACCCGGTATTCATCACGGCGCTTCGTATCAACGGTTTCGACTACACCGAGGACTTCACCCTGGGAGCCGATATCACGCTCGGATATGCCCGTGCACTCCGGCCTGGTTTCGACCAAGCTGTCTATGACCGCTATTCGTTTCAGTCTTCGTTTGGATTTCGACGGGGCGCTTCCATAGTGCAACTCGGTTATTCGCCGATGTTCTGGGTAGCGAATGGCATAGACGTCCGTCGCACGAGCACCGTCTCCCTCCGATTCTATAACAACCGCATCAGCTTTCTTACGTTTGCGTTTCGCTGTCTGTACCGCTCGGATTGGAGACGAGACGGCGCGATGGCGCTGGTGGTCGATGGTGAAAACGGCCTCCGCGGGCACGACCGCTTTGCGGACACAGGGGACCGGGCCACGGTTGTCAACTTCGAGGCACGTTTCTTCCCGGGTATCGACATTATGTCGGCGATGGTGGGCGGGGTGCTGTTCGCAGATATCGCCCGCGCCTGGGAGCCGAAGGAGGTCTGGAAACTCAAGGGATGGCACAGCGCAGCAGGTGCGGGGCTACGCATCGCGTTCAAGAATATCACCAAGACGGACCTCATTCGCATTGACGTGATCAAGCCTGATGAGGGACCGGCCGAGCTCGGCTTTGGTACCGGCCAGTACTTCTGATTTGCTCTTGACAATTCATTGGAAATCAATAAATTAGATTTGGTCGAACCGGATTCTATGATATTGACTGGTCACAACTTGGACTTAGTTACCCGTTCGACAGGTTACTTCAACAGAATATGCGCCCGGCGGCCAAGTCCGCCCTTTTTCACATTGGGGCCACTGCTTGACCCGCTCGCGGGCCAAATGGTTTGAGTGATCACGCCCGAGATCGTCTCACAAAATCGTGCGGCCGGGCCGATAAGAGTGAATGAACAGCCTGCCTGAAGGTACGACATAGGGAGTCATATGCTGCGTTGGAATCGCCTGTTAGTGACAACACTTTTCCTCGGGGCTCTTCTCACCGCCGGACAGCTCTCGGCAGCCGGCAATACCACCGCTCGGCCGGCTGACCCGATCAGCGCCATCGAAAGCGATTATGCACAGGGACACCTTACTCCTGACGAACGAGCTTTGATGGTGATCAAAGCGATTAAGCACCCGACTGAACTTCCAGCCCAATACCAGTTGCTCGATCCGGTCACCGGGCGGTCGGCCTCGCGGAGCGCGACGCTAGCTATCAGGGATATCAAGCTCAATTTCGACCTGCTGACCCCGGAGACTCAGGCCTCGGTGAACGAAGCGCTCACTCGGTGGAGCACCGTGTACACGTTCAATTCTCCGGGCGGCTTCTTCAAGATGCACTATGACATTACCGGTACGAACGCGGTCCCCACGGCCGATTTGGATGTCGACGGTGTGCCCGATTATGTTGAGAAAGTCGCGGCCTATTGTGATACATCACTCGACATGCATCTTACGCTCGGCTATCTGGCGCCTCCATCCGACGGTACCCGGGGCGGTGACAGCATGTTCGACGTCTATTTTGAAGAGATGGGCTACTACGGGTATGCTGTGCCTGAAGGAGCCGGGTCGCAAGCCTGGAACGACTATTATAGCTATCTGGTGATGCATCGCAACTTCATTGGTTTCCCGCCCAATTACGACCCCGAGGGGAATCAAGCGGGCGCCGCCAAGGCTACCGCGGCGCATGAGTTTCATCACTGCGTGCAATTCGCCTATGATGCCAATGAGGCGAGCTGGTTTATGGAACTGGATGCGACATACATGGAAGATATTGTCTACGACCAGGTGAATGACAATTACAATTATCTGCCGGATTTCATGAACGATCCGGAGCTTTCACTCATGACCAACAGCATCCACATGTACGCCAGCTTCATCTGGGGCATGTTCCTGGCCGAGAAGTTCGATACGTCGCTGCTGCGCGCGGTCTGGGAGGGCGCCCGCTACAGCGCCACCGTATTCAACACCACGTCCGATACGCTCCTCGGCCGCTATGGCTGGTCTCAGGATTCCGCCTTTGGTGAATTTGTCACCTGGAATTATATGACTTCGGGCCGTGACGATGGCTTGCACTATGGCGAAGGGATATCGTATCCGCTGATCATGGTTGACCGCACCCACAACGCATATCCCGTGAACTCCACTACCGGGCCCAAGAGCCCGGCCGGCTACGGCTCAGTGTACATCGATTTCTTCCCCGGCAGTTCCAACGGCAATTTCAAACTGACGTTTGATGGCGACAACGCCCGTCAGTGGGCAGTGTTTCTCATCAAGACACAGGGTTCGACTTCGTATCAGATCGAGAAGCTGACACTTGACCCGGTTAGTTACATCGATACGATCGAAATACCTGATTTCCAGACTTATACTAAAATCACGATGGTTGCCGCCAACGTGACCGAGTTCTCGACCTCAGCATCGTTTACCTATTCGGCGTTGGTCCGGCGGCCGTATTCATTGTCATCCAACGTGCTCACCGACAGCCTGCTTTATGGCGGCGCGCCGAGGACATATCTCTATCAGGTGAACAACACGTCTGCGCTCGGCGACGTTGTCAATATCATCGCTCGTGACGATCATGGTTGGATAGTCCCGGACACGGTTGCTGTGTTACTGTATCCGGGTGATAGCACTACTGTCACCTTCCCAGCGCAGGCGCCGGCGGGGATACCTCTCGGCTCGCAATCAATACTCACGTTCCGCGGCATCTCGCAGAATGATACCACCGTCCAGACCATGCAGAATGTCAGCGCGATAACTGTGCTGCAGGTGGGGGATACTGATTACAACGGGTACATTGACATCTCCGACCTTTCCTACCTCGTGGAGTACCTGTTCGCGTCCGGTCCGGCGCCGCTTCCCGTACTTCAGTCGGGCAATTTCGACTGCGTTGAGTCGGTGGATATCAGCGATCTAACGCAGATAGTGGAGTACCTGTTTGCATCCGGCAGCGGGCCGGTCTGCAATCCGTTCTAAAACGGTCCATTCACAAGTTTTTTCTTGACACCATCACATAGCTCCGCTATAGATGGTCCGTCACATGAACTTTAGCCTGTGTTCGGCGCACAGGGATGCTGAACCGAACATAGAGAGGGGGAACCCGAATGGACCATCGGTTCCAACCAAGGGTTCTGATCTGTAGTGAGTGTGGTGAGGAGTTCGCGTTTACGGCGGAAGCACAGCAGTACTTCGCGGAGCGTGGGTACACGGAAGATCCCAAGCGATGCAGGTCCTGCCACACCCAGCACAAACGAATGCAGCGTCAACCGCATGGTCACGCGACCCTTCACGACGGCGTGAAGCAGCCTGACTGAGCGGCACAATGAAAAAACCCCAGTGCGGACTGGGGTTTTCTCTTGGACGGGGGTGAGGAGTACCATTGTCCCTAACGGACAAGCATCATCTTCCGAACCATCGAGCGATCACCAACCGTCAGGCGGTACATATATACGCCTGAAGACACTTCGGTACCCGCATCGGTCGTGCCGTCCCAAACCACTGTGCTTCCACCGGATAACTCGCGTCCGTCGACGAGCGTGCGTACTTTCTGACCAAGCAGGTTGAATATCTCAAGCCTTGCCGGTCCGCTGTCCGACAGCGAGAATTCGATCTGCGTCGATGGGTTGAACGGATTGGGGTAGTTTTGTGACAGGTCGATGCTGATCGGCAGCTGGTCCGGCGGATCATTCGCTCCGGCCGCCAGACCGACGATCAAGTCAGCCTGCATTGTCGGTGCCGAAGCCGAAATATTGCTCACGGCCACGAACGAATTGCCACTCAGATATGAATTGCTGTTCGGCGTTGAGACCGCGTTGAACGCCGTGACACTGCCGGAACCCGGAAATGGATCCGCTGCATCACCGATATCGGTCTTATGTTCCAGTTCGAACAAACCGTCCGCCTGCTCCAACGCCACCAGCGAGTGGTTTGCACCCGGCTGCCCCGGATACCACTCCTGGGCGTTGCCGGTCTTAAGATCATCGATATGCCAAATCAGCAATCCGGCGGACGGAAGGTAGGTGTCATAGCCGGTACGCTGCCGGTTTTCCACGAGGAAATATTCCGTTCCCAGCGCTCCTGACGTCCATAGCCGGAAGATCGGTCCGCCCGATTCCACACTGGCAATCGACTGTCCGGTTATATTGGCAGCTACGTTGGTCGGGGTTACAAACCCCATCTGGGCGCGGCTCCACGCGCATGGGTGCGATGGCGACCCGCCCATGCCGCCGGGTCCGTTCCAACTACCATATCCCATGATACACCAGCGGCCAACGCCGTAGGACGAGTTGTCGGTGTCGTACAGATCCGGCAGCCCGAAACCGTGCGACAGTTCGTGCGAATAGACGCCGATCGTCATGTCGCCGGGGTTCTGCCAGTACTCCGGCTGAACGGTATAGTCGCTGATGAACTTGCCGTCTTTCGAGCGCGGTGATATAGCCCATTTGTGTGACCATATATCGTTGGCGCTGCCGCTGAACTCCGCGCCGGTGCCGGCGTGGATGACCAAAAGCACATCGACGTAGCCGTCACCATCATTGTCGTAGTTCGCGAAATTCACCACCGGGTCAACCTGATCCACCAGGTCTTCCACGAGCTTTTGTGAATTGTTGGGATAGCTCCCCAACCCCTGCGCACCACCAACATAATACGCGTACGTCTGTGGCGCCGTCCGCCAGCCGAGAGCACTTGGCAAATTGACCGTGAGCAGGTCAAGTTGCGTGTACGATACTTCGCTGAAGTAGTTTTTCACCGTGCTGCCGGTGGTTCCAAAAACCAGCGAGTCGAAATACGTTGCTGCCACCTTGTTGGTGTCATCCGAGAACTCGACCAATATGGCCAGCACGCGGAACGGTCCGGTGATCGCCGGCGCCTTGCCGTCGGTCAGCTTGGCGGCCGTATTGTTCAGAAAGAAATCGTCCGCGCTGCACACGCCGCGGGCGTGCAGTTCGTCCAGGTGCTGAACGTAATATGATTCCTGTACCTTGGGAGCGGCGTCCGAACCGGAGCCGCCAGGGTGTGGCGGCATGGCGTATCCGGACGTCAGGCCGCACGTCAGAGCTATCAGGCTGCTGACGACAATTCGTGCTTGCGAAATGATCCGTTTCATGGTACTGCCCTCTGCTTAGAAGTGAAGCCCGGTGGACACCGCGAAATTCAAACCCTTGGATGAATATCCGGAGAAACTGGAGCCGGTCACGACAGCCAGGTCGAGATAGTAGACCGAGAAGCTCAGACCGGAACCAAATGAGAATGAGCTGTTTTTGCCCCCACCCGTTGCATAGCCCGCGCGAAGCGGCACGACCGGCAATCCGGTCCATTCAGCGCCGAACGCCAGCCGGGGATTCTTGGATGCGCCTGCCGCCTGCCTGAACCCCTGCAGGTAGTCTATCGCCCAGACAAACTTGCCGGTTGTGTTGGCCAGGCCGAATGTCATGGTCGACGGCAGGTTCGTGGAGAAGCTCGGGATATCGACACTGTAGTCGTCAGAGACGATGTAATCGTCTCCCATGTTGGCGACCGTCATGGTATCAAACGAGAAATTATATCCGTGCTCCTGGGTCTCGCGATTCCAGGAGAGTCGGCTGATGAAGTTCTGGATCGCCACGCCGGCGATGTAATCGTTGTTAAGTCGCAGTGAAGCGCCCAGATCAAGTGCGTAGCCGGATCCGCCGGTTGCCGTTCGCGCCACCATGTGGCCCTCCCCGGCAAAACCCGTGGCATAAGTGGCCATCATGCCTTCAAGCTCCGTCACCCGCTCCATCGCCACGCCGCGCAGGTACTTGGCGGTGGCGCCGACCGCGAGTTCACGGGAACCGGAGCGGTACAGCGAATGGCCGTACGAAAGTCCGGCTGACACATAGCTGACCGCATCTGAGTACGAGCCGGTGACATCAATCGTATCCGCATAGGTGTTGCCGTTGAATACCAGCTCGAATATGTCGCGGCTCATGTTCACGTCGGCCAGGCCGACGCCGGTAACATTGAACGCGAACGCACCGATCGCTGTCGACAGTGCGGTGGCTTCGACATCAGCCGATAACTTCAGCCCCTCAACAGGGATCTTGTCCAGGATGTCCGCCTTGTCCTGGTCGGTCAAAAACGCACCGCTATACCTGTTATAGTCCGAGAGGGTGAAACTGTTGTTGGCGACATTGGCGCCCACGCCCACGATTTCCAGACCGGAACGGTTGTAGCCGGTCAACCCAAGGTTGGCGGGATTGTAACGCCCCGCTTCCACTCCACGGGCCAGCCCCAGATGTGCGCCGCCCATGGCGACACTTCGCGCCGAAGATTGCCCGCCCGCCAGTGCCGAAGAGGCGACGAGCGCGGCAAGCAGCACTCCTGCGATTATTTTTGTGCGTCTCATGGTTGCACCTCCTCAAAACTCACCGTCAAAGCGGTAGTTGACTTCGATTCGTCCCGTGAGGGTGATGGCATCGCTTGGCGTTAACCGAATCACCTGACCACCAGACCCTTCCAGTACCAGTTCCTGACCAACAAACAGGATGGGGTTTTTCAGGATCTGGATATCCGCGCTATCGAGTACCACATTCTGGTCTCCGGTCGAGATAGTATCGCTGGCGATGCCACCGACAGTCGGTGCCGCCGGAACCTGAATGCTGTCGATCAACAGTTGCGGATTGGTATAGAGGGTCGCCGAATCAGCCCCCAGATAGATATTCAGAGTAGCGCCTATCGGCAGGCGGCTGACCACGTTGTAGATAAACGATGCTTCAAGTACGTGATCGGTGATCTTGTCGATATCATCTTGCTTGACCTCCTGACGCTCGATGTCTGTTTCAACCGGCGTCCGATCGAGGATCATCTCCAAGGGGGCCGTCAGACTGACTGTACCCGTGACAAAATCGCCGGACCGGATAGTTCCCGGTGTTATGCCGTCGCCGAACGCCGCCTGGCCGGAGATGGTGATCTGCGATGGGATCGGATCAAGGAAAGCTGCCGCGCCGGTATCAACTATGAATGTCGTTGCCGCCGTACTCAGTGTCGCGGCTGCGACGGCATCCTGCAACTGAAGCGTTCGCCCGTTGTTGCCGTCGAGAGTGACATCCAGTTGACCCGGCAGATTGACGCCGTTGGTAATTTCAAGACTCAGGACGACGTGCGATAGATGGATCCCCTCGAATCCCAGCGGCACATCGATGTTTTCGACCACCGGCGTGAACGTTGCTGCCGTGTTGGCGAAAACACCGGTTACTGAATTGAACACCAGATTTGAAAGCATGGCATCGACCGAGAACGAATTGCTCTGGTCAATGCTTACTGTTTGGACACCACTACCGGGGGAAGCCAGGTCCGCGATGACAGCTACCGCCTGCGGCACGCCTGCGCCCATCGGTTGCAGTCGATATCCGGTAAGGTTAATTGAAATCGGAGTCGTGGCATTGGCCATCACCGGACTCGTAATCGCGAGCGGCACGCCGGACAGCAAAAGCTGCGGCATCGAGATCTGGACGTCGGCAGAAAGCGCCGTGTTGTTACTGATCGTCACGTTGAGTGAGCCGCCGCTGATAACGGCATCGCTTATGGGATCCAGCTCGTTCAGTGTGACCTGTTGCGAGTCTGTTCGCGACAGCGACGGCACCTGCGCTACGGCGCTGTTCGCCGTGAACGGTGACGCAAACCGCATGGCGGTCACGATCTCCTTCCCGGAAGATGACAACACCGTTCCGCCGGGCGTGTGGCAGGCCAGATCGACCTGGAACTGGTTGAAGATGGTCTTGCCATTCAGGTCGATCAACGCTGAATCGCTGGTGCCATCAGGCAGACCGCCAATGATCCAGGCGGTGTCGATTGGTGCACCTGCGATGACATCGATCACGATGACTCTCACCGTGTCGAGATCGATCCCAAGGGTGTTCGTGACAATGCCGTACACTTGCCCGTTGCTCACGCTGACACTCGTGAACGACGCGATGGCCGGCACGGCATTGGTTACCGTGAACGATACCGGCGGCACGCTGCCGGGAATGAAAGCGGAAAGGCCGGGAATGCTCGAAGCCGCCACCGTGACCGGTGTGGAGCTTGGCGGCGTCAGTTCAATTACCCCGACCTGCTTGGAGAAATTATATGTCAGGTCCGGCGTGGTCAGATTGCTCTGGTCCAACCGAAACGTGTCCAGACCGTAGGTGATCGAGTACTGGATCGTGTCTCCGATCATCTCGATCCCATCCTGGTCGGCGCGCCGGATCAACTCTGCCATCGGATAGGTGCGGTTGATGAGCGGAACGGTTAATTGGGTCTCCCAGGTGGGAGCCTCCGGCTTCTTTATCGTGCACTGAGCCAGGGTCAGCACCACGACGATCACCGCCACCGCAAACAACAGCTTGGAACCGAATCGAAAGAAGAGCGAGTCCCAGAAGTTGGTCGGCTCGGCGGGACGTCTGCTCGTGCGTCTGCGGGCCATATGACCTCCTCATTTCAGTGTTTCCCCGTGTTCGCTGCCGACTTATTCGCAAAGCGGGTGCCGAGCCGTCAGGCTTTGCCAAGTGTTTGCGTCACAATAGATTATAGGGAAAGATGAGACGCCGCCTGATTAAGCCGAACAGGCTTTTTGACCGGACTATGGGGCAAACACCATATTGATTTCCGTTCAAAAAAACCGCATATGCTGATGCAAACTGGCGGAGGTATTGTGATGGGCATGACCAAGTATGACCGGCTGCTCTATATCCTTAATCTGCTGCGCACGCGCCGCAATCTCAACGCGGCTCGGCTGGCACTGGAATGCGGCGTCACCGAACGATCGATTTACAGGGATATCATCAGTCTGTCGGAGGCAAACGTTCCAATCTACTTCGACAACGGCTATAAACTCGCATCCGACAATTTTCTGCCGCCGTTGAATCTTGATTTCGAGGAATATTCGTGCCTGAAGATGGCGATCGAGTCGACGCCGCTGCAGAAGACCGGCACATATACGAAAACACTCAAGCGCATACGCGCGAAGATCGAGGCAGGATTGTCTGATATCGTCAGGGAGAAGAAGAAAACGGCCGTCGAGTCGACCTATATCGATATCGCCGTGTCGCTCGAACGAGAACGCGCCGAGCTGTATTATGGGCTTATCGAGGAAGCGGTGCGAAATTTGACCTGTCTTCAAATAGACTATGATTCTATACAATCCGGTCGAACCACCCGCGTCGTGGAACCATACTTCATCGTGTTTCGCGGGCGGGCGTTCTATTTTGTGGCCTATTGCCGCTCGCGTCAGGATTTCCGCACGTTCCGGATGGATCGGGTGCTGGCCGTGACACCATTGAGAGAGAAATTCCGTCCGAAACAGGGGATTACCGCGCAGTCATATTTCGAGGGGAGTTGGGAGGTCTATAGCGGCGAATCCCTCACCGTGGTGGTCGAATTCACCGGAGCCGCAGCACGCGTGATCGCCTCCGGCACTCATCACGTAGGAGAGCGGGTCGAGCCGCTCAAGGGAGGACTGGTCCGTTACACCGTCACGGTCAGAGGTCTTGAGGAGATCCGGCGATGGCTCTTGGGATTTGGACCCGAAGCGCTCGTTGTGTCGCCGTCGCGGTTGCGGGAAAGTATCGGGCAGATTTCTCGGGAAACGGCCGCTCGGTACGTCGTCACTGAGGGCGAATAGCCGATTCGCGCAAAATTAAGAGTTGACAGGCCCACTATTACACGCTTAGCTCTCTTGGCGTGAACCCATTGAGGCTAAAAGAGCTGGCGGTAGCAGGCCTGGTGGCGGCAGTGTATGTCGTCGCCACTCTGGCGTTCTTACCAATCTCATTTGGCGTCTATCAGGTTCGCGTAGCGGAGGCCCTGACCGTACTCCCGTTCCTCAGTCGGGCGGCCATCCCTGGCCTGTTCGTCGGCTGCCTCTTGGCCAATATTTTTGGCGGCATGGGCTGGCAGGATGTGGTCTTCGGCTCGCTCCTGACTCTTGCGGCGGCCTTCCTGACCCATCTCACCGCAAAATTGCCGAGCCGTCCCTGGACCATATCGCTGATGGCCATACCAGTTCTGCTCCTGTGGGGGGCCGCCATCTTCCTTTTGGACAGTAAACATCCGTCCCCCTGGACACTCGTTTGCGTCGTGCTTTCGGTTGGCTTGCTGGTGTTCTCGGTGAAGTGGGGCAGCCGCTCACCGCGGCGCGATCTGACGGTGCTGGCAGTGCGGATTCTGTCCTTCGCACTGGCTCTGCTTCTGTTGTATCTGGTCTCGGGAAAGGCGCAGGGGAGATTCTTCCTGCTCGGCGGACTGTCGCTTCTGGCCGCTTGGGTGGTGACCTGGGGCCTGAGCGTCATCTGGGCCCGTGACCTGCCACCGAACATCCTGTTAGCGCCGCTTCCACCGGTCATATTGAACGCTTTCGGCGTCGCTCTGTACCTGGCTCCCCTCATGGGCGTGAGTTACTGGTTCGCGGTGCAGATGATCGGTGTGGGGGAGCTAATCGCCTGTTATCTGATAGGATTACCGCTCCTGGCGCTCCTGCAGCGCCGCTCTGATCTTTTTGTGCTGTAGCCCGTCAATTTCTCGGGCAGACGCGTAGAATATCATCGCAGGAAATCATTGACCGCGGCTTATGAATCCCCTACACTGGCGCAGCGATGAACGAGCCTGCTGTATGAAAACACCGCCCGCCAATATCAAGCTCCCTGACCTCCCGTGGAAGCGAAACACCTGTCCGGTCTGTGGGCGTTCGTTTCAGCACCTCTCTCGTTCGCGCCCTCGAACCTGTCGGTCCGGCGAATGCCGCTACAAGTACGATTACAAGATAGACCGCGAGAACTGGGCCGATTACCAACCGACATTTCTCTGATAACCGCTGACGTTACTTTCTACTTAGCGCTAGGGTCCGCCTCGTGGATCCCGAAGATGTTCCCTTCAGTGTCTTTGCAGTACGCCAGCCAGCCGACACCCGGTATGGCCATCTTGGGCAACGCAATCGTCCCGCCGTGCGACGTGATCTTGATCAGGAACTCGTCGACCGAAGGAACATCGACGGTATTGTACGTAGCGCCGCCGGGGTCACGCCTCTGCATAAGGCCGCCGTTGATGCCCGGCTGGTCGACCGCGCCGGTGGTGATGAGCCAGTAATCCTGGGGACCGCTCCATTTGCTGAACAGCCAGCCAAAGACCTCGCTGTAGAACCGAACCGCCCGCTCCGGCTGATCGGCGTGAATTTCAAAGTGCATGGGGCGAAACATGACTGCCTCCTGACGATTTCAATTGTTGCGTGATGACTGCTGGCAATGTACAAATGTAGACTATAATTGTCAACGCTTGACCACCTGCCTCGGCGGCCGGTTCTTTTCTGTTGACTTGCGACAGGCGCGTCGCTAATGTCGGCACGTAGGTTCGGACAGGCCGGTCACGAAGGAGTGCACAATGTCTAAACAGGCGCTCATGGTTCTCGCTGAGGGATTTGAAGATATCGAGGCAGTTGCGCCGATCGATGTTCTTACTCGCGCGGGCGTGGAGGTAACCGTGGTCGGACTCACCGATCGTCCAACAAAAGGGGCGTACGGGACTACCCTTATGACCGATGCCGGTGTGGCCTGGGAGGGGAGACTGTTTGACGCCATCGTGTTTCCGGGCGGTCGCAGGAATGCCGCTGCCTTGGCCGTCGACCGCCGGGTGGTCGAGTCAGCCCGCCGCCACTTTGGCGAACGAAAACTGGTGGCGGCCATCTGTGCGGCGCCAAGCCATGTTCTGGCCGAGGCCGCCGGCCTTCTCAAAGGGAAACGTGCTACCGGTGATCCCGCGTTTAACGATCGCCTGGCTGCCGCCGGGGCTATCGTTACCGGTCAACCGGTGACGCGTGACAATAACATCATTACGGGAATGGGTCCGGGTGCGGCCATCCCATTTTCTCTCGCTCTCGCCGAGTACCTGGTGAGCAATGAAGTCGCCGACAGTTTTGCGGTCAAATGGGGCATACCACGATAACACACCAGTGCATTCAACGGCTTCCTGCCACGGCATTAACCGACGGTCGGTCCCTGCCGATAACAGGGGAACGAATGGAATCGTATTGTCTCTGAAGGTGTCTGGGCTATGGCGTTGAGAATCTGTGTCTACGAAGATACGAAATTCACGCAGTTCAATCCGCTGACACTCACCCGCCCTGTCTATACGCTTCGGGCCGGCATAATGCCGCTCTTCAGGCGGGCGGGACGGATGTTCGTTGATTCCGAACTCTGTCTGGTCTCGCGCGAACAGGTTGCTGCCCTGTTGGCCGAGCAGTTCAAAGACTATCCGGTCAATATCATCAAGCGGGAGAAGGGGAGTGACGTTCTCTTTCTGAATGGTCGGGTACGTAGTTTCGGTGACCTCCCGAATCTCGTCAAAGAGGCGCGTCTCTCCACCGTTTTCAAGCATGACGGCGAAACCGTGGCTATCCTCTTCAAACCTGAGTCGATGAGTACTGTCTCGGCGCTGGCCACTCCGGAGATCTACATGGCCGCCTACCAGAATGAAGCATCAGAATTTCCGGACCTGAGCACGTCGGCAACCCTTTACAATTACTTATGGGAGATTGTTGCCGACGTTGAATCGGAGATTGTCGCCGATTTCGGCCGGATGAAAACCACTGCCCCGCCCGGCGAGAACATCCGTGTGTATCAAGGCGCCTACCTGGTCAATAATGAGAATATCCTTATGGGCAACGATGTCGAGATCGCGCCGCTTGCGCTCGTCGATGCTTCCAAAGGACCGGTCTATATCGGTGCCAATGTCCGAGTAGAAGCCCATGCGGCCATTTATGGCCCCTGTTTCATCGGCGCTAATTCTGTCGTGCTGGCCGGCAAGATCAAGGCCTCGTCAATAGGGCACACGTGTCGGGTTGGGGGAGAGGTAGAAGAATCGGTGTTCCATGCTTACGTAAATAAATACCACGCCGGTTTCATCGGCCACAGCTATGTCGGTCCCTGGGTCAATTTTGGCGCGATGACCACTAACTCCGATCTCAAAAATAACTATTCGACAATTCGATCGACCGTCAACGGCGAGTCTCTCAACACCGGTTCACAGAAGGTCGGATCGTTCATTGGCGATCATACGAAGTTCGGCATCGGGACATTGTTGAACACTGGGATCAATATTGGCGCATGCTGCAATATATTCGGCGGCGGTCTGACAAGCGACAAAGAGATCGCTTCGTTCAGTTGGGGCAACACCGGCAGCTACCGCAAGTTCGCGCTCGATAAGGCGCTCGAAACCGTGCGCGTCGTGGCGGAACGGCGAAACACTTCGCTTTCCGGACGTGAGGCGGACCTTCTGAAAGCGATCCACGAAGGTCGGGTCGACCGCACGGGAGTCATTGACCTGTGAAATGTGGTGATCGGACCATGCTCAGTTCGGCAGAAATGAAGAAACCGCGGCCTGCCCTTGACAAACCAGTAGATGCGCCGTATTCATACAACGGCGATTGAGATTGACTGCATGCCTGAACTTCGCAAAGACCCTATCATCGGGCGCTGGGTGATCATCTCCACGGAACGGGGCAAGCGTCCTACCTCGTTCAGTTCTGTTTCTCGTCGTTCCGAGGCCACCATGTGCCCCTTCTGTCCCGGCAATGAGAGCGCCACTCCGCCCGAGATCATGGCATATCGCCAACCGCAGACGGAGCGGAACCGGCCCGGCTGGCGCCTTCGAGTCATTTCCAACAAATACCCGGCCCTGGTTATCGAGGGCGGTCTGAATCGCGAGGCCAAAGGTCTCTATGACCGCATGAATGGCATCGGCGCCCATGAGGTGATCATCGAGACCGCCGACCACATGCGCGACTGGGTGGATATGGCCGATGAAGAGATCCGGGACATTCTCTGGGCTTATCGCGAGCGAATGCTCGACCTGGCACGAGACAGCCGTTTCAAATATGTTCTGGTGTTCAAGAATCACGGCGAGGCCGCCGGCGCTTCGCTGGAACATGCGCACAGCCAGTTGATCGCCACGCCCATTATTCCCAAACGGGTTACCGAGGAGCTCGAGGGAGCCAAACGGTATTACGAATTCAAAGAGCGCTGCATCTTTTGCGATATCATACGCCAGGAGATCATGGAAAACGAGCGCATCGTGAAGGATCACGATGCCTTCATCTCGTTCCAGCCGTTCGCCTCGCGCTTTCCGTTCGAGACCTGGATTATCCCTAAGACACATCAATCGAGCTATCTGGAAATGAGCGATGCCGAATATCTCAATCTGGCGTCAGCGATGAAAGATACCCTGCTCCGCCTTAAACTGGCGCTGAACGACCCGGCCTTCAATTTCATCCTGCATACCCGGCCGATCTCACCGGACTCCTCCCACTTTTTCCACTGGCACGTGGAAGTCATGCCTAAACTGACCAAAGTGGCCGGTTTCGAATGGGGGTCCGGCTTTTATATCAATCCCACGTCGCCGGAAGAAGCTGCCACGTTTCTCCGCGGGATCGACCTGAACGGCTCGCGGCGCCTGATCCGGCCGGAAGCCGCCGGCACCGATGCCTAAACTCCGCATTCTCGAAGTTGCCTCCGAGGTCGCTCCGTATGCCCGTACCGGAGGATTGGGAGATGTTCTCGGCGCGCTGCCCAAGGCGCTCGCGGCGCTTGGCCATGAGGTCAAAGTCTGTCTCCCGCATTATGGCTTCCTGAAACAACAGGACCGTCTTACTCCGCTGGACTGGAGTTCTTCAGCTCCGGCAGGCGAGACCAAAGCCGCGCTGCGGGTGTCCAGCGTGCGTGATTCACGTCGACGGATAGAGCACCTGTTCATCGGTAACGAGGATCTGTTCTCCCGTCCGGATTTCTATCGCGACCCGTCTACCGAGGAAGACTATCCCGATAACGATGATCGCTTTGCCTTCTTCTGTCGCGCGGTTCTGGAGACGGTAAAACAGCTCGACTGGCGACCGGATATCATCCATGTCCATGATTGGCAGGCGGGGTTGATTCCCGCCTACCTGAAAACGATCTACGCAGCCGACCGCTTCTTTGCAGACACCCGAACAGTACTGACCGTACACAATCTCGGATACCAGGGGCTGTTTGCCGGTGACCGGTACCCCAGGCTTGGGCTGCCGGAAAAGCTGTTCTACGCCATGACCGGACCTTTTGAATTTTTCGGCAAAGTGAATTTTCTCAAAGGGGCGATCCGCCTCGCCGACAAGCTGACCACTGTCTCGCCGCGGTATGCCGAGGAAATCCAGTCCGGCGAGGAGTTCGGCTGCGGCCTGCAAGGAGTGCTCAAGGAACGCGCGACCGATCTGGTTGGCATACTCAACGGTGTCGATTACACGGTCTGGTCTCCGTCGCGCGACAAGCTTATCCCACATCGCTACACGATCCCCAACCTGTCCGGTAAGCGCGAAAGCAAGATTGAGTTGCTCAGGTCGGCAGGGTTGCCGATTCGCGAATCCGCCCCTCTCATCGGCATGATCACGCGGCTCACGGACCAGAAGGGGCTCGACCTGGTCGAAGCGATCTCTGAAAAACTGCTGGCTATGAACATTCAGTTCGTCGTGCTGGGTACGGGAGACGAGAAATATCATGAGCTGTTCACGTCACTGGAATCCGAATTCCCGGATAAAGTGAAAGTGTACCTGGGTTTCGATGACACTATGGCGCACCGGATCGAAGCTGCCGCCGACATTTTTCTCATGCCGTCTCGCTGGGAACCGTGCGGCCTGAACCAGATGTACTCTCTCAAATACGGAACTGTGCCGGTGGTCCGTGCCACCGGCGGCCTGGCGAACACGGTCGATGATTATGACTTTAACACCGGCACCGGTACCGGATTTGTATTCGAGAAGTACGAACCTGAGGCATTGCTGGAGGCGATTCAACGAGCGGTGAAATTGTTTGCTCGCAAGCGGACCTGGATGAGCCTCATGAAAGCCGGCATGAAACAGGATTTTTCCTGGACCACCTCCGCCCGACAGTACTCGTCATTGTTCAAAGACCTCTCGGCCAGGGAATAGACTCACGTCAGGGACTTTGTGAAGAGCGCATTACGTCTCATCGCGCCGGTACTGCCGGCGCTTCTGCTGTACGGCATGCTGGCCGCCTGGTTGAATTTCACCCAGGACGATGCCTATATCACCTACCGCTACGCCGCCAATTATCTGAACGGGCATGGTTTGGTGTACAACATAGGGGAGAGGGTGGAGGGATTCACCAATTTCGGGTGGCTCGTTTACTTGCTCGTATGGGGCGCGCTTCACATCGATCTTATCACCATATCAAAGATCACTGGCGCATTTCTGGGCGCAGGGGCGATCGTGGTAACGTATCTGACAGCGCGCAGAATATTCCCGGATGACCAGCGCTGGTTTTCCCTCTTGCCGCCATATCTCCTTGCCGCCAATCTCTCGCTGGCCTATTGGTCCCCTGCCGGTCTGGAGACTGCAGCCTTCGTTTTCCTGGCTGTACTGTGTCTTCACTGGTACGTGACGCACAATTGGTTGCTGATGGCCGGTCTGGCTATCTCAGCGTGGGTCAGACCCGAGGGGGCACTCCTGGCCGGATTGTTCGTGATCATCGAGTCGCTCACCGAACGGCGGTTCCCTCGCTTCACTCTCCTCTGCGCGATCGGCGCATCGATTGTCTCCGTTCCGCTTGCTCTGTTCAAACTCCTGTATTACGGCTCGATTTTTCCGAACCCGTTCTACGCCAAGACCGGCTGGTCGCTGGATCAACTGGTCTCCGGCCTCGAATACGCGGCTGAATTCGCACAGCATTACGGATTTGTTGGTCTCGGCCTGATTCTTCCGCTCGTTTTCATCAAACAGCTCTCCAAAGAAATCCAGGCCGTCTGGTGGCTTGCCGTCCTATACACGTTGTACATCGTGGTGATAGGCGGTGATGTGCTCAAAGTCCACAGGTTCTTCCTGCCGGTCGCCGGGGCATTCGCAATACTGGCGGCCTGGAGCATAAGCACCGTGATTCGGAGGCGGACTCCGAAGGCAACACTGGTGGCAGGAGTTATTGCGGGACTCATCATGACAGGTCTGACTGTCTATCTGCCGTACGACACCGTGATCCGGTTCAACCGGAACGAGCGGGGCTTCACCCATAAGATGGCGGCACTGGCGAATTTCATGAGATCATCAGACGACCGCCCGTTTTCCGCGGCTCTCCCCACGATCGGCATCTTTGGATACGAGCTTCTTGGTCATCAGATCATCGATATGGTCGGCCTGACCGACTCAACAATAGCCCGTCACCCTGAGGCACCGATCCCGGATTTGAAAGCAACCTGGAAAGAACGCAATCACAATACCCCGTATCTGCTATCACGGAAACCGGACTACGTCGTGTTTTCAACCGGTGTCAAACCGTCCGCTCCCGCCGAACAGGCGCTCATGCTTTACTCGGAATTCGTGATGGGATACCGCCAGACCGGCTGGTTCTACCAGGATGTCACATATTCGCCTCGGGGCATGATGGTGGGTGCGTTCAAGCGAATGAAAGACCTGCCGCATTCCGCGGTGCCTGCGTATTCGCTTGAGTGGGTGCAGCAGTTCAAGGCTGGGGAAGAAGCGGTCTCTTCGCAGGACTTCCGCCGGGCCGTCAGTTGCTTCGAACGCGCCTTGGCCGCACCCTCGAGCCCCAACTACCCGGAACTTCTGAATTCGCTGGGATTCAGCTACATGCGTCTCAAACAGGAAGAGCCCGCACTGACGGCCATGAACCGCGCGCTGGCGGTTGATTCCGCAACATATATGACCCACCGCGACCTCTATCTGTACTACAGCGTCACCGGTAACCATGAGCGCGGCCAGTACCATCGCGAATGGCTTCGCAGGCTCGTTCCGTGGTATCTTTCGCGGGCAGATTATCTCATTTCTCAAGCACTTGAGACACAGCATCGAGCCGGTCAATCAGTGCAACCGATTCGATAGACTGATTCGGGGCGAAAGCGGTTGACAGCCTGAAATCGACAGTATATTAAGATTGAACGCTGTGATAGTCACAGACACCGTAGTCGGCCTGTGGATCACTGAGAGCCTATGGAGAGACAGTTGAGAAATCTGACCAAGTTCTTGCTTCCGATCCTCCCTGCCTTGGTGATCTACACGGTAATCTGCTACTACCTGAATTACACCCAGGATGACTCTTACATCTCTTACCGTTATGTAGCCAACTTTCTGGACGGGCACGGACTGGTGTTCAATATTGGTGAACGCGTTGAAGGATTCACCAATTTCGGATGGGTCATTTTCTGCATTCTCTGGGGCGAGTTCGGTCTTGACTACATTCTTATTTCCAAGATCGTTGGTCTGCTGTTTGGGGCCGGGGCCATCATTGTTACCTTTCTGACCGCCCGTCGTCTTCTTTCCGGTCATCATGAATGGTACGCGGTCGTCCCCGTGTATGTGTTGGCCGTCAATTTCCCGCTGGCCTACTGGGCCCCCGCCGGCCTGGAGACAGCGGCATTCGCATTCTTTGCAGTGCTCTCGTTGTATCTTTATCTAAAGCGAAATCACCTGCTCATTGCCTCGTTGCTGCTGGGGGTGTGGATGCGTCCCGAGGGGGGATTGGCGGCGGCTGTGCTCATCGCGGTGGAGGCACTTGTCGAACGACGGCTGCCGCTTTTCACTTTGAGATGCTCGGCTGTGGCATTTGTGCTCTCACTGCCATATGTCGTCTTCAAGTACCTCTACTATGGATCCATCTTTCCAAACCCATTCTACGCCAAGACCGGATTCACTATCGAACAGCTCCAGAGCGGTCTTGCATACGCGGGAGACTATTTTCTTCGTCTGGGGTTCGTTGGACTCGGTTTGGTCGTTCCCCTGCTGTTTGCGCGGAAACTGACCAGGGACCTGATAGCTGTCTGGTTATTCACGATACTCTATACGGCATACATCGTCGTTGTGGGCGGCGACGGTCTGAAACTGTACCGATTCTTTCTGCCGTTGTTCGGCGCCTCGGCGATCCTGATCACAGCGTCAGTGATCCTCACGACCCAGTGGTTACCCACAACGGCACGTCATGTCGTGCTGGGAATATGCGGCCTCGCACTCATGGCTCTGACCTACTACCTCCCTCGGAAAGAGGTCCACTCAGCGAATTATTTCGGAACCGGTCTCACCGAGACCATGTCGGCGACCGCAAGCGCGATGAAACTGACGGATTCCACGTCTTTCTCGTTATCTGTTCCCACGATCGGGATCATCGGCTACGAACTGCTCGGCCACGATTTGATAGATATGGTGGGACTCACCGATTCGACCATAGCGCGCCATCCGGAAGAACCGGTCCCCGGCATGACCATCACCTGGAAAGAGAGTAACTACAATACGCCGTACCTGTTGCAGCGCGCTCCCGATTACATAGTTTTCTCGACCGGTATGAAACCAACCGCACCGGCCGAACAAGCGCTCCTGTTGTACCCTCAATTCGTGGAGTCGTATCGGAGCGTCGGCTGGTACTATCAGTCGGTATCGAATCCGAAATCGGGTCGTCTGATCAGCGCGTTCAAAAAAATGCGGCCGATCCGCGGGCCGATAACCCGCACGTATCCGTTGAAATGGGTGGAGTATTACAAGGCGGGATGCGAGGCGCTTACTGCACGCAAGTTTGCGGTGGCGATCAATGCATTTAATCTGGCGCTGGCGGTGCCCGGATGCCCGCCGTACCCGGAAATGTTGTATCTCATGGCCTATTGTTATGGCGGCCTTAATCAGGGTCCGCTGGCTCAGCAGCTCATGGACAGTGTCCTGGCGCGGGATTCGCTGGTTTTCGGAGCTCATGCCGATTTGTATTTGTACCGGATGCTCAACCATGATACAACCGGCGCCAGCCCGCACCGGGAATGGCTGGCAAAATATGGCCCGTGGTATTTGCCGCGACTGGATTCCGTGGCCGCGCAAGCCGATATCAGGCAGGGAGAATCGGGCTGAGAGACCGGAGCGACGAGCCATCGGATAGTGTCTCAAAAGAAGTTGACAGCCTATACGATACCGTATATATTTTTGACCGCCATACAATGATATGTAAGCGGGAATAGCTCAGTTGGTAGAGCACCACCTTGCCAAGGTGGCTGTCGCGAGTTCGAGTCTCGTTTCCCGCTTTTATTATTCGGGCGCCATAGCCAAGTGGTAAGGCAGAGGTCTGCAAAACCTTTATTCCCCGGTTCGAATCCGGGTGGCGCCTCTTTCTTCTGCGGGACATCTCGGACGTCGGGAAACGCCGTCACGGCAACGGACACACCGGCAGCGGCACTGCGAAAAACAGGTAATCCACCAGCAGCGTCAGATCGCTGATATCGATCGCACTGGAGCCGTCAATATCATTCTCCGGATCGCAAGGGGAGATCGTTCCGCTGTTGAACAGGTACTCGACCAGCGCCGTCAGATCCGAAATATCCGTTAGGTCATCAATGTCACCATCGATATTCCCCGTTCGATCCCGGCAGCAGCCCGTTACCGTCACCGTCCAGCCGTGCCATTCGTCGAGCAATCCTTGTGGGTCCATCCGAACAGAGCTGCTGTTGTCCCATACTTTTGCCTGAATGCGATGTGTGCCCAAACCAAGTTGATAACCTATAGCAACAAGACTCGTGTCCGTAGCCCCTGGTATCGGAATACTGTCCAGATGCCACTGGCAGGATAGCGGGAGACCATTTGGCATCATGGTCGTAACTCCGAGATTCTGCGATTCGACCGTCGTCATGGTCAGAGCCGGCGCGGTGGGGGAGAACCCCTGGATCGGCGCCACTCTTGCGTATTTCGCCAAAATCAACTGCTCCTTGCAAATATCGCAAAACTGCTGATAGAGGGAGCGCATCTCGCAGTTCAGGCGCGGGCGGTACCATCCGGTTGTGTGATAATGTGCCCCCTCGAACAGACCCACTACGCCGCTATAGCCCGAATTCTCCGGAGTCGGGATTGGAGTGCTCGGAAGTATCCAGGGATTCCATTTTATCAACTCGCGGACGGTCTGTTGCGTAGTGTTCGGTTCTTCGATATCCGGGTAGCCCGGATACGCGTCCTCGTATTCATCCCCCAGCCCCGCCAGCGTGTGCCCAAGCTCATGCACAACTACCTCCGGTGCCGCCGAATGGTTGGACAGTACCGCAATGTCTCCACCAGAGCCGCCATACTCCGGATCGTTGACTATTACGGCTATTATATCATACTCGGGAAGCCAGGTGCCAAGCAACGAATACACTTTCCCGGCCCCATGACTGTAATCCGGATCCCAGTCGTTCGGTGGGATCGTTACCAGCCGTTGGATACCGTAGCAATCAAACGAACTGCTGAAATAGGTGTTGCGATAGATTCCTGAGAACGGATGGTCAGACCCGGATTCAACCGATGGAACGTAAATAGTGAAGACATTGTAGTACTCGGCATAGTCGGAAAACGGTGAGAATGACAACAGATAGCTTTGGAGCACGGCCGCGTCGGCATCGAACTTGTTCTGTTCCGCACTCGTGTACCCATCGGCCAGCATCACGAAATTGATGCGCTTTTCGCGCGGACCGTTATCGACAAGCTGCTTGAAAACGACCTGACACAGCGCCGGGGAGACGCTGATGGTGACGAAGAATAACATGAATAAGGCCGTGACCCGTCTCATCACTTATCCCCATGCAGGTCGTCAAGGCGGATAGCACCGAGCCGCCGTACCACTTGTTTGCGCGAAACATCAGTTGACAGGGCTACACGAGAAAATACGACCTGATCAACAGCATCGTTGTATGGAATGCGAACGGTAAACACTGCTTCATCCAATGCAACCACCTTCGACCTGAGTCGACTGGGCTGATCCGGATCTTCGTATTCGAATCTCTTAATGAGCGGATCTGCTACAATGCCCGATGTTAAGACAGAGCCATCGTCGAGAACGACCTCGTAGAGAATACCGGAACGGTTCGATTCACCCCTTGGCTGCTTGAACGCTCCCTTGACCACCTTCGCGCTTTCAAGCCTCACTCCGGAGGAATCAACATGTATCTGGAGGAAAGCGACGCGGGTGGCTGCATTGTCGGCACCCAGCGTCGAGCCAACGAGCATCAGTATCAGAAGAAGGGCAGAGGCGAGTGTGTGGAATCGAGGGCGCGTAAACCTTGCTCCTTTCATGCGCGGCGGTAGAAGGTGGGACGAGTTGGGGAACTCTCACGACTAATATAGGCCCGACACTTACCTCTCGCAACAACAATTTGAGGTGAGAATGACGGAAGTTCTTGACAGATAGCACCAAATGAGATAATTTATAGACAGATTCATCCACAACGGGCTGGTCCAACTCCGCGCTTGTCAGCTCGGCCCGACGATATATCAGTACAGTCCATCGGCAGCGAATGCAAGGATGTCGTTGCTCATTGACAAAACCTTTGTCCGGGAGGTCGTATGAAACGACACACGCTAATGCCAGCGTTAGTGGGAGGGCTCTTGCTGGTTCTGCTCGCAGTTTTCTTCGACGGCGCAGGCCCGCCGTCGGCGCAGAACATCTCGCCGGCACGACCTGGGCTCATCTTCACTGTTACCAGTCTTGCCGACGCCGGTCCCGGCACGCTTCGAGCGGCCATCCAGGCCGCCAACGGCAGCCCGGGAAACGACCTCATCAATTTCGCCATAATGCCTCCGGGAATACCCCCATATACCATTATGCCGCTGTCCCAGCTCCCGCCCCTGACCGATCCCTCAGGTGTCACTATTGACGGCCTGAGCCAGGCCGGTGCCGCGCCCGGTGCAAATCCTCCGTCTACGGCCACTCTGGTAATGGAGATCGACGGCAGTCTTGCCGGAGCCGCCTGCGGCCTATGGATCCAGTCCAACTTCAACGTGATTCAGGGACTGATCATAAACGATTTCCAGGAGGACGGCATTCGCATCGAGGCACCGCAGGGCGAGGCCTGCTATAACATCATCTACTGCAATTTTATCGGCACCGATATGACCGGCACAATTGACCGTGGGAACGGCCTCAGTGTGCCGACTCTCTGGGCTGGCGTCATGATCAAAAACCTCCCCGGCACCTACACCTGCGACAACATCGTCAATAAGAACCTGATATCAGGCAACTGGGCCGACGGTGTCGCTATCATCGGTCCGATGCAGCCCGGCGATGTCTGGAACAACCGGGTAACCTACAACTATCTCGGTACCGACATCACCGGCACGGTCGATCTCGGCAACGATCACTGCGGCGTCACTCTGGCCGAGGGGACCCATGACAACCTCATTCGCGGAAACCTGAGCTCCGGTAACGACTACGACGGCGTCTCTATCAACGGCTTTAATAACGTCCAGTACCAGGCACCACCAATCCAGACCTACAACAATATAGTCGACTCGAATATCATAGGGCTCACCATCACCCTCGCGACTCTGCCGAACAGTACGCACGGCGTGGCTGTGGGCATGTACGGACCAGCATTCTGGGGATGCGCTGATCGAAATCGGATTGGCCCGGACAACAAAATCGCCACCAACGGTTGCGTAGGAGTCGTGGTCTGGGAGGACCCCGTCAACGCCACGAATGCCGACAAGAACCGGATTACACAGAACTCGCTCTACGATAACGCCTCAATCGGCATAGACCATCAGCACAACGGTGTGGGCATAAACGATCTCGGCGATCTGGATACCGGCCCTAACGAAGAACTGAATTACCCGGTCATCACCTCTGCCGTCTATGCCGCTGCAGGTACGCCAATAATCGGCACGCTCGGCATTGACACTGACCCCACGCAGGCCACGGTCGAAGTTTTCAAGGCGGCACTTGACCCAACAGGCTTCGGCGAAGGGAAGACCTACCTGGGTTCCACCAACCCCGATGCCCTCGGAAACTGGAGCCTTACCGTACTCGGTCTGGTAGTTGGTGATTCGGTGACGGCAACAGCAACTGATCTGAATGTCAATACATCGGAATTCAGCGCCACAGTCGTCGTGACCGGCGAGCACGCTCTGGACACCTGCGAATATTACAAGCCGGCCTATGTCGATTATGCACCGGCAGGAGTGCCCGATTTCGACCAGAAACAAGACAATTGGTTTGTGATGGTCGGTCAGCCGCCAGTGCAGCAGTGGACGCATTGCGGTCCGCTGGCCCTCGCCAATTGCTTCTGGTGGTTTGACTCCAAGTTCGAGACAGTTCCGATCCCGCCGCCGACAGTCAACGATCATTATCCGTTGGTACGGTGGTTCTCGACAATGCCGCCGGTTCTGGATGACCACGATCCCGTAAACGTCCTGCCATTCGTAGACACTCTGGCCAAGTACGCCCTGACCAATCAGGGTGGGAAGACAGGTACCAACGTGTTCGATCTGGCAACAGCCGCACAGCAGTGGATTGACAGCTGTGGTCTGACTCCCAAGTACAATATTCAGGTTGTGCCGATCGATCCGGCGTTTGGATTCAGATTCATCAAGGAGCAGGTGCTGCTCAGCCAGAACGTCATCTTGCTTCTGGGCTATTGGGAAGAGATGACCACCATGGTCTGTGAGCGCGTCGGCGGCCACTTTGTGACCGTCGCGGGTGTATGCACCAACCCGCTCGATTCCGCGCTCTGTATCTCCGATCCGTACTTCGACAACAACGAAGGGGTCGGGCACGCCCCCAACGTGCACAATGATGCCCAGTACGTTTCCGGTCCGCACGGAACCATGCATCACGACCGCTACAACGTCATCCCCGCGGGCTGCATGCCGCTGCAGGCGCCTCCGTTTAGCTGCGAGCTGGCCAACTATCCGGTCGATCCGGTCAATTTCTATGGCCAGAATGCATTTGACCCGACCGGTGCGCAGCACCAGTATCAAGGCGGACCAATGCACACGCTCATCGAGTATGCCATCGTCATCTGTCCGGTTGTGCCGGACACCGATGGCGACGGAATTCCCGATGATCAGGATAACTGTCCGTTTGACTACAATCCGGGTCAGGAGGATGGTGACCTGGATGGAGTCGGTGATGTTTGTGACAACTGCCCGTACGACTACAACCCCCTGCAGGAGGACACCGACGGTGACGGTATCGGCGACAGCTGCTGCTGCATCAACGTCACCGGCAACTGCGATGGCGATCCCGCCGACCTGGTCGATATCTCCGATCTGTCCGCCATGGTTGACTATTTGTTCTCAGGCGGCTCCATTTCGGGATGCCCGACCGAGAATGACGTGACCAAAGATGGCACCGTCGATATTTCCGATCTGAGCGCACTGGTTGATTTCCTGTTCTTCGGCGTCGCGCTGCCGAGCTGTCCGTAAGATAGTTCGAAGAACAGACAGTGCGATCACTTGCGTAAAGCAGGGACCCTCTCGGTCCCTGCTCTCAGTCAGGCGGTGAGTCTGGCAGTGCGTTGCAGATCATGCCGATTGGCTACCTCTTATTCTTTTTCTTTGGCGCGTTGCCATTGTGTTCGTAGCACCTTCATTCCGCGCGTATTTTATGTAAAAGGGCCGCTTCGTCGTGCAAGAGGCGGTCCGTTCGTATGGCGCGCAATTCTTACCAACTTGTATTGAATTCAAGGACGGATATCCCGCGCTCTCAAAATCTTCAAAGTAGCCCTTGTCCCTGCGTATTCCCCTTAGGTATATTGTCCGCCGCATGAACGAGAGTGACAACACGAAACTCATTTGCGGAGGTGGTTGTATATGGCGATGAAAATAACCGAAGAATGCACGGCCTGTGGCCTGTGTCTTCCCGAGTGTCCTACCAGTTCGATATCGGAGGGGGACATCTATGTTATCAGCCCGGATACATGCAACGAATGCGAGGATCAAGACGATGGGCAGCATTGTGTGGCGGTCTGCCCGGTTGACTGCATCGTGAAAGCCTGACGTCGATTCATCAAAACGAACCGTCGGTCTGACCGGCGGTTTTTTTTTGGCTGGGTGTGTTCGCGAATCGTGGGAGTTTGCGGAGCAGAGACATTAAAAGAGGGTGCTCATCTGGTTGGGTAGAGGGGGCTAGGAAACTACCCAGGGACAGCAGAGAGTCACCCTCGGTTCGTATATAATCGCCCGCATCGGAATTTTTGTCAAGCCATTTGCCGCCAACATTTAGGCATTCGGCTCGAAAGTGTTACGTTCGCAGGCGATCTAATAGCGGACAATTTTGACCGGAATGGTCAAGAATACCGGGTCTTTGATGTCCGGCACCACCGCCTTCAATCGAAAACAGGTGTTCACCGTCCCGGCCCCAACCTTGTCTGACACGCTGACATCGAACGTGGACGACTGCCCTTTCCGTACTTCGGACTTCGCCAGCGACACTGTCAGCAGGTTGTCGGCTGTGCCGGCCGGCTCGAGCCCGTACGACTCGAATTGCGTGTTGGTCAGTGTTACTTTCTTGGCCTTGTGACCCGGCAAGAAAAATAGAGAGATCGGCTCCGGTTTCAGGCCGGCTATCCATCGACCCACATTCGACAGATAAAACAGCTCGATTTTCGGCGATCCTGGGCCGTCGGTATACAGCGTGATAGATTTGCTCGTCGGGCCATAGTAATCCCGGGTGCTGAACGTCACATGGACCGTCACCGAGTCTCCCGGGCGTACTGTGGAGTCCGACAACTGAGCAGTCGAACAGTCACAGGGGACCTTCATGGAATCGATCCTGACCGGTCGGCTGCCGGGATTATGAAGCTT
The DNA here is from genome assembly GCA_040753875.1 of Candidatus Zixiibacteriota bacterium. Taxonomy (NCBI): domain Bacteria; kingdom Pseudomonadati; phylum Candidatus Zixiibacteriota; species Candidatus Zixiibacteriota bacterium. The sequence continues at coordinate 16,918 of JBFMDV010000005.1, read as the reverse complement.
GTAGTCATGGTAGACTTGGTAATCAACTCCGATATGCCCGAAATCATAGATCTGCTCGTCGCAGCGAAGCCCCTCTTGGGCGCCAATCGATGACGCGAGGATCAGGATTGCCCCGGCACCGGCCATGATCCAGCAGCGCAACATGTCAGCGCTTCTCCTCTGACATCGGCAGGTACCCCTGCTGGCGCATCCAGGAATCGTTGTAACACTTGCTGAGATAACGTATACCGGCATCGGCGAAGATCCCTACTATGATCGCGCCCGACCCCGCTTTCGCCGCCACCTGTTCCATCGCCACCGCCACCGCACCTGAGGATCCACCGGCCGAGATCCCTTCCTTGCGCGCGATCTGGCGGGCTCTATTGAACGAGTCCTTGTCCGACACCGTGATCACCGCATCCACGTACTGCGGGTGAAACGCTTTGGTGATGACATCGGAACCGATCCCCTCGACCTTGTACGTGTACCCGGTGGTCTCCTTCCGGTCGCGAATATAATCCGCGAAAATGGAGCCCTCGGGGTCAACCGCGATTGCCTGTATGCGGGGGTTTCTCTCCTTCAAGAATCGCGCCATACCCGAAAACGTCCCACCAGTCCCGATTCCCGCCACGAAATGCGTTATCCTGCCGCTGGTATCGTCCCAGACCTCCGGCCCGGTCGACAAGTAGTGGGCCTCCACGTTGTCCTGGCTGTCGTACTGATCCAGGTCGAAATATCCCTTTTCTTTGGCCAACCGACGGGCCACCATGTAGCACCCCGCCGGATCATGATGAGCCGCCTCCGTGGGGGTGACAATGACTTCCGCCCCGTATGATCTGATCAGGTCGACTTTTTCCTGACTGGTCTTCTCGGGCGTCACCAGGATCGCCTTCAAACCGAGTACCGATGCCACCATCGCCAGCGCCGACCCGGTATTGCCCGAAGTATTATCGATCACCGTGTCCCCCGGTCTCAGGCGCCCTTCCGACATGGCTTTCCGGATTATGTGAAGCGTCATCCTGTCCTTGATGGATCCTGTCGGGTTGAAAAACTCGAGCTTGACGTACGCCTGTGGGCCGGGGACCGGAATTCCGGTCTGCAGGCGCAATAAGGGGGTCCGACCAATAAGGTCCAGTATGCTTTCATATGCGCGCATTCATTCTCCTTGTGTCCTCCATATGTTATACACCAGCTTTCGCGAATTCAAGATTTTTCATTTCCGCCACAATCTGCCGTTTTACATTGACACTGCCGTCGACGCCCAATAGTTTTTGTCGCTGTGCCGAGCCGGGTTCGGCCGGGTCTCGATGAATACGGAGTAACATGACGATGACGACACGAGTTTTGGTGATTTTCACAGGTGTTATGGCGGTTGGTCTCATTTCCTGCTCGGAGGAACGGAAGCGGGAGGCGGCCCGTCTGGAGAGAATGTTGTCCGGCGATACGGTCGCCCAAATCGACAGTTCATACTCGACCATCTTGCAGGACAGCTCCCCAGTAGTCCAATATGCAGAGTACCTGACCGACAGCGCCATGGAAGCCCCTATCGGGGCAGATACCGGCGTCGACAGAACCGCGACAGAACAGACCGCCGTCACCCTTATCGACCAGGTCACTGTCGAGCCGATGGCAGCGGACGTGCCACCAGATACGGTCCCGGATATCAACGCTATCCCGGAGGAAGCCGCTGTCTCCCGTCCCACCATGCCTCGTCGTCCAGTAGGGGAGAGTTTCACTGTACAAGTTGGGAGTGCCGTGACATTGGTGGAGGCGCGGGCGTTGGTCACTAAGCTCGAGAACGATGGCTACCAGCCGTATATTGCCACGGTGACTGTCAATGATCGTGACCATTACCGCATTCGCGTCGGACGCTTACCCACGTCCGATGAAGCTATGCGCCTGAAAGACGAGCTGGCAACGAAATACGCCATAGAGCCCTGGATCGACAAGATCTCCGAATAACAGGTAACTTAGAAGACAGGCCATATAGAAAAGCGGCCGGGGAACTCCTCCGGCCGCTTACGCATATCAGTCTGCGATATGAAGCGGACTACTGACCGGTCTGGGCCGACTCGTCCTTGCGCAGATGCTTGCCGAAGAACTCCACCTGCTTCCGATACTCGGCAATGATATTTACGCGCTTTGACGAACCATGTCCTTCATCCGCGAAGATCAGCGAATCGACAACGCCGCCGTTGTCCTGGATCGCCTTGATGATCTGCCGCGCCTCCGATATAGGCACTCTGGGATCGTTGGCGCCATGCACTACGAGCAGCGGCGTCTTGATCCGGTCTGCCTTCCAGATAGGGGAGATCTCCCGCAGGAACGCGCTATCGGACAGCGGGCCATACTCTGCTTCGCGGAGCGCCCGCCGATAAGCCGCGGTGTTCTGCAAGAACGTCACGAAGTTGGCGATTCCCACTTCGTCCACTGCCGCGGCGAACAGGTCCGGATACTCCGTGATCATCCCCAGCACCACATAGCCTCCGTACGATCCGCCGCGAATGCCGATCTGACCCGCTTTGGAATATCCGTTGGCGATCAGGTAGTCGACCGCCACCTTGTAGTCCTTAAGTGAATTTTTGCGGTTCTTGTAGTTGTCCAGGTTGATGTACTCGCGCCCGTACCCCTCCGAGCCCCGCACGTTCGGCTGAATAATGCCGAAACCGTTGAGAATCAGATACTGGATATTCCGCGTGAAATATGGGCGTGACTGCCCCTCCGGCCCTCCGTGGGCATCCACCAGGAATGGGATCGGCGTCCCTTTTTGATAGTTCTTGGGAAGGTAGAGGAGTGCGGGGATTTCGAGACTGTCGAAACTCCGATAATGAACAAGCGCCGGTTCACCAAACAACTCGCGGTCGATACCCGCATACGGAGCAAAGGTAAGCTGTTTGAGTTCTTTCGTGGCAGGGTTCCACCGCCATACATCCGGTGCATGGGTCGGGCCGTTGAACGATACGATGCAAGCACCACTCTGATCGAAAAGCGGACCCCCCAGCATCCCGGCCAGCGGGGGAGACGGCAGTTCAGTGCGGGACTCAACTTCCCGTATCTTCAGGCGCATATAACCGTCTTCGTTGATCGACACCGCCTGGTATTTGTAGTCGCGCGAGAACCCCAGCCCTTCCACCTCCCATTTCGGGTCGACCCAACCGTCGGTGACAAATTCCACCTCCGGCGAGCCAACCCGCATCTTCGCCAGCCGCGAAATACCATCCGGGTTGTCGTTGCAGAGCACCCATATCGTCGTGTTGTCGGGCATCAGCGTGGGAGAGGAGTACATGACATCGAGCGTATCCGAGGTCAACTTCTGATGACCGCCAGTCTTCAGGTCAACCAGATACAGGTCGTTGTCGACAGTCGACCGATAGTTCGAAACGATAAGCTTGTTTCCATCCTGCGAAATATCGGCGATGGAGTTGCTACCCCGCACGCCGGCAGTGTCTCCGAAGACCTTGACCGACTGACCATCGGCCAGGCTCATCCGGTAGATGAAAAAGTCCTTGAGATTCTCTTCGTTGGAACGGTAGTATATCGACCGGTCGTCTTTCGCCCACGTCACCGACCCGAACTGTACTTTCGGCAGATTGGTCAGCCGGGTGACCTGGCCGGTTTGCGTGTCCATCAAGAAAAGCTGTGACTGCTCCGACCCTCCCACCGATGCTCCCACGATCGCCATATCACTGCCGTATGACAATGTGAAGAAATCGATGCCATCCTCGAACATGCTCAGTTGATACGGCCAGCCGGCCTCAGTCAACCGGTACACTTGGTTGGCCCCCGACATGGAGGAAGTAAAGAACACCTGTTTCCCGTCCCAGCTCAATCCCGCCGCCGATGATCCGCCAATCTGGAGAAACGTGGCGATATCCGGAATATATTTCTGCTTTCGCAGGACCCTTTGCTCGATTGTCGCAGTTTGGGCAATAGCCCCGGTAGTCAATGCCAACATTACCGCAAGCTGTGCGGTGCTTCGAAAGACTCGCATATGCACATCGGCCTCCAGACGGCTGAGATTTCAAGTCATCATTTCTTGGACGATTATAGAGATCAAAGGTTGTGGGGGCAACAGCAAAAAGACCCGCTCACCTGCCGGCGGCAGGGGAGGGGCCTTGGCATTCACCGGCGGCGGCGCGTCTGCCTTACGCCGTGACTGAGAAGTACTTGCAACTCACAGCGTCGGCCTGTTCGAACACGACTCGTCGATAGAAGTCGCAGGTATGACAACTAATAGGGGTGCCGCCACGCGGGTCGCAGCAACCGGCGTTGACCACCGCCCAGCAAACCCGTCCGGCGCCGCGTCCGCCGTTCACACCGTCATATTTCATTTCCGACGAAACCGGGCACTCCCCCAGAATCTCTGCCAGAAGTCCCCCTTTTTCGCGACCGCAGTTCTTGTACTGCCAGCAGTTCAACTTCCCGTCCATCGGCCCCCACCGCTACTCGTTGCCGACCAGACTCATCACCGCGCTGAAGCGATTGTCTCGCGCCAGACGGTTCTGCGCTTCCGGACTGGCGATTGATTTGTACTTCTCGTAGGTCTTTTTTACATCCTTGATGTCACCGTTCGCCAGATAGCTCAGCATCAGATGCTCGTACACCTCGGCGTTGTTGGGATCGAGGTCCTTGGCATCCTTGAAGTACTTGATCGCCTTCTCGAAATTCCCCTGGTTGAACCTGGCTTCCCCCAGTCCCATGTAGGCTTGGGGGTTGCGGCGGTCCAGACGCGTCACCGTTTCGTAATCTGCAATAGCGGCGATCTCTTCGCCTTTGTCGAGATATAAGTCGGCCCGGCCTAGGTACGCTGCACCGGACTTGGGATTCGCCTCGATAGCCTTGTTGTAGGCCTGCACCGCCTGATCGTAGTTCTTTTTCATTCGGTACATTTCCGCCGACTTGAGAAAGTCGTCGTGGGCCGCCTGCTTCTGTCCGGTAGCAGCATATGCCTTTGCCCTTGCCATATAGGCCGCGATATAATTGGCGTTCTGCTCTATCGCCGTTGAAAAACTGCCGATCGCCGCTGCGTAGTTCTGTGCGTTCATGGCGGTTTGGCCGTCGTTGTATGCCTGCTCCGATGGATTCAACTGTGGCGCTGCCGGTTTCTGTTGTGACGGGCTGAGTGTCACCGCCAGAACAGCAGTCTCACCTCCGGTCAGGTCGATTGTGCCCGTAGCTGTCTGGTACCCTTCTTTCGAGACACTGTACTGATGGTTCCCGGGTTTCAGACGCCCGTAGGTGAGATTGCCGGCCCCCAGGACTGTATTATCGATCACCAAGCGTGCCCCCTCGACATTCGCTGCCAGTGTCACCCGGGCGTTCGCTCTCGTCACTTCGGGCACCACATTCGCCGGTTGCTGAGGCGGAGCTTCCGTCTGGCGGTCTCGCTCGCGGGCTGGCCGTGTCGTCACCGGCGCACTTTGTGTCGGTTCAATCTCTGCCGCTATTTCCTGTTCCCCGGCCGGCTCGGAACGAAGTACCAGCGTGGTGATATCGCCACCCACTACCGTGGCGTAATCAACCGCCACCCGTCCATCCGGCAGAGCATATTCGATCTTATGGCTTCCAGGTGGCAGGGGATCGGTTTTGAAGAACCCCTGCGAATTGCTGGTGTATTTTTTGCCCAGATCCGGAAAACGAACCGTGGCACCCGACAAATACGGCTGCATCTGCTCGTCGAGGATAAACCCCACCACTTCGCCTTTGCCGCTCCCTTTGCCGGTCAGAAACTGGCTGGCCAGGACGAGGAGTACCAGCGTGAAAACTCCCGCTGCCACACTGAACGTCACTTTGGGGCTGAAGTTCTTCTTGCGCAGAACAAACACCCGCTCGTTTATCAGTAGCTCATCGTGGTCGTGAAGTTCCAGATGTCCCTGAAGCCTGATATAGTTCTTGAAAAAGAACGCTACTCCGCGTCCACGCTTGGCCACCGGCGCTTTAGGGAATTCACCAGTCGCTTCCTTGCTCGTCGGCGAAACACCGCCGTTCAGGGCTGCGCTGACTGCCTGTTTCCGGGCTATGGCGGCGCTATCGGGCGCTTTGGCCGCTTGTTCAATTGAAGACATGTTCTTAAGCAAATTCCGCTTCTCATCCTCACTCAAGTACGATGACGAACCGCTGTAAAGATTCTTCTCGATCGCCTTGACTTCGTCGACTGATAACCGTCGCAGTCCGCCCGTATCGTCCGGCCCCGGTTGTTTGACGGCGGTACCACTAGTGGCTGGGACGGACCCGGGTGTTATCTGGATCGGTTGTGTCCCAGAGGCCGACGGAACTGAGGGAGAGGTCGGCGCGGTTCGCTGGTCCGTGTCAGAAATATGCTCCATGATCTCGGCGCTGGATTGCAGGCCCAGATCCTCGGACTTCTCTTTCTTGTTCCCGACCACATGCTGTGAATAATCTTCATGCCCTTCCGTGACGACAAAATCCAGGTCATCATCGCCGGCGGGCGGTTCACTCGCTTTGAGAGCTTCGCGGTCGAGCTTGACGCCGCAATGCTCGCAAAATTCAGAACCCTCAAAGAGGAGTTCCACCTTGCAGTTTGGACACCTGTTTAGCGACACGTTTCCCCTTCACAAGCTGGTGAATCCGTTTTAATCAGAATATCGACTTAGGGCTATATTTCTTTAAATAAACCGGTCCGGCCATTCGTCTCCACTCGGTCAACTCCATTGCAAATATGGGCTTGACACCCCTTGCCTGGCCCTATATACTGGCCGTCTGTTGTTGGGAAGATTCTAAAGACCCGTTCCGGCTTCGTCCGGGAGGAGGAAGGAATAGATGCTGAGGCGAATTAACCACCTGCCTTTCTTAGTCTTAGCCGCCATGCTGGCCCTGAGTCTGGGCTGCTCACAGCCCGAAGATGTCGTGACATCAATTACATCGACTACCCTTACTCTCTCGGTGGAGCGTCTGCCCACCACGCCGGACGGCATGATCTATGAGCTCTGGGTCGCCGGTACGAGCGACACTATTTCCCTCGGGAAATTCTTTTGGGATAACAGGAATGCGCGATTCGCAACGCCGGGGACGGGTGGCACCTGGATGACCCGTTCGAACGTTTTTCTTTTTGAAGATGATATCCTCAAATACATGGTCACCAACGGCAACAAATCGCTCAAGTACAAGTCACTGTTTATTTCCGTGGAGACCTATCCCACGGATGCCGCACCGCACGGCCCGATTATGCTCATTGATGATATAACGGACCCAGGAATCGATCCGCTCGACTTGGTGTTTCCGGAAAGCGACACCATGTGGCTGTCGACAGTGCGCATGAATATGGAAACGGTGTCCGACCGGGACGGGAATGTGGGGGATGGCAGTGGTATCTGGTTCTCGATCTACCGTGACACGATCCACGAGTATCTCGATTCCATAGATCTGGACACCTCATCCACGATGGTCGAAATCCCTCCTGCGGCACAGAAGCCGGAGAGTCTCTACGTGTGCAACCTCCGGAACATTCGCGTTGAAACGACTCTGGTCGCATTCGGGCCGGATACTTTATATTACAGCAGCGACACGCTGAAGAAGGTTGCCGTTCGCTACGATTTTGATTTGTGTGTGCCCGCTCCGCCGTATCAGCGGCCGGACTACGATTTTGTGTATCAAACAACTCCGGTTTTGGCCGAGCTGCATATTTTCACGCAGGACAATTTTGCCCTGCCTGACTTCACCCCGTGGGGCTGGAAATACAAGGGCTGGGTAGTGTCAAACGCGATACCGAAAACAGCCGTCGGACCCTTCTCACCGCCTGCCTGGGTATACAAAGGGGTCAGTTTCAACTATATTCCTGGCGACGACGGAGGTCTGATGTCAACCGGGACCTTCTCCCATATCGACCTGCCCGATGATGATGGCAACCCCTTCGGTTTTCCGAAACCTGCGTCATCCATGTACCCGGTTACTCCGCCGTATCCGGGCGGCGACTTTATCAACTCTGCTGCCATGAGCGCGAGATTCGGTATAAGTTCGATCGACTTCATTGGTGCCCCCGGCACGGCATTTATAAGCCTGGAACCGATCAACAATCCGGACACAACCACCAATTTCCCGCTAATTGTCATGTTGCGGTCGTTACCTACCGACCGGTCGGTCATTTCTGACACTAATACCGTGTCGCTGAATATGTTCAATAAGTCTTCGCATCTGCGTGGAGATTTACAAGGCTTGCCAATAGTTTCCGTTGGCATTGATCGTTTCTGATCTGCTATGACGATTTGAATCGGGCCGGCACGTTGTAGTGCCGGCCTTGGTCTGTCTTGCGAACTGGCTGATCACAAGCGGGTTTGTGCACGTAGTTGCGTATCCGGTAAACCTCTTGCGGACCAACGCCCTCTTCGCTTGACGTTCACGGGGTCTGCTGAGCCTGCCTCGCCCGTTTTCAGCCTTTAAGGCGCCCGGCCTGGCGCTGCCACCGGCCGGCACAGCGGTTGCACTGAATCTCCAACGGCCCCAAATTCGCGGGTGGCCGAAGCGTATACAAATATAGGGAGTGGTGTGTGCTGGTTCGCCAGCCACCTGACGTTAGAGTCGGGCATCCCCCCTCCACCACTCCCTACTTTGTTCCCCGGCGGATCCGACCCTCATCTTTACCTTGCCGCAGCCCGCTCGCGCCGATAATTTTCGGACATGTCGAGCCGCGCCTCTACAATCGAAACCCGCCTCGGCCAGAGATCGCTGGTTGTCATTTTCCTGATTATCGCGGCGGCCGTGCTGGCGGTCACGTGGATCGGTATCCGCGAGAGCCGCAACGACAGTTTCCGACTGCTGGTGCTTCAAGGGACCGCGTTTACCGAGGCGTTGGCCGAGGCCTCTGAGAATGCCATCGCCGCCGAAATGTATTATGATCGCCTGGCGCAGCGCCGCTATATGGACCTTGCCGGCGAGCTGTTCGCGCTTGATACCCGGCCCCCGTCCAATGCCATGCTGGCCAGTTATGCCCGCGCCCATGACCTCAATGGCATTTACCTCTATGGCGCCGACTCGATACTGACTGCTGCCGGCACCGCTCGCGGAGAACGCCTGAAACCGCCCGAATGGATCGACCAAGAAGTTCGCTCGCTTATCGCTCATCCGGTGACGCGTTCGGTTCTCCTGAATGAAGCCAATGAGGAGACGGGTGAAAATGTCCAGTACTATCTCGAGATCGCCAACGAACTCGACCGGGTGATCGTGTTTTCGAGCGATGCCCGCTCGTACAACGAAGCGCTCAGCCAGACCGGTATCGGATTCCTGGCCCAGCGGATGGCCCAGGAGAAAGGCGTAGAGTACATCATCTACCAGTCCACCAGAGGGATCATCTTCTCTTCGCGGAAGGTCGGCGATCTGCTCGCGATCGAATCTGACCCCTTTTTGAAAAGCGCCCTCGACAGCGATACAATCATGAATCGACTCTATGATTTTCAGGGGACCAGGGTGCTTGAGCTGGTCCGTCCTTTTGCCACCCGGCGGTATCCGTTCGGGCTGTTCCGGATCGGTATGTCTCTCGATGGTTTCTATCGCGTGTCGCGCGGCTATGACCGCCAGATGATCGTCATGTCCGCCATACTGTTCGCGCTGGTTGTCGTGGCGATGCTCTACATCAACAGCCGCCACCGACGTCGTGAGATCAGCCGTCAGTTCAGTGATATCAAGACCCTCACCGATCGAATATTTGAACAGATGAAAGTTGGCGTGGTTGCCTGTGACGAGGACGGCATCGTTCGCCTGGCCAATGACTCGTTTGTGGCTACGATGGGAATTTCTCAGGCGGTTGGACGACCGCGCCAGGAGATTGCCGGACTGAATCCTCTTCAGTTCGATTCGTTTATGACCGGGCAGCTCGGAGCCGATGAGTTCGAGACCCATATCACCGTTAACAACAGCCGACGGACGCTCCTTGTGGCCCGCTCAAAGGTCATCTACGAAGATAGCCGCCGTACAGGCGTTGTGGCCGTGACCTATGACATCACGCGCTATCGCGAGTACGAGCAGGAGGCGGCGCGACGGGAACGGCTGTCCGAGATGGGCAACCTGGCGGCCGGCGTTGCCCATGAGATACGCAATCCCCTCAACACGATCTCTATCGCCGCTCAGCGCCTGGCCTCGGAGTTTTCTCCATCTGAGCGCAGCGAGGAATATGCGGCGTTCACGGAGAAGATTCGCACCGAGACCAAACGGCTCAACGACATCATCACTCGCTTCCTGGCGCTGGCGCGCGAGGAGAAAAAACGAAGTGGTGCCGTCGATCTGTCGGCCGTCATCGCATCATTTGCAGCGCTGGTCAAAGCCGAGGCTGAAAAACTGGATATCCGAATTGATCTCTCCGTCGATACTGATCTGCATGTCGCTGGAGCTGCGGACTCCCTGCATCAGGTGCTATTGAATCTGTACAACAATGCCAAAGAAGCGCTTGGCGGACACCCCGGCCGGATGTCACTTGCTGCTCGCCGCGACGGCGATCGGGTACTGCTTTCATTCGATGACAGCGGCCCCGGCATTCCGGTCGAACTGAGGGAAAAAGTGTTTACGCCCTACTTCACAACCAAAGAGGTCGGAACCGGTCTGGGACTTCCCACCGTTCATCGAATAATCAGCGACCTTGGCGGCACAGTCGCGATAGGGGAGAGCCCGCTCGGCGGCGCCGCCTTTGTGATATCACTGCCTTCGATCTGACAGTTACTTCAAAAGCACCATTTTTCGGCTCACCGTGCGATTCCCGGCCGTCAAACAATAATAGTAGATCCCCGATGACACCTGATGCCCGTGGCCATCGCGTCCGTCCCATTCCACGCTATATTCCCCGGCTGTCGACCGGCCATCGACCAACGTGCGAACGTGTTGTCCGAGCGTGTTGAATATTGCCAGCACTACATCGGTGTTTTGTGTCAGCGTGTACCTGATAGTGGTGCTCGGGTTAAATGGGTTGGGATAATTGTGTTCAAGCTCGACCCCGACAGGCAGCGGCGTTTCGACACCTCCGCTGAACCCGGTAGGGTCATTCCAGCCCGCCAGTCGGGCCATCAGCCACCACCATGCCTTCCCCTTCTGATAACAATTGAAACAGTGCGAGTGGGCACATGATGCACAACTCGGACAGGTATGCGTCCCGCACCAGGCGCTGCACCAGGCGCAGGCATCGGTTTCATCCGGGTAGTAGGTCCCGGACGGATCGTAGCTTTCGATATCCGCAAAATCGAACAACACCTTGTTATTGGCCAGGCAGTACTGCCGGATCTGGTTGTTGCGAACATACAGATTTCCGGTCGGACCGCCGCCGTCCAGGTGGCCGGTCATGTAGACGAAGATTACATTGGAGTAATCCAGTTCGAGTTGCGCCATGGCCTGAAGGTAGATGTTAATCCCCGCCTCCGTGTTGTCCGACACACCGGTGCACCAGGACCACATGACGACGTTGAAGTTGTTACCGGCTTCGTTCAGTCTCTGGCGGGTGATAGGCACCCAGCTCGTGTCACCTTGTGTCCCCAGATCATCACCGTATTCGACGAACCCGTTGAATGTGTATAGCGTGTCTTCGGTGGCCAGCATGTTCTTGCCGGTGACCACCTGGCTGCCGTGGGAGGTGTGCCCATAGAAAATATGATAGTTGGCTTTGATCTGGTTGATCGTTGCCGCCGGGATATTTCCAAACGAGTTGACGATCTGGTGTTCGGCGACAATTGCGGCTGCCTGTACCGGACTCGGCCCCGTGCTCGACGAGCAGGACGCCAGCACGGCTGCGGCCACAGCAATAAACAGGATTACTTTGCGCATATATGCTCCCGGATATGGTTTGATATGTCCATAATATCGGTAAGGAAAGGGCCGGACTGAAGAAAAAAGATACGGGTGATGCGCCTGTCCGATTCTCAGGGCTGTGGCGTCACGGTCCAGTAACAGCCTGCCGTCGTGAAAGGAGTCGAAGAGGGTTGGAAATGGTCGCCAGAAGCGATCTCAGGCCATCATGGCGTGCGATTTGCCCAGGTCCGCTGTTGCCGGCTGCACGGGCGACCTGCGCGGCAGCGTGATGTTGAACGTGGTCCCAACAGACAAGGTGGATTCAAAACTGATCCCCCCGCCATGAGCGTCGATGATTCGCTTCACTATGGCCAGGCCGAGGCCGGTACCGCATGATTTGCCGTGCGTGACGAACGGCTCGAAGATCGTTTCCTTAATCTCATCGGGAATCCCCGCGCCGGTGTCCGAAACGGCAATCTTGACCTGATCGTTGAGTGACTTGATAGAAACGCTGATCTTGCCCCCGGCGGTCACGGCGTCGCGCGCGTTGTTGACAAGATTCAGCAGTGCACGAGCCAACTTGTCGGCGTCGACCGGCACTATCAGATCGTCATCTTTAGAATTCCCGATATCCAGCGACAACGTTATACCGTCGTTGGCGAATGGTTCGGCGTATGTGCCGATCAGGTCCAAGATGAGTTCCCGAAGGTTGGTTTCCTGCACCGACAGATTGGAATCGCCGCGCACGAATTCCATGATCTCCTGGCTCATCCCGGTGATCCGGCGGATTTGCTGCTCGATGACGGTACAGTATTTCTCGTGATCGGACAATCCGAGGTTGGGCTTGCGTAACAGGTCGGCGGCCAATTGCACGACCAACAACGGGTTTTTGAGATCATGGATGAGTGATGTCGTGAGCTCTCCAACCATGCGCAACCGTTCGGATTTGCGAGCTTCTTCTTCGGCTGCGCGTCGTGCTTTCCTCTCGGCCGCGTCACGCAGTTCTCGCTGAACCGCGGGAACCAGGCGAGCCAGGTATCCTTACATGACGTAGTCCTGGACCCCTGCCTTCATGGCCGAGACTGCGATCTCCTCGCCGATGGAACCGGACACGATGATGAACGGGATATCCTTGCCGCTCTCCCGGAGAATATCAAATGCCATGATCCCCGTGAATTTTGGCATGAGGTAGTCCGCTATGACAATATCCCAGGCCTCGTCATTGAGCGCCTCTCTGAAAGCGCCTGCTGTTTCCACGCGAGAATGGGTGGGTTGGAAGCCGCCGAGCGTCAACTGCCGGAGCAGCAGAAGCGTATCCGCTTCTGAATCTTCTACTATGAGAACGCGAAGAGGAACAGACATGGCTACCTCACTTGCAGGGCAGGGACCTCGTTCAAGAGAAGCCAGTACAACCCCAAAGAGCGCACCGCCTCAGTGAATTGGTTGAAGTCCACCGGTTTGCGGACATAACTGTTGGCGCCTAACCCATAGCCGTTGAGCAGGTCCACTTCCTCGTTCGATGAGGTGAGAATGACCACCGGCAGCAGTTTCGTCCGCTCATTCGCCCTGATGCGTCGAAGTACCTCCAGCCCATCAATCTTCGGCAACTTCAGATCCAGAAGTACTACCTGGGGCAGTTCAGCCGGATATCGACCGGCGTACTTTCCGCCGCCGAACAGGTAATCAAGCGCCTCGGCGCCGTCACGCGTCACCACTGTTTCGTTCGTGATATTGTTCTGCTTGAGTGCCCGCAGCGTAAGCTGCAGGTCGTCGTCGTTATCCTCGACTAACAGTATGACCTTGTGGTGCATAAACACCTCCCTGACAATTGATTGATTCCAATGTGAAAAAGAAAGTCGCGCCCTCGTTTATCGCTCCCTCCGCCCAGACATCGCCGCCATGTCGCCGAATAATTCGTCGGACTGTCGCCAGGCCGATCCCGGTACCCGCAAACTCGCCTTCCGTGTGCAGGCGCTGGAAGGCATTGAACAGCTTGTCGACATACGTCATGTCGAAACCGGCGCCATTGTCCCGCACGTACAACACTCGTTCGCCATCCTGTATCATCGATCCAAGTCGGATCACGGGCCGTGCCTTGCGCGCGGTAAATTTCCAGGCATTCCCGAGCAGATTCTCAAGCAGTACCGCCAACAGTTGTTGATCCCCCTGTACATACAATCCATCTTCGATATGGACTTCAACCTGCCGGTTTGGCTCGCTGGTTCGTAATTGCTCGACAGTCCTCCGCGCGAGAGAACTGATATCTACTTCATTGACCACCAGTTCGGCGCGAGAGACTCGCGACAGTCGGAGAAGATCGTCGATGAGTTGAGCCATCCTCTGAGCGCCGCCTCACACCCGCTTGAGATAGTCCTTCGCTGCTCCGTCCAGCTTGTCGCCGTAGTCTTCCATCAGGGCGAGACTGAACCCGTCAATAGCTCTAAGAGGCGCCCGCAGGTCGTGGCTGACCGAGTAACTGAATGACTCAAGCTCAGCATTGGTTGACTGCAGTCGTACATTCTGTCGCAACAAATCATCGTACAGAGCCTGGACATTCTCATCGCTTTGGCGCAGCTCCTCCTCCATTCGTTTTCGCTCCGTAATGTCGTACGAGATTCCCCCCAGGGCAACCATACTCCCGCTTTCGTCACAGATGGGAAACTTGTGCGAGAGGTACGTTTTGGAACCGGACGGAATCTGTGCCGTCTCTTCCACTTCAATCGCTGCCCCGGAATTCCATACACGCTCATTGTGGTTGTGATAGATGACAGCCCGATCGGCCGGAAACAGATCGAATAATGTCTTGCCGATCAGTCCGCCCGTGCCTACCTGGTAGAGATCGTCAACCTGCCGGTTCGTGTAGACGAATTTTCCATCTCGATCGAAGATGTATATCGAGGTCTGAGCGGCGTCGAGCAGCGCTCGCAAGCGCTGGTCGTTCTCGCGCGCCGATCTCTCCAGACGGTCGAGTTGAGACTGTGCGCGGTCTATCGCACCTGCTCCCATGCGAATGAGTACTACCAACAGCGTAATGGTTGTGACTACTGATAAAGCTACTCCAACACCCGTGCCGTACAAACCGTGCCGCTCCCCTGCCCAGCGCAGCCAGCCGGCCATGATAGGCACGGCTATCGCCGCGGGAAGAATCCAGCGAAGCATTATGCCGGCCGGAGAACTGGAGAACATCGAGGCCATGATTCGCCGGTCCGGCTCAAGCGCAACCCCCCAAGGCAGATAAAGAAAAAAGCCATCGCCGTATTGAGGGCCATCGAACCGTGCATCCCCAGGTCCCGCATCCCGGATTCATCGAAAAGGTAACCGACCAATACAAAAACTGCGACCAGGGCAGTAGCTGAGAGCAGAAGGTCCGTAAGACGCTGTACCCGTTTGTATGACGCAGCTATTACGTGTATAGCCAGGCCGGCCATCAGGAAGCAGACGCCTGTGATGAAAGCCATGCGTCCCGGGCTCCAAGTTTCGATGGCATCTGGATATTCTCTGAACAGAAGCTGATCGATACCGATGTCGAATGCGAATACAGACTCGGCAAGTGAGAGTACACCGAGGACGCCAGCCAGCAACGACAACGTGCCCGCCAACCTCCGTGCAAACCTCCGGTCTCGACCCAGGCTCAAGAGAACGATGGAAACTGCCAGGAACACTAAACCGACTGCGGTATTCGGTTTCATCGTCACGAAGCTCGGATGGAAACCCTTGAGCACGGCATTATCGAATGCCCAACCAGCCAACGCCAGCAGTCCAATAACGGCGGCTGTGCCACCGAAGGCAGCGGAAGCGACCGTCAGCCAACTGATGTCTCTTGAAGTTCTGTTTCCGGCAGTCATGATACTGTTTTGTTCCCTCATACCGACAGCCCATGACGTCCAAGCGTGCGTCAAATCGTGACAGCTGGGAGACTGTCAATCGGGACTGCGAGAATTACATTCTCTACAAGAAATAATCGGCAAAGTCTGTCCATTTCTTCAGCAGGGCCGTATGGTAATCTGCCCCACTGAACTGTTAGCAACCCAAAGGGGAGCTATCGAACGCATTCCGAAAGTGATTGCGCCACCATCCCTGATAGTGTAATCTTCAACTCACCGGGCACAGGAGAGGGTGTGGCTTGGTGCCAGTGGCGTTACACCCGCAAGTTTTCACAAGGGTCCAAAGAAAGGAGAGACATATGACAGTGAAACCTATCCCTGATGGCTACCACAGCGTCACCCCATACCTGGTCGTGAAAGGTGCTGTCAAACTGATCGAGTTTCTTGAAGGTGCGTTCGGCGGCAAAGTCTCCGAGAAAATGATGCGCCCGGACGGGACCGTTGGGCACACCGAGGTCCGGATCGGTGATTCGGTCCTGATGCTCTCGGATGCCACAGGGCCTCACAAGCCGATGCCGTCGTGCCTCTATCACTATGTGAACGATGTCGATACCGTCTACAGGCGTGCCTTGCAGGCCGGCGGGACATCCATGGCTGAGCCGGCAAACCAGTTCTGGGGTGACCGTTGCTGCGGCGTGGTCGACCCGAGCGGCAATTCATGGTGGATCGCCACACGTGTCGAGGAAGTCCCCCTGGCGGAACTGGAACGCCGGGCCGCTGAACAGTTCGCCCAGCAAAAGTCTTAATACGCCATATCTTTTTCGAGACAAAGTGCGTCAGTTCACGTGACCCCGATTGCGTCGGGGTCGCAGAAACTGACGCAACTGATTTTCGCGACTTATGGGACGGCGTCAGGACGTCTACCGTTTACACATTGGTACAAACCGGTAACATCGTTTACATAATAGGCCGAGGGACAGATTGGACAGGGCATCCAACGATGAGGTAACACAGCTAATCGGGACTGTTGAAAAAGTGGCGGGTCACACGGCCGCGCTTCAACGCCAGCATACACCGTCATCGTCGCACTGAGCGAAGTCGAAGTGCGGCGATGATATAACGTGCGGCCGCAAGACCCGCCACAACGAACAATTGCTACTGACTTCGGAACGGCATAGTTTTTCAACAGGCCCAATCATGTGTGCCCTGGCCGGTCAGGCAGATGATCTCGGCAGCAACAAGTAGCGTCGGGCGAGGACGCCCGACGTCACACATGACATCTTTGCGTGCCACTCTGGCCACCAACCCGCCCCAAGGAGCGGGGTACCCCACCGCTTGCGGTGGGATTACGGTTGCCGGAACATGGCAGATTACACCTTCGCCAAGAACTCCCG